>JASGEB010000255.1:0-2712 GCA_047606785.1 Pseudoxanthomonas sp.
GCACCGGCGCAGCGCAGCAGGCCGCGGCCGCCGCCGCGGCGCTGGCGGCGGCCTCCGCGCACGCCGCCTACGGCGGCACGCTCGACGGCAAGACCATCTTCGACAACCTGTGCACCGCCTGCCACACCAACGGCGTGGGCAAGGCGCCGATGCTCAACCCGGCCGGCTTCGGCGCGCGCCTGGCCAAGGGCAAGGACACCCTCTACCAGCACGCCATCGAGGGCTTCAACGGCCCGGACGGCGGCATCATGCCGGCCAAGGGCGGCAACCCGGCGCTGACCGAAGAGCAGATCCACGCCACCGTGGACTGGATGCTCGCGCAGTCCAAGTAAGCCGGCCGGTTTTCAGCCGTGGCCGCATTCGCCGGCCGGGCAGGCCGGCCCCGCGCCGCCGCGATGCAGGCGGCGCCAGTTCCACAGGTGCGCGCTCACCAGCAGCAGGCTGCCGGTGACGGTGACCGCGGTCTCGTGACGCGCCACCAGCGCCCCGGCCAGCAGCCCGCACAGACCGGCCAACGCCAGCACCCGCAGCACCCACGGCAGGCGCCGGCGCAGGTGCGCCCGCCACAGCGCCGCGCCGGTCAGCGGCACCGCGATGGCCGCGAACAGCGCATGCACCCACTCGGCATGCGACCACGAGGCGAACAGCGGCAGGAAGGCGGCCAGCACCGGCAGCGCCAGGCAGTGCACCAGGCACAAGCCGGACAGGCCGATGGCGGACAGGTCGAACCAGGACAGAGGGCGGTGCATGGAGGCGATCTCGAAATTGTTACAATATAACAATATCATCCTCTTGCCGGCGCCATCATGAACGCCGCACGGCTCAGCCGCCGCTGCCGGCCCGCGCGACCAGCACGATCGCCGCCACCGCCAGCGGCACCGCCAGCCAGTTGCGCGCGCGCAGGCGCTCGCCGAAGGCCAGCGCACCGACCAGGCTGCCGGCCAGCACCACGCCGATGTTCATCGCCGCGAACACCGTGGCCGGACTGGTGGCCAGCGCCTGGTGGGCGCGCACGTAGCAGACGATGTTGGCGCAGTTGAGCGCGCCCAGCAGCAGGCCGGCCAGCAGGTGGCGCCCGCCCAGCACGGTGCGGCCGGTCCAGTGGCGCGCGATCTGCAGCGCCAGCATCAGCGCGAAGGCCAGGGCGAAGGCCGCCAGCAGCGAAGCGGCGAACGGCGTGCCGGCCTGGGCGATGAACTTGAGGGTGACGTCGACGACCGCGTACACGCCCAGCACCGCCAGCGGCAGCCACCATCGCCCCGCGCCCGCGGTGGCGGTGGCGGCCGGCCGCCACAACAGCAGCAGCAGCGCCAGCACGCCCAGCGCCAGTCCGGCCAGCTTGGCCGGCGTGGCCGCTTCGCCGAACCAGGCGAACGCCGCCGCCAGCGACAGCAGCAACGACAGCCGCTGGGCGATGTCGGTACGCACGATCCCGGCGCTGCGCACCGAGGCGGCCAGCAGCAGGAATCCGCCGGGCAGCACCAGCGCCAGCAGCAGCCAGGCCGGCCACGGCGCAGCGGGCGCGCGCAGCACCGCCAGCGGCGCATGCAGCCGCCAGGCCACCAGCGCGGCCGCGGCGGCGTAGTTCCACGCCACCGCCTGGCCGGGATCGATGTTCCAGCGCGGAAACAGCTTGAACAGCACCGACACGGTCACGCTGCACAGCACGGCCAGCAGGAGGTAGGTCATCGTTTCGGATCGCAGTCGGGAAACGGCGCGGATTATCGCCGCCGCGGACGGATCAGCGCGGCGGCGCGGCCAGCTCGCCCGCGTCCAGGAAGCCGTTGTGGTCGGCGTCCTGGCGGGCGAAACGCTCGCGCAGGCGCGCCAGGTTCTGCGCGCGGGTGATCGGCTTGCCGCGGCTGCCGGGCAGTTCGGCGCCTTGCAGGACGCCGTCGTGGTCGCCGTCGCGGGCGTCGAAGGCGTAGCTCATCCACGCCAGGTATTCGCCGAGATCGACCTTGCCGTCGTGGTTGCTGTCCATGCGCGCCAGGTAGTCGGCGGCGCCGGCCGGCACCTGCGCTGCGGCGGGCAGGGCGCAGCAGAGCAGGAGGGTGGGCAGGACGCGGGGCATGCGTGGGATTGTGGCATCCACCTGGGGAGAAGAGCCTGCCCCCGAGGGCTTTAATCGGGGGGTGACTCGAAGGAGCGGATATCGAAGCCGCCTCAAGCGGCTGAGGTACGGCGGAGATGGCGACGTCCGAACCAACGCGCTCGTCCCGTACCCTCACCCCAACCCCTCTCCCATGGGGAGAGGGGCTACAAACAAAATCAATGCGCCAGCGCGTAGCCCTTCAGGCGCTGCGAATAGGCCTGCAGTGCGGCGATGCCGCTGGCCTCGGCTTCGTGGCACCAGGCCTGCAGCTGGCGCAGGCGCTCGGCGGCGTCGTGGCTGCGCGCCTCCAGCAGCTGCGCCAGGCGGCGGCGGTGAGCCACCAGGGCGCCGATGCGCGGGCGCTGGGCCACCCATTGTTCCAGGTGTTCACGCGCTTCCGGCTTGAGCCAGCGGCCGTCGTCGACCAGACCCTTGCGCAGGCGCCGCGGCAGCAGCGCGCGCAGCTTCTGTCCGGCCACCTGCGCCTCGTCGCGCAGGGCCGGCTTGAGCACGTTGCGCTGGTAGTCGGTCATGGCCTGGAAGCGGTGCGAGAGCAGCGCCTTGAGGGTGTCGGCGTCGGGCACGGCGATGTTGGGGCGCACGTCCAGGCGCGGGGC
>JASGEB010000256.1:0-10452 GCA_047606785.1 Pseudoxanthomonas sp.
ACCGCGCACAGCCAGCCGCCGGCGCGCAGCGCGCGGGCATGCGCGCGCGCGCCGGGCCGCAGCCGCTGGTGCGCGCAGGCCAGGTAGAAGCCCAGCGCGGCCAGCAACGCGAACAGCAGATACGCGGCGGTCATCGAAGGCGGCTCAGAACCGCCAGTCCAGGCTGACCGTGTAGTTGCGCGGCGCGCCGTAATAGCCGATCGAGTACAGGCTGGAGATGTACTTGCGGTCGGTGATGTTGTTGATGTTGGCGCGCAAGGTCAGGTCCGGCCGGATGCTCCACGCGACGAAGGCGTTGTACACCGCATAGCTGTCCTGGCGCACGTAGAAACCGGAATAACTGTCCTCGTTCGCGGTCTTGCTGCGCCAGTTGCCGCCGACGCCGAACGACAGGGCCTCGTAGCCCGGCACGCTCGCACTCAACAGGAAGTTGGCGGTGCTGCGCGGGATCCACGGATTGACCAGACCGTCGATGGTGGTCAGCAGCGTTTTGTCGCCATCCAGCTTCAGATGGGTGTAGCCGAGCACGAGGTTGACGTGATCGTTGAGCTTGCCGGTGGCCTCGAATTCCCAGCCCTTCGATTCCACGTCCTCGGCGAAGTAGTAATACGACAAGGTATCCAGATCATAGCCGCCATACACGCCCAACCCTTTCTGCTTGGCGTCGAACACCGCCAGCGTGGTCAGCAGGCGCTTGTCGAACCAGTCGGCCTTGACGCCGGCTTCGTAGTTCACGCCCTTGGTCGGCTTGAGATAGACATGGTTGACGTCGTAGTAATCCTGCGGCTGGAAGATGTCCGAATAGCTGACGTAGCCGAGTACGTTGTCGCTGAAGTCGTAGGTCAGGCCGCCGTACGGGCTGACCTTGCTCTCGTGCTGCGCGCCGGAGGTCGTGTCATCGCGGCTGAAATCGGCGTAGTTGAAGCCGACGACGGCCTTGAGCCTGTCGGTGAACGACAAACGGGTCGCGCCGTACACGCGCTCGAGATGCTGGCTGAGCGTGTCGCTTAAGATCTTGTCGCCCCAGGTCGGTTTGGCGATCGCATCGAGCGCATACGGGAAGCCCGGCAACGTCCCGAATGCCGCCTGGGTGTAGTCCATGTCGTAGTAATACTGCGGATAGTTGCTGTAGGCGACGCTGGCGCCGAGCATCACTTCCTGCTCATGGCCCAGCCAGTCGAAATGGCCGTTGAGGCTGACGTTGCCCATGTGCTGGGTGGTGGTGTCGTAGCCGCGGTAGGCCCAGCCGACCAGGCCTTCATGCGTCTGCGCATCGAGGCCGGAGGAGGTGTAGGCGAAGAACAGCAGGTCGTCTTCCTCGAAGCGCTGGTAGTTGTAGGTCGCCTTCAACTGCCAGTCGTCGTTGAATCGATAGGTGTATTCGACGAAGGCGTTTTCGCGTTGCGTGTTCCAGTACGTCCAGTCCTGCGCGGTGGTGGCGCTGCGGTCCCAGCTGATCTGGCTGCCGTCGGTGAGGTTGTAGGTCAGCGCGCCCCACATGTTGCCGTTGGTCTTGGCCTTCTGGTACGAGTAGCCAAGCGTGAGCGTGCCGTTTTCGCCGATCTGGCCGTCGATCACGCCGTAGAAGTAATCGCGCTTGTTGTCGAGACCGCTCAGGTACGAGCCGCCGTCCTCGTGCGCGGCGACGATGCGCCCGGCCCAACTGCCATCCTTGGTGAATGGCGTCGAATAATCCGCTTCGATGCGCTTGGTACCCCAAGAGCCGTAGCTGATGCTGACCTCGCCCTGCTCCTCGTTGGTCGGGCGCTTGCGCACGTAGTTGATCGTGCCGGAGGCATTGCCTACGCCGGTGAGCAGGCCATTGGCACCGCGGATCACTTCGATCTTGTCGTAACCGTAGGAATCCAGCGCGCCGGTGACGATGCCCCAATCGTTCGGCATACCGACGCCGTCGATCTGGGTGTTCTCGATCTCGAAGCCGCGCGCGGTGTAGTTGGTGCGGTTGGTTTCCCATTCCTCGACGTTGATGCCGGTGGTCAGCCTCAGCGCATCGTTGACGTCGTCGACGCCGAATTCCTGCATCTGTTCCTGGGTCACCACGCTGATCGACTGCGGGGTGTCCTTGATGGCCAGGTCGAGGTTGGTGGCGCCGTTGCTGACGCGGTCGGCGCGCTGGGCGACGACCAGGATCTTGTCCAGGTCCGTGGCCTGGGTGTCCGCGGTGGTGGTGTCGGCATCCTGCGCATGGGCGTGGACGGCGGCCAACAGGCCCAGGGCCAGCAGGGAAAGACGCGGCAGGCCGGCGGTTGGGCGACGGAAAGAGATGGGCATGTAGGGGATCCCCGGGTGGATGTGGATGCGGGCGCGGCGATGCGGACGGCGCCCGGCGTGGGGATTCTATATGAAAATGATTCTCGTTACTGGCCGGGGCGAGCGCCGCCGGCCGGTTCCGCTCCGCTGCGGCGGGCGGCGATGTCCGCCAGATTCGGCCAGGCGCTGCATTCGTGTCCCAGCGGCCGGTTCGAGGGTGCCGGCGGGACGTGCGGCGCGATGTCCGGGCGGTCAGGGCGCGGGCGCCGGCCCGGCCGGCAGCCGGCTCAGCCCGCCAGCTGCCGCTTCACCAGCGCCGAGACCTGGCCCATGTCGGCCTGGCCGGCCAGCCTGGGCTTGAGCACGCCCATCAGCTTGCCCATGTCGGCCGGGCCGCGGGCGCCGGTCTGGGCGATCGCGGCCTGGATGGCGGCGACGATCTCGGCTTCGCCGAGCTTGGCCGGCAGGTAGCGCTGGATCACCGTGATCTCCTCGCGCTCTACCTGGGCCAGGTCCTCGCGGCCGGCGGCGGCGTACTGACTCACCGAGTCCCTGCGCTGCTTGACCATCTTGTCGAGCACCGCGACCACGGCGGCGTCGTCCAGTTCGATCCGCTCGTCCACTTCCCTTTGCTTGATCGCCGCGTTGACCAGCCTGATCACGCCCAGGCTGTGCCTGTCGCCGGCCTTCATGGCGGCTTTCATGTCGTCGCTGAGCTGCTGCTTGAGGGTCATGGTGCGCTCCTTGGAAGGGGGCAGGCCGCGCCGGCGGGAAGCAGCCGGCGCGGCACGCAAAAAGCCGGCGACGCTCGCGCGTGCCGGCTCTGGGGTACCGCGTACCGGCGGCCGCCGCGTGCGCGCGGCCGCCGTGATCGGCCCTTGGGCCGATCAGTACAGGCGCTGGCGCTTGGTGACGTCGCGCGAGCTGCGGCGCAGCTGGCGTTTGACCGCGGCGGCGGCCTTGCGCTTGCGCTCCTGGGTCGGCTTCTCGTAGAACTCGCGCTTGCGGGTTTCGGCCAGGACGCCGGCCTTCTCGCAGGTGCGCTTGAAGCGGCGCAGCGCAAACTCGAAGGGCTCGTTCTCGCGGACTTTGACGCTGGGCATGGAATCTCCGGGACACAAAAACCGGGCCTGCGCCCGGTGAGCCGCCTATGATAGCGGCCTGCCCAGGGCATCGCAACCGTCCGGCAGGCCCGGCCGCCGGGCTGGCAACCCCCTTCCACGACCCCATCTGCTTCCCATGCGCGTGCTCGGCATCGAATCCTCCTGCGACGAGACCGGGGTGGCGGTCTACGACACTGCCGCCGCGGCCGGGCAGGGCCTGCGCGCGCACGCGGTGTACAGCCAGATCGAGCTGCACGCGCGCTACGGCGGGGTGGTGCCGGAGCTGGCCAGCCGCGACCACGTGCGCAAGCTGCTGCCGCTGATCCGCCAGACCCTGGCCGAGGCCGGGCTGGCCGTGACCGACCTGGACGGGGTGGCCTACACCGCCGGGCCGGGCCTGGTCGGGGCGCTGCTGGTCGGCGCCGGGGTGGCGCGGGCGCTGGCCTGGGCGCTGGCCGTGCCGGCGCTGGCGGTGCACCACATGGAGGGCCACTTGCTGGCGCCGTTGATGGAGGACGATCCCCCGGCGCCGCCGTTCGTGGCTCTGCTGGTATCCGGCGGCCACACCCAGCTGGTGGCGGTGGAGGCGATCGGCCGCTACCGGCTGCTGGGCGAGACCCTGGACGATGCCGCCGGCGAGGCCTTCGACAAGACCGCCAAGCTGATGGGCCTGCCCTATCCGGGCGGGCCGCAACTGGCGGCGCTGGCCGAGCAGGGCACGCCGGGCGCGTTCAGATTCGCCCGGCCGATGACCGACCGGCCGGGGTTGGACTTCAGCTTCAGCGGTCTGAAGACCCAGGTCCTGCTGGCCTGGCAGAACAGCGACCAGGCCGCGCAGACCCGGGCCGACATCGCCCGTGGCTTCGAGGACGCGGTGGTGGACACGCTGGCGGTCAAGTGCGAGCGCGCGCTCGACGCGGCCGCCATCGACACCCTGGTGGTGGCCGGCGGGGTCGGCGCCAACAAGCGCCTGCGTGCCAGATTGCAGGCCCTGTGCGCCGCCCGCGGCGGCCGCGCCTGCTTTCCGCGCCCGGCCCTGTGCACCGACAACGGCGCGATGATCGCCTTCGCCGGCGCGCTGCGGCTGCAGGCCGGCCAGCGCAGCGGCCCGGCCGTGCACGTCGCCCCGCGCTGGGACATGGCCACGCTGCCGGCGGTGGCGTAGGAGCGCGCCGCAGGGGCGCGATGGTTTTTGCGCGAAAGCCCGATCGCGCCCCTGCGGTGCGCTCCTACAATGGGGCGATGAACGCCGAAGACGCTTCCGCCCGCATCCAGCTCGAATCCTCGTGGAAGGCGAAGGTGGGCGACTGGCTGCTGCGCCCGGAGATGCAGGCGCTGGCGGCCTTCCTGCGTGCGCGCAAGGCGGCCGGGGCACGGATCTTCCCGCCGGGGCCGCGGATCTTCGCCGCCTTCGATGCCACCCCGTTCGACGCGGTCAAGGTGGTGATCCTCGGCCAGGACCCGTACCACGGCACGGGGCAGGCGCACGGGCTGTGCTTCTCGGTGCTGCCGGGGGTGCCGGTGCCGCCGTCGCTGGTCAACATCTTCAAGGAGATCCAGGACGACCTGGGGCTGGCGCCGCCGGACCACGGCTGCCTGCTGCCGTGGGCGCGGCGCGGGGTGCTGCTGCTCAACTCCGTGCTGACCGTCGAGGAAGGCCGCGCCGGCTCGCACCAGGGCAAGGGCTGGGAGGGCTTCACCGACCACGTCATCCAGACCCTGGCCGGCGAGCGTGAGGGTCTGGTGTTCATGCTCTGGGGCAGCTACGCCCAGGCCAAGGGCAAGGTCATCGACAGCCGTCGCCATTGCGTGCTGCGCGCGCCTCATCCTTCGCCGCTGTCGGCGCATCGCGGCTTCCTGGGCTGCCGGCATTTTTCCAAGGCCAACGACTACCTGGCCCGCCACGGGCAGGCGCCGGTGGACTGGTCGCTGCCGCCGCGCGCGCAGTTGCGGCTGGATTGAGGCGGGGCCCGCCCTGAGTCGCCGACGCGGGCTGGCGCGGCAACGGCCGTCCGATTAGGTCTTGGCCTTGCTGGCCTTGGTCGTCTTGCTCGTCTTGGTGGTCTTCTTGGCCGGCGTTTTCTTGCTCTTGCTCTTGCCGGTGGACTTGGCCTTCGCCTTGGTCTTGCCGGCATGCGCCGGCTGGGCCCTGCGCGGCTCCGGCGGCGACACCGGCGGGGCCGGCATCGCCGGTTCCTCGGAGATGTTCTTGAGTTCGGCCTGCAGCGATTCGAGCTTGGGCACCATCTGCTGCTGCATGCCGGCCATCAGTGCCTGGGTCATGGCCGGGGTCTTGTCGAGCATGGCCTGGCCGGCGGGGCTTTCGTAGAACCGGGTCATCGCCTTGATCTGGTCGTCGTCGAAGGTCTGCCGGTAGACCTGCAGGTACAGCGGCTTGATCGCCTCCCAGGCCAGCGACTGGCGGACGATGTCGGTGGTGCGCTGCTGGATGGTGGCGATCTGCTGCTGCTGCTCCGGGGTCAGCGCCTTGCCCTGGGTGATCTGCGCGAACTGCTCGCGCTGGGCGGCTTCCACCTGCGGCACGATCGCCTCGACCATCTGCTGCGCGCGCGCGGCCACCAGCAGGCGCTCGATCTCGGCGTCGGTCGGTTCGCGCGCGGCGGCGGCGCAGGACAGGCCGGCGCCGAGGACCAGCAGCGCGGCGCGGAGGACAGAGCGTGGGAACATGGCGGACGGACGGTGAAAGCAGTGGGCGGGCGATGGTGCCGGCTGTTGCGTAAAAAAACGCTTAAAGCCCGAACCGCCATGGTCGGGGCGATGCCGGCGCCCTGCGGATCTGCGCAAGGGTTGCGGCGCACGCCGACGCCGCGGTGACGGCCGTCGTGCACGCCGCCTACAATCGCGCCATGAGCGCAGCGTCCCTGCAGATCACCCCGAGCCTGTCCATCCCCGCCGAGGAACTGGTGGAGCGGTTCGTGCGCGCCAGCGGCGCCGGCGGGCAGAACGTGAACAAGGTGTCCAGCGCGGTCGAGCTGCGCTTCGACGTGGCCGCTTCGCCGTCGCTGCCGGAAACCCTGCGCCAGCGGCTGCTGGCCCGGCGCGACCGGCGCCTGACCGAGGCCGGCGTGCTGGTGATCGACGCGCAGCGCTTCCGCACCCAGGAGCGCAACCGCGACGACGCCCGCGAGCGGCTGGCCGGCTTCATCGCCGCCGGCCTGTCGGTGCCCAAGCCGCGCCAGGCCACCCGCCCGACCCGAGCCAGCAAGGAGCGGCGGCTGCAGGCCAAGCGCGGGCGCGCGCAGGTCAAGCGCGGGCGTTCGGCCGGCAGCTGGGACCAGTAGGCCCTGGCTGGCATGCGCCGCCCAGGGGAGGTGCCCGCGATCCCGCCGTCGATGCCGCGGGTCAGGCCGAACCGCTGCACCCGCTGGCTGGGGCGGAGCGTGCTGCGCCTGGGCGGCTGGCGGATCGAGGGCGAACTGCCCGACGTGGCCAAGCTGGTGCTGATCGTCGCTCCGCATTCGTCCAACTGGGACGGGCTGTGGGGCTTCGCGGCGAAGATGGCGATCGGCTTCCAGGTCAAGGTGCTGGCCAAGGCGCAGCTGTTCTGGTGGCCGCTGGGCCCGCTGCTGCGGCGGCTGGGCGCGGTCCCGGTCAACCGCAGCGCCCCGCACGGGGTGGTCGGCGAGGCGGTGGCGACGATCCAGCGCAGCGAGCGCATCTGGTTCGCGATCACCCCCGAGGGCACGCGCAAGCGGGTGGAGAACTGGAAGACCGGCTTCTGGAAGATCGCCCACGGCGCGCAGGTGCCGCTGTGGCTGGCCGCGTTCCACTATCCAGAGAAGAAGATCGTCGTCGGCCCGCTGTTCCATACCGGCCAGGACATGGACGCCGACATCGCGGCGATCCGCGCCTGGTACCGGCCGTGGATGGGCAAGACGCGGGGGGCGGCGTAGGGCGGACGGGCGGCAGGCGCGCTTTCGCTGCGGACCCGGGGACCTTACCCTTTCTTGCGCCGGGATGACGACTTCCCCGGGGATGCGCTCAGCTGGCGCGCAGCAGGCGCGGGGCGGGTTGTTCTTGTTCCAGCAGCTGCGGCTCGGACAGCGGCAGGCGGATCACCGCGCGCAGGCCGCCTTCGGGGCGGTTGCGCAACTGGATGTCGCCACCGTGCGAGAGCGCGGTGGTGCGCGCGGCCGACAGGCCCAGGCCGATGCCGCCGGTGTCGCGGTTGCGCGAGGCCTCGCCGCGGAAGAACGGCGCGAACAGCTGCTCGTGCTGGTCCGGATCGATGCCCGGGCCGTCGTCGTCCACCCACAGTTCGCAGCCCTCGTCGGCCGCTTGCAGGCTCAGGCGCGCGCGGCGGCCGTACTTGAGCGCGTTGTCGACCAGGTTGCAGACCATCCGCCGCAGCGACAGCGGATCGCCGGTCATGATCACCGGCGCGGCTGGCGAATCGAGCATCACCACGTCGCGGCCGGTGTCGGCCTGATCGTCGACCACGCTCTCCACCAGCAGGCCGAAGTCCAGCCGCTCGCGCACGCCGTGGCGCGACTGGTCGCGGATGAAGTCCAGCGCCGCGGCGATCATCGCCTTCATCTCGTCGATGTCGCCGGTGGCCTTCTCGCGCAGCGGCGCGGGCAGGCCGTGCATGCGGAAGGCCAGCCGTGCCAGCGGGGTGCGCAGGTCGTGGGCGATGGCGGCCACCATCTGGGTGCGCTCGGTGACCATGCGGTTGATGCGCGACTGCATGGCGTTGAACGAGCGCGCGGCCTGGGCGATCTCCAGCGGTCCTTCCACCGGCACCGGGCGCGCTTCCGGGTTGTGGCCGAGCACGTCGGCGGCGATGGCGAAGCGCTGGATCGGCGCGGACAGCGCGCGCGAGAACCACCAGGCCATCGGCACCAGCAGCACCAGACCGAGCACGAACAGCAGCGCCAGCTGCCGGATCAGGCCGGAGGTCGGCGCCGGGGCCAAACGCTCGACCACCCGCCAGCCCGAGTCGCCCGGCTGCTGGACTGCGGCGATGAAGTCGCCCTGCAGCAGCGAATCGGGCTGCAGGCGCCCCAGGTCGCCGGGCAGCGGCGGCGGCAGGTGGATCGGGCCCCCGTTGTTGGCCTGGGCGGCGGCAGTGGAGCCGGAGGCCGATGCCCTGGTGGCGGTCGCGTTGCCGCCGGCGACGGCGCGATGCGACGCCGAGGCCGTAGCGGCCGCCGTCGCGCCGGCGCGGGTGGAGTTGGTTGCCGACCCGGATTGGGCCGCCAGTTCGGGCTGGATCAGCGGCGCGGAGGCACTTGGTCCGGTCAGGGAAGCCAGCGGCGGCAGCAGCGAGCCGGGGGTGGGTGCCGCAGGCATCAGTTCGCCCGGCAACATCGGGGTCTGCTCGCTGGCCAGCTCGTCGGACGGGAGGCCGGCCGGCAAGTCGACGCCGGGGCGGAAGCCGGCCGCCGTCGAGGTGGCGGCCTGGCTGTCTGCGGCGGTGTCCGTCGCGCTGGCCGCAGCGGTCGTCTGTCCCGAACCCGCGCGGCCACTGCTCTGCGCGGCCTGGCCCGGGTCGTTGCGGGTGCCGTTCGAGCTCTGGCCGTGGTCGAGGGAGATTATGTCCGGGCGGAAGCCGCCCTGGCCGCCGCCGATCGTGCCGCCCGCCGGTCCTCCCCCCGGCCCGCCGGCCTGCAGCAGCAGGCCGAGCAGGCCCACCGCGGCGGGCGTGCCGTCGACCACGCCCATCGGCGCGTTGCTCAGCGACGGTCGGCGGTCCGGCGGCGGCATGTGCGGATCGCCCCCGGGCGGCATCGGCAGTGCCGGGGCGGTGGCGTAGAAGCGCACCCGCGCGCCGTCCACGTCCAGCCATTGCGCCAGCATCTGGCGCATGCGCGCGTCCTCGTGGAAGCGGCTGTCCGGGGCCGGCGGCGGCGCGGGCAACTGGCGCACCGCCAGCGAGGCGTCGTTGGCGGGCATGCGGGTGGACAGCAGCGCCACCACTTCGGACAGCTGTACGGTCTGCTCGCGCACCGGTGGGCGCATCAGCAGCAGGGCCAGGCCGATGCCCTGCGCGACCAGCAGCGCGCCCAGCACCAGCAGGAAGGTGCGGGCGAAGATCGGCAGGCGGGGGCGCGCCGCCGCGGTCACAGGCGGGTGACCGCCGGCAGCAGCATGTAGCCTTCGTTGCGCACGGTGCGGATCAGCTCGTCGCGGGTGCGGCCGTTGATCTTGCGGCGCAGGCGCGAGATCTGGCTGTCGACCGCGCGGTCGTAGACGTCGGCTTCGTGGCCGCGCATCTGGTCCAGCAGCTGGTCGCGGCTGAGCACCCGCTGCGGGCGCTCGACGAAGGCGCGCAGCAGCGAGAACTCGCCGTCGGAGAGGTTGATGAACACTCCGGTCGGATCGCGCAGGTCGCGGCGCACCACGTCCAGCCGCCAGCCGGCGAACTGGTAGATGTTGCCCTGCGGCTCCGGGGCGGCGGCACCGGCGGCGCCCGGGCGGCGGCGCAGGTGCGCGCGCACCCGCGCCAGCAGCTCGCGCGGGTTGCACGGCTTGGACAGGTAGTCGTCGGCGCCGACTTCCAGGCCGATGATGCGGTCGGTGTCGCTGCCCAGCGCGCTGAGCATGATCACCGAGGCCTTGCCGCCGGCCAGCTGACGGGCGGCCGACAGGCCGTCCTCGCCGGGCATCATCACGTCCAGGATCACCAGGTCCGGCTGCTCGCGCTCCATCGCCACGCGCATCTGCGCGACGTTCTCCACCGCTTCGACGCGGTAGCCGTGTTCGCCGAGGAATTCGGTGATGAGCTTGCGCAGGTCCGGGTCGTCGTCGACCACCAGGATCAGCGAGGTCAGGTCCATGTCGGGAGAGGCGTTCATGGCGGGTCTGCCGTGTCCAGTGTAAGCGCCAGAATGGCCCGTGCGCACGGGCGGCCGGCTGTCGTTGGGGTGGGGTGCGGTGTTCATGGCAGGCAGACTACCTGCGCCTGCAGCAGATTGCGCCACTGGCACTGGCCGTGGTTCAGCGGCGCGTGGAAGGTCAGCGGGGCGGTGAACAGGAAGCCGGCCAGGACCAGCACCTGCGCCAGCACCGGCGCCCGCGCCAGTGCCGGCGCCCGCCGCGGCCAGCGCGCCGCCGC
>JASGEB010000257.1:0-3171 GCA_047606785.1 Pseudoxanthomonas sp.
CGCGTTCCACATCTTGCCGCCGTCGCGGATCATCGCCGGCATCGAGGCGTCGACGATCACGTCGCTGGGCACGTGCAGGTTGGTGATGCCCTTGTCGGAATTGACCATCGCCAGCGCCGGGCGGCGCACGTATTCGGCGTCCAGGTCGGCCTTGATCGCCGACTGGGTGGCCTCCGGCAGCGCCGGCAGGCGCGCGTACAGGTCGCCGATGCCGTTGTTGGGGTCGAAGCCCGCGGCCTTGAGTGCATCGGCATGCTTGGCGAGCACGTCCTGGTAGAACTCGCCGACGATCACCCCGAACAGGATCGGGTCGGAGACCTTCATCATCGTCGCCTTCAGGTGCGCCGACAGCAGCAGGCCCTCGGCCTTGGCGGTGTCGATGGCCTGATCGACGAACTGCGCCAGCGCGGCGCGGCGCATCACCGCCGCGTCGAGGATCTCGCCCGCCTGCACCTTCACCGGCTCGCGCAGCACGGTGGTGACCCCGTCGGCGCCGAGCAGCTCGATGCGCACGCTGCCGGCGCTGGCCAGCGTGGCCGAGGCCTCGCTGCCGTAGAAGTCGCCGTCGGCCATGTGCGCCACCCGCGTCTTGGAGCCCGTGTCCCAGGCGGCCATGCGGTGCGGGTGCTTGCGCGCGTAGTTCTTCACCGAGGCTGGCGCGCGGCGGTCGGAGTTGCCCTCGCGCAGCACCGGGTTGACCGCGCTGCCCTTGACCTTGTCGTAGCGGGCCTTGATGTCCGCCTGCGCGGCGTCGGCCGGCGCGTCGGGGTAGTCGGGCAGCGGGAAGCCCTGCGCCTGCAGCTCCTTGATCGCGGCCTTGAGCTGGGGCATCGAGGCGGAGATGTTGGGCAGCTTGATGATGTTGGCGGCGGGGGTCTTGGCCAGTTCGCCCAGCTCGGCCAGGTCGTCGCTCACCTTGCGTTCGCCCAGCAGCTCCGGGAACTGCGCCAGGATGCGCCCGGACAGGGAGATGTCGCGGGTTTCCACCGCGATCCCGGCCGATGCGGCGAAGGCCTGCACGATCGGCAGCAGCGAGGCGGTGGCGAGGAACGGCGCCTCGTCGGTGAGGGTGTAGAGGATCTTGGGCGAAGAGGGCATTGCGAAGTCTCGATCAAGGGAGGAAAGGCGGCGGCCCGCAGGCGCACGCATCCGGCGCGCGCGAAAAGCCCTGCATTGTCGCGGTTTGCGGCGGGGGCGGCAAAGGCGCGTGGATACGGGGGCGCATCCTCGGGACCTGGGACCGGAGAAGGCGAAGGACTCATCATTCCCGCGAAGGCGGGAATCGCTCTTGCTTTTGCCTTTCGCTCCAAGCGCTGCTGAAGAACAAAAGCGATTCCCGCCTTCGCGGGAATGACGAACAAAAGCGGGAATAACAAGCGAGAGCCGGCAGCCCTCCCCAATCCCCGCCCCAAATCAGCGTCGCTTCGCCAGATCGATCGCGCAGCGGCCGCTGCCGTCGCCGTTGTCCTGCAGCTCGCGCAGGCCGGCCACGCCGGCGGCGCGGGCGAGGTCGAGCTTGCCCGGCGGGCACGGGAAGACGACCGGGCCGGCGGTCTTCAGCGGCGCGAACGACCAGGTGCGCGCGCCCAGGTCGGCGGCCGTGAGCGTGCCCCGGCGGCGCAGCCAATCGGCCAGGATCTGGCGGATCTCGTCCTGGCCGGCGTAGACGATGGAGCTGCCGTCCAGGCCGGGGAAGCCGCCGCCGCCGCTGGCGCGGTAGTTGTTGGTGGCCACCAGGAACGACTGCTTCGGGTCCACCGGCTTGCCGCGCCAGGTCAGGCCGGCGATGCGCTGGCCTTCGGGCCTGGACAGGTCGATGGTGTAGCGCAGTTCGCCGTACAGGCGGTCGTTGTTGTAGCTGACCTTCTTGTCGTCGAGCAGCGGCTGTTCGCCGCCGGCGGCCGGGTCGATGCGGTTGTAGCGAGTCGCGGCCTGCTCCAGCCAGGCCTTGATGCCGGCGCCGTCGAGCTTCACCACGTTGAGGGTGTTGGGGTAGTAGTACAGGTCGGCGATGCTGCGCAGGCTGACCGTGCCCGGCTCGACGTCGGTGTAGTCCTCCGGCCCGGCAAAGCCGGTGCGGAACGGCGAGGCCGAGGCCAGGATCGGCAGGCCGGCGTACTGCGGCAGGATGTTCTTCACGTTGTCGCGCAGCCAGGCCAGCTGGGCGGCGGCCACCGCGGCCAGCGCGGTGTCGTTGCCCTGCTCGGCGAAGTAGCTGCTCAGGCGCACCTCGGTGCTGGCGATCGGGGTGGCGACGTAGGCCAGGGTCGCCGCGTGCACGTCCTTGACCACCGCGGCGATCTGCGGGTCGGGCGCCACGCACCGGTCCTTGCTCGCGCAGGCCGGACGCACCTGGCTGCGGGTGCGCGCCGGGTCGATGCGCCAGCGGCCGTCGCGCCAGGTCAGGCCCAGGTCGATCACGCCCAGGTCCTTGCCGTAGAAGCCGCCCATCACCGCCGGCTTGCCGCGCACCAAGCCGCGCACGGCGTCCACCTCGGGCAGGTTGGCGAAGCGCGGGCCGGGGAACTCGGTGTGCGAATGGCCCAGCAGCAGCACGTCGATGCCGGGCACCCCGGCCAGGTACCAGCCGCCGTTCTCCATCATCGGCGTGTACGGCGAGGCGTTGAGGCCGCCGTGCAGGATGCCGATCACCAGGTCCGGATGGCGGGCCTGGATCTGCGGCAGGTAGCGCTGCGCGGCCTCGACCACGCCGCTGACGGTGACCTTGCCCTCCAGGTTCTGCTTGTCCCACTCCAGGATCGGCGGCGGGGTGAAGCCGATGATCGCGATCTTCAGCGGCACCCTGCGCGTGCGCCCGTCCGCGCCGGTGGCGGTGATGTCCTTGCTGACGATGGTCCACGGCTGGAAGATCGGCTGGCCGTCGCGCGCGCTGTCGACGTTGCTCAGCACCAGCGGGAAGTGCGGGCCGGCGCAGCGCTCGGCGCGGCCGCCGTCGACGTTCATCGGCGTGCCGGTGACCTGCGAGAGGAACGGCAGGCCGTAGTTGAACTCGTGGTTGCCGGCGGTGCCGCCGTCGTAGCCCATCGCGTCCAGCGCACGGTACACCGCCAGCTCCTCGTCGCAGGCCACCGGCTTGACCTTGGCCTGGTAGTCGGCCAGCGGCGTGCCCTGGATGGTGTCGCCGTCGTCGAACAGGAAGTTGTCGGGGAA
>JASGEB010000258.1:0-10722 GCA_047606785.1 Pseudoxanthomonas sp.
GAAAGGGCCTTCGCGCGAAGGCCCTTTCGCGCCCCTGCGGTGCGTTCCTACGGATCATGGGCCGGTGTTGACGGTCGAGCCAGCCATGCCGGCACCGGCAGCCCGCGCGCGGCCAGGAAGTCGGGGTTGAACAGCTTGCCCTGGTAGCGCGCGGCACCGTCGGCCAGGACGGTCACGATGGTGTGGCCCGGGCCGAGTTCGCGCGCCAGGCGGATGGCACCAGCGATGTTGACGCCGGAGGAACCGCCAACGCCCAGCCCCTCAACGGCCACCAGGTCATGGACCAGCGGCACCGATTCCGAGTCCGGGATCGACCAGGCCAGGTCGATCGGTGCGCCGGCGAAGTTGGCGGTGACCCGGCTGGAGCCGATGCCCTCGCTGATCGAACTGCCGTCGGCCTTGAGTTCGCCGGTGTTAATGAAACTGGCCAGCGCCGAGCCGGCCGGATCGGCCAGCGCGATCACGGTGGCAGGCTTGCGCGCCTTGAGCGCGCGGCCGACGCCGACCAGGGTGCCGGCGGTGCCGGTCGCGCACACGAAGCCGTCCACCGTGCCGCGGGTCTGTTCCCAGATCTCCACGCCGGTGGTGCGCTCGTGGAAGTCGCGGTTGGCCACGTTGTCGAACTGGTTGGCGAACCAGGCGCTGCCCGGCACGGCTTCGTTCATCGCCTCGGCCAGGCGGCGGGCGACATGCGCGTAGTGGCCGGGATTGGCGTAGGCCACCGCCGGCACCAGCCGCACCTGCGCGCCGGTCGCGCGCAGGGCATCGATCTTCTCCCGGCTCTGGGTGTCGGGCATGGTGATGATGGCGCGGTAGCCGCGGCTGGCGCCGATCATGGCCAGGCCGATGCCGGTATTGCCGGCGGTGCCTTCGACGATGGTCGCCCCGGGCTGCAGCTGGCCGTGGGCCTCGGCGTCCAGGATCAGGCCCAGCGCGGTGCGGTCCTTGATCGAGCCGCCGGGATTGAGGAACTCGGCCTTGGCCAGGATCAGGCAGCCGGTCAGTTCCGAGGCGGCGCGCAGCTTCAGCAGCGGGGTATTGCCGACCAGGCCGGCGATGTCGGGCGCGAAGCGCATCGGCGGCAACTCCTGTCGCGGGGTGGCGGCCGGCAAGGGTAACCGCGCCGGCGTCATGCGGCCGGCCCGGTCGCCACCGGCCGACTCGCGTCGGAGACCCAGTCGCTCCACGAGCCCGGGTACAGCGCCGCGCCCGCCAGGCCGGCCGCTTCCAGCGCCAGCGCGTTGTGGCAGGCGGTGACCCCGGAGCCGCATTGCAGGATGACCCGCTCCGGTTCGCCGGCCAGCGCGCTCCATTCGGCGCGCAGCTGCGCGGCGGGCTTGAAGCGCCCGTCCTCGGCTAGGTTGTCGCGGAAGAAGCGGTTGAGCGCGCCGGGGATGTGGCCACCGACCGGATCGAGGGTCTCGTTCTCGCCGCGGAAGCGGTCCGGCGCGCGCGCATCGACCACCTGCCACTGGCCCACGCCCAGGTCGGCGAACACCACGTCCACGTCCACGCTGCGCACCAGCGACTGCCGGTCCGGCAGGCTGCCCGCAAGCGGTGCGGGTTCCTCGCCCTGCGCCAGCGGCAGCCCGGCCGCCTGCCAGGCGGGGACGCCGCCGTCGAGCACGCGCACCCGTTCGTGGCCCAGCCAGCGCAGCAGCCACCACGCCCGCGCCGCATAGGCGCCGCCCTGGCGGTCGGCGGCCACCACCCAGCTGTCCTCGGAAATGCCGAAGCCCTGCAGGGTGGCACGCAGCGCCTGCCGGTCCGGCAGCGGATGGCGGCCGCCGTTGGAGCGCTGCCCGGCCAGGGTGGCGACCCAGCGCTGCGGCCCGGCCAGGTCGTGCGAGAGGTCGGCATACAGCGCGCCGGGGATGTGGCCGGCCAGGTAGGCGGCCCTGCCGGCCGCGGGATCGGACAGCTCGTAGCTGCAGTCCAGCACCACCCAGCCCGGCTCGGCCAAGTTGACGTGCAGTTCGTCGGCGGCAATCAGCGGATGGGTCATGGCGTGTCCGGAAATTCAGGTCTGGCGCGGGCAGGCGTTCCCGCAAGGTTCGTTGCGGCCGCGGGAGCAGAGCATGCCCGGCTTTCCAGCATGCCGCATCCACTCGCCGATCCCAACATCAAGGGCAGGCTCAGCCAGCGGCATCGTCGAACACCTTGCCGGGGTTGAGGATGCCCTGCGGATCCAGCGCGCGCTTGAGCGCGATCTCGGCCGGCGAGCGCGAGATGCCCAGGTAGCACAGCTTCTCCTCGCCGATGCCGTGCTCGGCCGAGACCGAGCCATCGAAGGCCTGCAGCGGCCGGTACGGTATCCGATTCGGACGCTGCAATCGGATTCTCGATCCACTCCGGGACTCGCTTCCACTGCTCGGCCGTCATCTCGGGGTGGGCAACCTCACCGCCGGAGCGCTTTTTTGCCAACTGCAGATTCCACCAGCTGCAGCGGCTTGTCACCGTGCCCAAGTAGATCGAGGATGTCGGCACGATCAAGGATGCGAACGTCCTGACGTGCCGGCTTCCCGCCCGCAAACAGATCGTCGATCCGCGCCTCATAGGTGGCCTTGGTTTCCATGCCACGCTGAAACAACCGCACCGGCTCGCTGATCGCGTTCTCGTCCCAGATGTGATCGGGGGCGATCTCGATCTGGTCGCGGGGGGGGGGGGCGGAGGCTGAATTGAACGCGTCCAGCCGCTGGCATAGGCTTTCTTCTGCCCCTGCTCCCTCGGATGGACGAGTCTTTCGAGCGTAGCGCCGCCGGTGTCTGACCCCACCTCGGCTGCACCAGGGGCCTTCCCCGACTGCACGCCGCCGCTGTAGCGCTGGTACAGGCTCATGGCGTCCTGGCCGGTCGCCTTGGACCAGGTGCCGAAGACGTTGCCCCACAGCGCTGCCTGCTTCTTGGCCTGCGCGGGGGTGTACTGCCCGGTGGCCACCAGTTGCGTCTGCACGGCCTGGGCCACCTGGTCGCGGGTATCGGAGGCGGCTGGTGCTTGCGGCGGCAGGCCGAGTTGCGCTGCCAGCTTGCTTGATCCACCGGCTCCCGGAGAAGCCTAGGCCGTCGAACAAGCGCGCTGCGGCCCGCGTACACCACACGCAGGTACTCCCTGAACAACTGAGCCGCGCCTTTTCCGAAGCGTGCGATACGGCCGGCATCGACGGCGACAACCCAACCACGTTCAACGAAATCCGCAGCCTAGGCGGCGCCCTACTGATGACGGAATTGGGTTGGTCGGGGTAGCCGGATTTGAACCGACGACCACTTGTCCCCCAGACAAGTGCGCTACCAGGCTGCGCTATACCCCGATGCGGGTGTTGCCGTCCACCGCTGCGGCGGAGGCGGGATTATACCGGGTCGCGGCGGCGGCCGCCCATCCGCGCCGCGCGGCGGCCGTTCAGCGACGCAGCAGGTGCAGCACTTCCTCCAGCTCCTGGCGCACCTGGCGTACGATCTGGTTGGACAGCGCCGACTCCTGGCGCGCGCCCTGGCCTTCCAGGCGCTGGCGGGCGCCGCCGATGGTGTAGCCCTGCTCGTACAGCAGGCCGCGGATCTGGCGCACCATCAGCACGTCGTGGCGCTGGTAGTAACGGCGGTTGCCGCGGCGCTTGACCGGCTCCAGGCTGGGGAACTCGGTCTCCCAGTAGCGCAGCACGTGCGGCTTGACGTCGCACAGCTCGCTGACCTCGCCGATGGTGAAGTAGCGCTTGGCCGGGATCGGCGGCAGTTCCTTGTTGCTGCCCGGATCAAGCATCGGCCAGGCTTCCGGTGAAGGCTTCCACGCGTTCCTTGAGCTTCTGGCCCGGGCGGAAGGTGACCACGGTACGCGCGGAGATCGGGATCTCCTCGCCGGTCTTGGGGTTGCGCCCGGGACGCTGGTTCTTGCGGCGCAGGTCGAAGTTGCCGAAGCCGGACAGCTTGACCTGCCGGCCCTGCTCCAGCGCTTCGCGCAGCACGTCGAAGTACGCGTCGACGAATTCCTTGGCCTCGCGCTTGTTCAGCCCGACTTCCTCGAACAGGCGCTCGGCCATTTCGGCCTTGGTCAATGCCATCGGTGTCCCCTGCCACTCATATCAAGAGCGAATGCGGGCGCCGTGCTCGCGCTCCAGGGCCGAAACCACCGAAGTCACCACGGCTTCCACGTCGCGGTCGTCCAATGTGCGCGCGTTGTCCTGCAGAATCAAGCCCATAGCGATGCTCTTTTGACCGTTTTCGACCCCTGGGCCGCGATAGCGGTCGAACAGCACCAGGCTGCGCAGCAAGCCGCCGGCGGCGGCGCGCACGCTGGCCTCGATGGCCGCCCACGGCACCTGCTCGGCCAGCGTGAAAGCCAGGTCGCGGCGCACCGAGGGGAAGCGCGACAGTTCGCCCGCCTTCGGCAGCGGCCGCGCCGACAGCGGCGCCAGGTCCAGTTCGAAGCCCAGCACCGGCACGTCCAGGTCCAGCGCTGTCTGCAGGCGCGGATGCAGCTGGCCGATCCAGCCGATGTGCGCGCCGTCGCGGTACACGTCCGCCGAACGGCCCGGATGACCGAAGGCCTCGGCCGAGGGCCTGAACTCCAGCAGCGCGCCAGAGGCCGCCGCCAGCGATTCCAGGTCGCCCTTGAGGTCGTGGAAATCCACCGCCCGCGTCGGCTCGCCCCACTGTTCGGCGCGCGCATCGCCGCACACCGCCGCG
Source organism: Pseudoxanthomonas sp. (assembly GCA_047606785.1). Lineage (GTDB taxonomy): Bacteria > Pseudomonadota > Gammaproteobacteria > Xanthomonadales > Xanthomonadaceae > Pseudoxanthomonas_A. Next base: position 4,677 of record JASGEB010000258.1, read on the forward strand.
GCCACGCGCAGCGTCTCGCGCGGCGCACCTGCCGATCCCCGCTCCCCGCTCCCCCGCCCCTCGCTCTCGAACACGTTGCCGATCTCGAACAGCCGCACCCGCCCGGCTTGGCGCGCCAGGTTGCGGCCCAGCGCCGCCACCAGCCCCGGCAGCAGGGCGGTGCGCATCACCGCCAGTTCGGCGCTGAGCGGATTGGCCAACGGCACCCGTACCTGCACCGGCTGCTGCCAGCGGTCCAGCAGCACCGCATCGACGAAGGCGTAGTTGATGGTTTCCAGCAACTCGCGCGTCGCCAGCTGGCGGCGCAGGCTGGCCGCGTCGAGCCGGGTCTCGCTGGGTGCGGCGATGCGGGTGGCGCCGCCGGGCAGGGTGGCCGGAATGCGCTCGTAGCCGTGGATGCGCGCCAGCTCCTCGATCAGGTCCTCCTCGATGGCGAGGTCGAAGCGGCGCGACGGCGGCGTCACCCGCCAGCCCTCGCCGTCGGCGTGCACCTCCATGCCCAGCGCGCGCAGGATGCGCTCGACCTCGGCGTCGGCGATCGCCAAGCCGAGCACGCGGGCGATGCGCGCGCGGCGCAGGACGATCTGCGTCGGCGCCGGCAGATCGGCCGGCAGCGCCGCCTCGATCACCGGCCCGGCGCGGCCGCCGGCCAGCTGCAGCACCAGCCGGGTGGCGACCTCGATGGCCGCACGCGGCAGTTGCGGGTCCACCCCGCGCTCGAAGCGGTGCGCGGCATCGGTGTGCAGGCCCAGCCGGCGGCCGCGGCCGATGATCGCGCTCGGCGCGAAATGCGCGGCTTCGAGGAACACGTTCTTCGTGCCCGCGCCGACCTTGCTGTCGTCGCCGCCCATGATCCCGGCCAGGCCGACCGCGCGGCTTTCATCGGTACCGCTGGCATCGACGATGACCAGGAACTGCGGGTCGAGCCTGGCCTCGTCGCCATTCAAGAGTTTCAGCGACTCGCCCTCGCGCGCGGCGCGCACGCCGACTGGCCCGTGCAGCAGGTCGCGGTCGTAGGCATGCATCGGCTGGCCCAGTTCCAGCATCACGTACTGGGTGACGTCGACCAGCAGCGAGACCGGGCGCACGCCGCTGCGGCGCAGGCGCTCGGCCATCCATACCGGCGTGGCCGCGGCCGCATCGACGCCCTCGATCACCCGCCCGCAGTAGCGCGGCGCGGCGGCACCGGCGTCCAGTTGCACCTCGATGCGGGCGTCGCTCGCGGCCGCCACCGGGCTGGCGTCGAACGGCACCACCTGACCAACGCAGGCGGCGGCCACGTCGAAGGCGATGCCGCGCACGCTGAAGCAGTCGGCGCGGTTGGGGGTGAGTCCGAGTTCGAACACGGTGTCCGGCAAACCCAGGTAGTCGGCCAGCGGCATGCCCACGCGCGCGTCCGGCGGCAGTTCGAGCAGTCCGGAAGCATCGCTGTCCAGGCCAAGCTCCTTGGCCGAGCACAGCATGCCGCTGGATTCCACGCCGCGCAGCTTCGCGGCCTTGATGGCGATCCCGCCTACCCGGGCGCCGATCATCGCCAGCGGCGCGACCAGTCCGGCGCGCGCGTTCGGCGCGCCGCACACGATCTGCAGCGGCGCACTGCCGCCGGCATCGACGATGCACACCTGCAGGCGGTCGGCCTCGGGGTGCCTGGCGCATTGGACGATGCGTGCCACCACCACGCCGTCGAGCTTCTCGCCGATGCGCTCCACGCCCTCGACTTCCAGCCCGATCATGGTCAGGCGGTGTTCGAGCTCGGTGCTGTCGGCATCGACGGACACGTGCTGGCGCAGCCAGTTTTCGCTGAATTTCATGGGAGGCAGTGAATCGGGAATGGAGAATGGGGAATCGAAAAGGCGAAACTCAGCGCGCCGGCAGCGAGGTTGGAGCCGGGAAGGAGTCCGCTTGCGCCCATCCCCGATTCTCCCTTCCCCACTCCCAGCCCTCAAGCGAACTGGCGCAGGAACCGCACGTCGTTGTCGAAGAAAGCACGCAGGTCATTGACGCCGTAGCGCAGCATCGCCAGCCGCTCCACGCCCATGCCGAAGGCGAAGCCGGAATAGCGCTCCGGGTCGATGCCGACCGCACGCAGCACGTTGGGGTGGACCATGCCGCAGCCGAGCACCTCCAGCCAGCGCGCACCGCCGTCGCCGGTGTCCCAGCGGATCACCACGTCCGCGCCGGGCTCCACGAACGGGAAGTAGGTAGGCTTGAACAGCATCTCGAAATCGCGCTCGAAGAAGCCGCGCAGGAACTCGGCGATGGTGCCCTTGAGGTCGGCGAAGGTCGAATGCTCGTCCACCAGCAGGCCCTCGACCTGGTGGAACATCGGCGAGTGGGTCTGGTCCGAATCCGAGCGGTAGACCTTGCCGGCGGCGATCATCCGCAGCGGCGGAGCGTGCTCGGCCATGTAGCGCACCTGCACGCCGGAGGTATGGGTGCGCAGCAAGCGGGCCACGCCGCTGCCGTCGGCCGGGAAGTAGAAGGTGTCGTGCATGGCGCGCGCCGGGTGGTGCGGCGGGAAGTTGAGCGCCTCGAAGTTGTGCCAGTCGTCCTCGATCTCCGGCCCGTCGGCCAGTTCGTAGCCCAGGCGGGCGAAGATGTCGGTGATGCGCTCCAGCGCGCGGGTGACCGGGTGCAGACCGCCGCGCCCGCCGTCGCGGCCCGGCAGGGTGACGTCGATGGCCTCGCCGGCCAGGCGCGCGTCCAGCGCCGCGTCCTCCAGCACGCGCTTGCGCGCCGCCAGCGCCTGTGCGACCGCATCGCGCGCCCAGTTGATCGCCTCGCCGGCCGCCTTGCGTTGCTCGGCCGGCAGCGTGCCCAGTTGCTTGAGCCTGGCGGTGATGCTGCCGTTCTTGCCCAGCAGCGCCACCCGCAGGGTTTCGAGCTGCTCGGGATCGCATGCGGCGGCGATGTCCGCCAGCGCCTGCTGCCCCTCGGTTGCGATGTCGCTCATCGGCATGTTTCCGTCTGGTTCCCGTTAGCGGAATGGATTGCGGTGAGGCAATCGGCTGCGCAAAACAAAAGAGGGAAGGACTCGCGCCCTTCCCCCCTGCATGTCTGCAGCGATCTCCCTGCATTTCTTCAACCGTCCGCGCACCGATGCGCAGGCCGTCGCAGAGGGACCTGCATTACGCCGCGAGCGCGCCCTTCGCCTTTTCAGCCAGGGCCGCAAAACCGGCCGCATCGTGCACGGCGATGTCCGCCAGCACCTTGCGGTCCAGGGTGATGCCGGCCTTCAGCAGGCCGTTCATGAAGCGGCTGTAGCTCAGCCCGTTGATGCGGGCCGCGGCGTTGATGCGGGTGATCCACAGCGAGCGGAAGTTGCGCTTCTTCTGCTTGCGGCCGATGTAGGCGTACTGCTGGGCCTTGATGACCGCCTGCTTGGCGACGCGGAACACCTTGCGGCGGGCGTTGTAGTAGCCCTTCGCGCGGCTGATGATCTTCTTGTGGCGGCGACGTGCGGTGACGCCACGCTTGACTCGTGCCATGGTCGTGTCCTCAGAGGTAGGGCAGCATGCGGTTCAGACGGCCGGAATCCTCGGCGCGGATGATGTTCACCGCGCGCAGGCCGCGCTTGCGCTTGGTCGCCTTCTTGGTGAGGATGTGGCTACGGTTGGCGTGGCCACCCTTGAACTTGCCGGACGCGGTCTTGCGGAAACGCTTCGCCGCGGCCCGATGGGTCTTGATCTTGGGCATGGTGGAATCCTTCTTGGATCGTTTTCATACTGGCCGGGCGGTGCCTTGCGCACGCTTTGCCATCCTGCCCGAACCGGCGGTTAAGTCTTTGATCCCCCAAGGGATCACGACGGGTTCCTTGCGGCCTTGCGGCCACCCGGCGCAAACCGGGCCGCGCATTATGCAGGCAAGCGGTTTGCCTTGCAAATCAACCGCTTCGGCAGCAGCGGCCCAGGGCCGCGGCGGGCTGGGCTTCCTCCGGCCTCAAGCCAGCCAGTACACCAGCAAGACGGCCAGCAACACCGCGCTGGCCAGCAGCTGCAGCCAGATGATGTGGTGCCCGCGGATCTGAAAACGGCCCATGTGATTCCCTCGCTCCCTGGGTCGAGCCCCGCAGGCCGGCACCGGGCCGGCCCGCAGGGGCGCAACCCGAAGTGTCTGCACCCCTGCGCCGGAATTCGACCCGGCCGCCACCGCTCCTTCGGCGGCAGCCGTGCCTTCCATTCAGCCCGTTCAGTTCACCACGTTCAGCTCGGTGCGGCGGTTCTGCTCGCTCTTGCACGCCGGATAGGTCTGCGGGGTGCTCTGCAGCGGACGGGTTTCGCCGTAGCCGACCGGCCCGAGCAGGCGCGAGGCGGCGATTCCCTTGCCGACCAGATAGTCGTACACCATCCGCGCGCGCCGCTCGGACAGCTTCTGATTGCTGGCCGCCGAACCGCACAGGTCGGTATGGCCGTCGATCTGCACGCGCAGTTGCGGGAACTGCTTCAGCACCTCCACGTCCGCGTCCAGGATCGCCAGCGCGTCCTCGCGCCCGGCGGCGTTGTCGAAGTCGAAGTTGACGCTCCTGATCGGCAACTCGGCAGGCGCCGGCGGCGGTGCGGGCGGGGTCACGGGCGGCGGCGGCGGCGGGGCCTCGGCCTCGGCCAGCAACTGGCACTGGCGGCGGCGCCAGACCTGCTCGCGCACCGCCTGCGCCTGGTCGAACACCACCTTGTACTGGCAGACGATGTAGTTCTTCGACGGCTCCAGCACGAACTTGAAGTTGTAGTCCCATTCGTGCCCGCGCTTGCCGTCGCTCTCGCGCAGCGGCGGGCCCAGGATCGCGCGCACTTGTTCCTGCGGTAGGCCGGGCACGATCGGGCGGAAGTGGTTGGGTTCGGTCAGCGCACCGTCGCGGACGAACGCTTCGGTGAACTGGTCGTGCCCCACCTGTACGTCGGTGAACACCAGCGCGTCCGGGTTGCTGAGCTTGTCCACCGGGTTGCGGTGGCCGGCCGCCGCGGGCGCGGCGAAGGCCAGGCCCGCGCTCGCCAGCAGCACGACGATCAACAGGAATCTGGATGGTTTCATGCTCATGGCGTTCTCTCTCACAGGAATATGTCGGGCACGGCTCAACGCTCGCGCATCGCTTCGCGCAGCTTGTTCAACGGCTTGGTCAGGTAGTCCCAGACGGTCTTGCGGCCGGTGCGGATGTCGGCGGTGGTCACCATGCCCGGGGTGATCGGCATGCGCTGTCCGGCCTTGTCGACCAGCACGTCGGACTTGGTGCGCACCAGCACCGAGTAGTAGACGATCTCCGGCTTGACCTCGTCGCGCAGGGTGTCCGGGGCGATGGTCTCCACCTCGCCCGGCAGACCGCCGTAGATCGAATAGTCGTAGGCCGTCACCTTCACCAGCGCCGGCTGGCCGGGGTGGATGAAGGCGATGTCGCGCGGCGAGATGCGCGTCTCCACCAGCAACTGGTCGTCCAGCGGCACCAGCGCCAGCACCGAGCCGCCCGGCGCGACCACGCCGCCGATGGTGGTCACGTCCAGGTTCTTGACGATGCCGCGCACCGGCGCGGTCAGGGTCATGCGCACCAGGGTGTCCTCGCGCCCGCGCACCGTCGAGGACAGCGACTTGACGTCGGCGTCGGCCTTGGCCAGGTCCTCGCGCGCCTTCACCATGTAGTCGTAGCGCGCCTGGCCGATCTTCAGCTCCAGGTCGGCGGCCTGGCGCTGCAGGCGGATCAGCTCGACGCTGCTGGCCGCGCCGCTGCCCATCAGCGACTTGGTAATGTCCAGTTCGCGCCGCACCAGCGCCAGGCCCTGGTTGAGGCCGCCGATGGTCTCGTTGAGGCTGGCCCGGCGCGACTGGAACAGCGAGGCTTCCGAGGCCTTCAACTGCGGCCAGGCGTCCAGTTCCGGCGGGAAGTCGATGCCGGCGCGGCCGTCCACTTCAGCATGCAGGCGCGCACTGGCCGCCAGCGCGGCGCGGTAGCGGGCGGCGCTTTCCTCGACGCTGGATTCGCCGCGGGTCGGGTCGAGCTGGGCCAGCACCTGGCCCTTCTCGACGATCTGCCCTTCGCGCACGTTCAATTTGGCCAGGA
>JASGEB010000259.1:0-5817 GCA_047606785.1 Pseudoxanthomonas sp.
GCGCACGCCGCAGCGCCCCCCCCCGCGACGGGGGGGGGGGGCTCTGCGGCGTGCGCTCCTACCCTGCGCGGCCAGGGCGGCGTACACTGCGCGCCGCTTTCAGGTGACCCGCCGCGCAATGCGCGCTGCGGGTTGAAACGGGAAGCCGGTGGGTCGCCCAGGGCGACGATTCCGGCGCTGCCCCCGCAACGGTAAAGCAGGCACACCGCGGCATCCGCCACTGGGCCCTCGGCCCGGGAAGGCGCCGCGGCCGGGAGGTCCGTCCTCCCAGCCCGCCAGCCCGGAGACCGGCCTGCAAGCCGGCCGCGCCCGCCCGGGTGCGGCCAACGCCGGTTGCGATGCGGAGGGCGTCGCGCGCGTGCCGCGTGGCGCCTTCCGGTGCCGCGCGCGACGTGCCCGTCCCTCTCCATCCAGCCTTCCCCGCCCACGTGGCGCGCGAGGGGCGCGCCTGGAGAGAACCCGCCATGCCGTACCGCCTTTCCCTGCTTGCCGCCGCCCTCGCCCTGGGCCTGCCCGCGCTGGCCCGCGCCGACGACACCACCGACCTGGACACGCTCGAAGTCACCTCCACCCGCACCGCGCAGGCGGTCGCCGACAGCCTGGTGCCGGTGCAGGTGATCGATCGCGCGGAGATCGAGCGCAGCCAGGCGTCCTCGCTGGCCGACCTGCTACGCGGCCGCGCCGGCATCACCATTTCCAACCAGGGCGGCCTGGGCAAGCTGACCAGCTTCAACATCCGCGGTACCGAATCGGACCACGTGCTGGTGCTGGTCGACGGCGTGCGTATCGGCTCGGTCACCGCCGGCCTGGCCGCGTTCCAGGACCTGCCGCTGGCGCAGATCGAACGCATCGAGATCGTGCGCGGGCCGCGTTCGAGCCTGTACGGCTCGGAGGCCATCGGCGGGGTGATCCAGATCTTCACCCGCAGCGGCGGCCAGGGCCTGCACACCTACGCCCAGGCCGGCTTCGGCAGCCATAACCTGCTCGACCACAGCGCCGGCTTCAGCTATCGCGGTGCGCGCGGCTGGCTGTCGGCCAATGCCGGCTACCAGCGCAGCGACGGCATCAACGCCTGCCGCGGCACCGCCGGCGACGCCGCCTATCCCTGGGGCGCGGGCTGCTATGTCGACGAACCGGACCGCGACGGCTACCGCAACACCTCCTTCGGCCTGCGCGCCGGCCTGGCGCTCACCGACAGCCTGGATATCGAAGGCGACTTCCTCGACGCCGACAGCCACAACGAGTACGACGGCACCGTGTACGGCGGCAACGAGGCCAACAGCCTGCAGCGGGTGGCCGGCGGCAAGCTGGTCTGGCACCCGTCCGAGGCGCTGCGCCTGAGCGTGCAGGCCGGCCGCAACGACGACGACGCGGACAACTGGTACGTCGACGCCGATACCGGCACGCGCACTTTCGTCAGCACCTTCGACACCCGCCGCGACACCGCCTCGGCGCAGCTGGACTACGGCTTCGGCGGCGAGCAGACCGTCAGCGTCGGCGGCGACTGGGAGAACGACAAGGTCGTCAGCACCACCGCCTACGACGTGGACAGCCGCGACAACACCGGCGTGTTCGCGCAGTACCAGGGCCGCTTCGGCGCGCACGCCGTGCAGGCCTCGCTGCGCAACGACGACAACGAGCAATTCGGCAACCACACCACCGGCAGCCTCGGCTACGGCTACGGCTTCGGCCACGGCCTCAAGCTCACCGCCAGCGCCGGCACCGCCTTCAAGGCGCCCAGCTTCAACGACCTGTACTACCCGGGCTACAGCAACCCGGACCTCAAGCCGGAGCAGAGCCGCTCCTTCGACCTCGGTCTGGCCCAGTACGGCCAGGGCTGGAACTGGACCTTCAACGTCTACCAGACCCGCATCGACGACCTGATCGGCTACGACACCGCCTACAACGTGGTCAACATCGACAAGGCGATCATCCGCGGCGCCGAGCTGACCGGTCAAGCGAGCTGGCACGGCCTGGACATCGATGCCCAGCTCAGCCACAGCGACCCGCGCAACGACAGTGCCGGCAGCAACCACGGCAACTGGCTGGCGCGGCGCCCGCGCGACACCGCGCGGCTGGACCTGGACTACCCGCTGGGCCAGCTGCGCCTCGGCGTGACCGGCTTCGGCAGCGGCAGGCGCTACGACGACTCGGCCAACAGCGTGCAGCTGGGCGGCTACGCCACCCTGGACCTGCGCGCCGAATACCCTCTGGGCCGCACCTGGACGGTGCAGGCCAAGCTCGCCAACGTGTTCGACCGCCAGTACGAAACCGTGGCCTGGTACGAACAGCCCGGCCGCGAGTACCGCGTCAGCCTGCGCTGGCAGCCGTAGAAGCGCACCGCAGGGGCGCGATGCCTTTGCACCGCAGAGCCTGCCCCGCGAAGGCGGGGAGGCACGATGCCTTTCGTGGGCGACCACGCCGGGCAAGCCCATCGCGCCCGCCTGCGGCGTGCGCTCCTACGGGCCGCGCAGGTACTTGTCCAGCCAGGCCAGCACGCGCTCCTGCACGTCGCGGCCGGCGGCCTGCTCGTGGAACCAGTGCGGGCCGCGCGGGTAGCTCACCATCTGCACCGGCGTGCGGTTGAACTTGAGCGCGCGGTAGAACATCGCACCCTGCTCGATCGGCACGCGCTGGTCGGCCTCGCCGTGCAGCACCAGCAGCGGGATCCTGACCTGCCCGGCGTAGCGGATCGGCGACTGCGCGTCGTAGGCGGTGCGATTGCCGAGCGGATCGCCGAAGTAGCCGGGCAGGTAGTCGGGCACGTCGGTGGTCAGCGCCATCGCGCCGATGTCGGTCACGCCGGCGCCGACGATGGCGGTGCGGAAGCGGTCGGTGTGCCCGGCCGCCCACGCCGACAGGTAGCCGCCGTAGCTCCAGCCGCCGATCGCCAGCCGCTTCGGATCGGCCACGCCGTCGCGTTCGAGCATGTCCACGCCGTCGAGCACGTCCTGCAGCGGGCCGTCGCCCCAGTCGCCGCGCGCCAGTTCGGTGAAGGCGGGGCCCTGCCCTTCCGAGCCGCGTGGGTTGGGCAGCAGCACCGCGTAGCCGCGGGTGGCCAGCAGCTGCGCCCATTCGTGCCAGGAGCCGAGCCAGCCCGACCACCAGGCTTCGGCCGGACCGCCGTGGATCTGCACCAGGGTCGGCAGCGGGCCATCGCCGCGCTGCCAGTCCGGCGGCGTCACCAGCACGCCGTGGATCGGGCGGCCGTCGCGCGAGGAGGTCCATTGCAGCTCCCGCACCCGCGCATGCGCCCAGCCGGCCACCTGCGGGTTGCTGTCGGTGCGCTCGCTCAGGCGGCCGTGGTCGAAGGTCCACACCTCGGCCGGATGGTCCTGGCGCATGCCGAGCAGGGCGATGCGGCCGGCGCGCGCCACGCTCGCCGCCGGCCAGGCGAACTGCGGCCGCGCCAGCGTGCGCCAGCGGCCGCTGGCGGCGTCGATGCGCAGCAGTTCGCCGTGCACGCCGCGCAGGCCGGCGCCGACCAGGGTGGCATCGTCCTGCCAGTAGGCCAGCCGCAGCGAACCCGGCCAGTCCGGCGCCAGCTCCACCCGCGCGCCGCAGCTTCGCGCCCCCGCACAGGCACCCGCCGGCACTGTCTGCACGAATATCCTGCCGACCATGCCGTTCTCGCTCAGCTGCCCGTACAGCAGGCGGCGGCCGTCCGGCGACCACTGCAGCGGGAAGGCCGAAGCATGCGGCTCCAGCGGCGCGGCGAGCGTGCCGGCGGCCAGGTCGAGCAGCTGCACGCGCGAGTCGTACCAGTAGTCGTTGAGGGTGGTGCCGGCGGAGACCCGCAGCGCCAGCGTGCGCCCGTCCGGCGACGGCGCCAGGTCGTGCACCTGCAGGCCGGGCGGGGTCAGCACGCGCGCCGCGCCGGTGTCCAGGTCCAGCCGCCAGGCGCGCACGAAGCGGCGCGGATGGTCGCGTTCCACCGCATCGTTCTTGCTCTCGGCGCGTGCCCGGTCCTGCGCGGTCTGTGGATCGGCGGCCAGGTAGTACAGGCTGCGGCCGTCGGCGGCCAGGGCGAAGGCGCTGACGTCGCTGGCCGCGCGGGTCAGCGGATGCGCGCCGCGGCCGTCTGTCTGCGCCTGCCAGACCTGCGCCGCGGCCGGCGGCGGATCGCCGGCCTGCGCCGGCGCGCGGTCGGACAGGAACAGCAGGCTGCCGTCGCCGGCCCAGCGCGGGCTGCGATCGCTGTGGCGCGCCTCGCCCGGCAGTTCGAACGGTACGGAACCGCCGTCGAAGGCGACCACGCGGATACGGCTGAGCGGGTCCTTGCCCTCGCCCTGCGGGGTTTCCACGGTGTAGGCAATGCGTTGGCCGTCGGTGCTCAGCTGCGGATCGCCGACCACGGCCAGCTGCATGATCTGCGCCGGCGTCGGCGGTTCGGCGGCCGCGGCCGCCAGGGCCAGCGACGCCAACGCCGGGCCGATCAGCGCACGCGCGGCCCACGCCGACCGGCTCATGCAGCGTGTTCCCTGGGCTGCCCGACCGCGCCCAGCCGTTCGCGCAGCCAGGCCACGCCGTCGTCGATGGCGCGGTTGGCCAGCGCGGACACCGCCATCGCCTCGATGAAGCTGTGCGAGGCGCCCGGGTAGACCTCGATCCGTACCGGCACCCGCGCGGCCAGCAGGGCGCCGCCCAGCTGCAGGCTCTGCTCAGCGAGCACGTCGCACTCGGCCACCACCAGGAACACCGGCGGCAGGCCGCGCAGGTCGGCCAGCAACGGCACCGCGTACGAGTCGCAGCGGTCCTCGACGTGGCCGACGTAGGTGTCCCAGAACTCGTCGATCTCGGCGGCGCTGAGCATGTCCTGCTCGGTTCCGTAGCGCAGCCGCGCGGCGCTGCCGACCTCCGGGCCGAAGCCGCCGTAGTTGCTCAGGATCGCCTTGACCGCGTCGCCTTCGCCGGCGTCGCGCAGCTTCAGCGCCGCGCCCACCGACAGCGCGGCGCCGGCCGAATCGCCGCCCAGCGCCAGCCGCTGCGCGTCCAGCCCGTGCGCGGCGGCGTGCGCGCGCAGCCAGCGCACCACCCCGACGACCTGGTTCAGCGCGAACGGGTAGCGGTGCTCCGGTGCCAGCGCGTAGTCCACGCCGACCACCGCCATGCCGGCGCGCGCGGCGTATTCGCGCATCAGCCGCTCGTGGGTGTCCAGGCTGAACATCGCCCAGCCGCCGCCGTGCAGGTAGACCAGGGTGGGCTTGCTCGCGCCCGGCGCCGGATCGAACAGGCGCAGCCGCACCGGGCCGGCCTCGGTGTCGGCGACCAGGTCCTCGCGCCGCGCCGGCTGCGGGCCGCCCTGCCGCCACGGCCGGCGGGTGGTCTCGGCGATCTGGCGCCGCGCCGGCCAGTCCAGCGCGCGCCCGCCGGCGAGCTGGCGCGACTGCGCCATCACCTCGTCGACGAAGCGCTTGACCTGCGGATCGAGCGGCGCGGGCGCCGGCCCGGGCAGCGCCGGCAGGTCCAGCGCGCGCGCCTGACCGAAGCGCTGCATCCACTGCCGCAACTCGCCGCCGCCCAGCGCGGCGAGCGCGCGCAGGATGTCGGCGAACTCGCTCGCGCGCTCGTCCTGGCCCAGCTTGAAGCGGCTGCGCACGCGCTTGATCTGCGCATGGAAGCCGACCACGCCGCGCGACAGGCCGGCGTAGCGCGCGCCCATGTCGGCCGGCCGCCAGGCCGCCGGCCGGCCGGCCTCGAGCTGGTCGCTCAGGCCGGCCAGCAGCGCGTCGGCGTCGGCCGGGGTGGAACTGCGCGACACCCCGGCCGACGCCGACGCGCTGCTGGCCGGCCTGAGCGACCAGCTCGAGGCCGGCC
>JASGEB010000260.1:0-15599 GCA_047606785.1 Pseudoxanthomonas sp.
AGTGCGCGGCCGTCGCCATTGCCGCCGGCCAGCAGGTCGGCGGCCTTGCGCGCGCGCGCCTGCGCGGCCTGCTCGGCGCGCGCGCTGGCGGCCAGTTCGGCATCGGACATCTGCACTTCCTTGCCGGGCAGCAGGGTGTAGAAGTCGTACTGGGTGGGCTTGGCCGGGGCGGCGGTGGGCGGCGGAGCGGTGACGGCAGGGGTGTCGGCGGCCTCGGCGTCCGCCGTGTTGGCCTGCTGGGGGAGCGCGTCCGGGTTGGGGCGCGGGCGCAGGAAGCCGTCGCCGTTCTTCTTGACCAGGGCGGGCCAGGCCAGGAACAGCACGGCGGCCAGCGCCATGCCGGCCACCAGCCAGACCCAGCCGGGAACGCCGTTGCCGGAAGTGCGTCGCGCCTGCGACTTGCCGCGTCGTGTTGCTGCCATCTGTCTCGTTCGATCCTGTGGGCGGGGCCGGCATCGCGGCCGGGGGGCGCTCTACATGCGCTCGGGCGCGGTCACACCGAGCAGGTCCAGGCCGTTGGCCAGTCCCTGCCGCACCGCCAACGCCAGCGCCAGGCGCGCGTCGCGCAGGTCAGCCTCGTCCACCAGCACCGGCGTGGCGCCGTACCACGTGTGGAAAGCATAGGCCAATTCGCGCAGGTACTGCGCCAGCAGGTGCGGCTCCAGGGTGGCGCCGGCGGCCTCGACCACTTCCGGATAGCGCGACAGTTCGGCCATCAGCGCCAGCGAGCCTGCGTCCTCGAGCGTGTTCAGCCTGCCCGCGGCGACTACCGGGTCGAACGCGAAGCCCTTCTCGTCGGCCTGACGCAGCAGGCTGCACACCCGCGCATGCGCGTACTGCACGTAGAACACCGGATTGTCGTTGTTCTGCTGGCGCGCCAGGTCGATGTCGAAGGTCAGCTGCGAGTCCGGCTTGCGCGCGATCAGGAACCAGCGCGTCGCGTCGCGCCCGGCCTCGTCGATCAGCTCGCGCAGGGTCAGGTAGCTGCCGGCGCGCTTGGACAGCTTCACTTCCTCGCCGCCGCGCATGACCGTGACCATCTGGTGCAGCACGTATTCCGGCCAGCCTGGTGGGATGCCGGCTTCCAGCGCCTGCAGGCCGGCGCGCACCCGCGCCAGCGAGCCGTGGTGGTCGGCGCCCAGCTCGGTGATCGCGCGGGTGTAGCCGCGCTGCCACTTGCTCAGGTGGTAGGCCACGTCCGGCACGAAGTAGGTGTAGCTGCCGTCGGACTTGCGCATCACCCGGTCCTTGTCGTCGCCGAAGTCGGTGCTGCGCAGCCACAGTGCGCCGCCTTCCTCGTAGGTGTGGCCGTGGGCGACCAGTTCGCGTACGGTCTGTTCCACCTTGCCGTCGCGGTACAGCGAGGACTCCAGGAAATACACGTCGAAGGCCACGCCGAAGGCGGCCAGGTCGGCGTTCTGCTCGCGCCGCAGCCAGGCCACGGCGAAAAGCCGGATCGCATCCAGGTCGTCGGCGTCGGCGCTGCCGGTGACGTGGTGGCCTTCGATCTCCACCGTGTCGCCGCGCAGGCAGGCCTCGGCCACCTCGGCGATGTAGTCGCCGTTGTAGGCCTCGGCCGGCCAGCCGGCGTCGCCGGGCTTGCGGCCGCGCGCGCGCGCCTGCACCGAGCGCGCCAGGTTCTCGATCTGCACGCCGGCGTCGTTGTAGTAGAACTCGCGCTTGACGTTCCAGCCGTTGGCGTCGAGCACGCGGGCGATGCAGTCGCCGATCGCGGCGGCGCGGCCGTGGCCCACGTGCAGCGGACCGGTCGGGTTGGCCGAGACGTATTCCACCCCCGCGGTGCGGCCGCCGCCGCTGGCGTTGCGGCCCCAGGCCGGGCCTTGTTCCAGTGCGCTGGCGGCCAGGCGCTGGAACGCCGGGGGCGACAGGTGGAAGTTGATGAAGCCCGGGCCGGCGATCTCGGCCCGGGCGATGTCCGCCGAGGCGGGCAGCGCATCGAGCAGCTGCTGCGCCAGCGCGCGCGGGTTGGTCCGCGCGGCCTTGGCCAACAGCATCGCCGCATTGGTCGAGAAATCGCCGTGGCTGCGGTCCTTGGGGCGCTCGACGACGAAATCGGGCGCGGCCAGGCCGGCGGGCAGGGCACCGGCATTGCGCAGGGCGTCGATGCCCTGGGCGACCAGGGCGCGGAGGTGGGCTTTCACGGGAGGCAGCGGGGAAATGCGGGTCGTGCATTTTAGCCCAGGCCGGATCTGTGACGACGGAGGACGTGCTGCGGTCCGGGAACTCAGCCGTGGGTGACGAATCCGATCGGTCGCCTGTTCGGTTCGGGCGGTGCTAGGCCGCTGTCGAGGATGGCTTTGTGGCCGCGCAGCCACAGGATGCGGGTAGCGAGGTCGCCGGGTGCAGCATCATTCACACCCACCCCCGCGCCGCCAGCGATACCGGGTTGCCGTCGCCGACCACGAAATGGTCCAGCAGGCGCACGTCCACCAGCGCCAGGGCCTGCTTCAGGTGCGCGGTGACGGCGCGGTCGGCGGCCGAAGGTTCGGAGTTCCCGGAAGGATGGTTGTGGCCGACGATCACCGCCGCGGCGTTGAGCGCCAGCGCCCGCCGGGTGACTTCGCGCGGGTGCACCTCGGCACCGTCGACGCTGCCGTAGAACAGCTCCTCGAAGGCCAGCGCGCGGTGACGGGTGTCCAGGAACAGCGCGGCGAACACCTCGCGCGGCTGCGCGCGCAGGCGGCGGGCGAAGTAGCGCCCGGCGCAGGTCGGGTCGGTCAGCGCCTCGCCGCGCTCCAGCCCGGCGGCCAGGTGGCGATGGCCCAGTTCCAGGGCGGCGGCCAGCAGGCAGGCGCGGGCCGGACCCAGCCCGGGCAGCTTGGCCAATCCGCGCGCGTCGCGGTCGAGCAGGGCGCGCAGCGGGCCATGGGCCGACAGCAGTTCGCGGGCGGTCTGCACCGCGTCGCGCCCGCGCAGGCCCGAACCGAGGAAGACCGCCAGCAGTTCGGCGTCGGACAGGCTGCCGGCGCCGTGTGCCAGCAGCTTCTCGCGCGGGCGCTCGCTGGCCGGCCAGTCGCGGATATGCATGCGAACCTCCTGGAAATGGACGGGATCGTGGTGCCTGCGGACTCATGGCGATCGTGCCGGTCCTGATGCCGCGGCGGCATCGGCCGCATTCCGGCCTTCGGGTAAGCTGTCGCCCGGTTTTTGCCTGGGAATCTTCCGACGTGGTGCGCGAACTGGAGGGACAACGCATCCTGCTGTGCGTTGGCGGTGGCATCGCCGCCTACAAGGCGCTGGATCTGGTGCGGCGCCTGCGCGAGGCCGGCGCGGCGGTGCAGGTGGCGATGACCGCAGGGGCGCAGCAGTTCGTCACCCCGCTGAGCTTCCAGGCCCTGTCCGGCCAGCCGGTGCGCACCAGCCTGTGGGACCCTGCGGCCGAGGCGGCGATGGGCCACATCGAACTGGCGCGCTGGGCCGACCGGGTGCTGGTCGCCCCGGCCACCGCCGACCTGCTGGCGCGTCTGGCGCACGGCCTGGCCGACGACCTGGTCAGCACCCTGTGCTTGGCCACCACCGCGCCGCTGACGGTATGCCCGGCGATGAATCACGTGATGTGGCAGCACCCGGCCACCCAGGCCAACCTGGCCGCCCTGTGCGGGCGCGGCGTGCAGGTGGTCGGCCCCGAAGACGGCCCGCTGGCCGAGGGCGAGTCCGGTCCCGGCCGGCTCAGCGAGCCGCCGGCGATCGTGGCGGCGCTGGCGGCGCAGACGCCTCCGGCGGCGCCCCGGCGCGGGCCAGGCCCGGCGTCGGCCAGCCGGCTAGCCGGCCTGAAGATCGTGGTCAGCGCCGGCCCGACCTTCGAGGACCTGGACCCGGTGCGCTACCTGGGCAACCGCAGCAGCGGCAAGATGGGTTTCGCCCTGGCCGCGGCCGCCGCTCGCCGCGGCGCGCGGGTGGTGCTGGTGGCCGGGCCGGTGCACCAGCCCACGCCGGCGGGCGTGCAGCGCATCGACGTGCGTTCGGCCGCACAGATGCGCCAGGCGGTGCTGGCCGCTTTCCCGGCCGACATCTACGTCGGCGCGGCGGCAGTGGCCGACTACAGCCCGCGCACGGTCGCGCTCAACAAGATCAAGAAGACCGGCGACACCCTGGCGCTGGAACTGGTGCGCACCCCCGACATCCTGGCCGAGGTGGCCACCGGCGAGGACGGCGGGCTCAAGCTGGTGGTCGGCTTCGCCGCTGAGACCGAGAACGTGGCCGCCTACGCGCGCGGCAAGCTGCAGGCCAAGCGCCTGGACCTGATCGTCGCCAACCGCGTGGGTGTGGAGGGCAGCGGCTTCGAGAGCGACAGCAACGCCGCCACCGCCTACTGGAAGGACGGCGAGCGCGAATTCCCGTCGATGGCCAAGACCGGCCTGGCCGAGGCCCTGCTGGACCTGATCGAGGAGCGCCTGGACGCATGAACCATCCCCTGCAGGTCAAGCTGCTGGACCCGCGCTTCGGCGACCAGTGGCCGCTGCCCGCCTACGCCACCGAGGCCAGCGCCGGGATGGACTTGCGTGCGGCTCTCGACGCGCCGCTGCTGCTCGAACCCGGCCAGGCCGCGCTTGTGCCCAGCGGCATCGCCATCCATATCGCCGACCCGGGCCTGTGCGCGCTGGTGTTCCCGCGCTCGGGCCTGGGCCACCGCCACGGCCTGGTGCTGGGCAACGGCACCGGGGTGATCGACGCCGACTACCAGGGCCCGCTGCTGATCAGCCTGTGCAACCGCGGCGGCGAGGCCTATACCCTCCAGCCCGGCGACCGGGTCGCGCAGCTGGTGGTGGTGCCGATCGTGCGCGCGGAGCTGCGGATCGTGGATACTTTCGAACAGAGCACGCGTGGCGAAGGGGGGTTCGGCCATACGGGCATCCGCTGACGGGGGTCGGGTCGAATGGCATTGAAACTGGGGATTTCCGCGGCCGAGGGCGGCAGACTGCCTCTGCTGGCGGCGCTGCTGCTGGTGCTGGCCGGCTGGTTCGGCTGGGGGGCCTGGAGCCAGTGGCAGGACCAGGCCAACGCGCATGCGCTGGAACAGGCCCGCGACGCCGCCGTCGCCGCGGTGGGCAAGGTCGTCGGCACCGAAACCGCGCGCCTGGACCGGCTGGCGCGCAGCGCAGCGGTCAAGGCCGCGGTCGTCGCCGGCGACAGCGCCGCGGTCGGCATGGCCATCCGCAACGGCTGGAAGGACGTGCGTGCGGTGGAACTGTTGCCGGCCGACCTGGGCCAGGCCTACGCCGATCCCCAGGCCTTCGGCTACAGCAAGCTGGCCCTGCTCGAACAGGCGCAGCTGGCCGGGGCCGCGGTCGTGCACGCGGTGCGCGACGGCAATGCCAGGGACCTGGGCCTGGCGGTGCCGGTGGAAGGCCAGATCGTGTATGTGCGCGTGCCGCTGCAGACACTGACCGCGCCGGTGGCCTCGGCGCAGGTCGAGGACGCCTACCTGGGCCTGCGCCAGGGCGGGGCCACCCTGGCCGAGACCGGCGAGATCGGGCTGTCCGGCAGTGCCGACGCGCTCTCGCGCCCGGTCGGCACCACCGGCCTGCGGGTGGTGGCCGGCCTGCCGGATGCCAGGTCCGGACCGCTGGGCTTCGGCCGGCTGGCCTGTGCGGCGATGACGGTGCTGCTGGCCGTGGCCGGCGCGGCCTTGCTGCTGCTGGCGCGGGGCAGCCTGCGCCTGCCGGTGCTGCGCCGGCGCGGTGCTGAACAGGACGATCACGCCCTTACCCTGGGACAGACCCTAAAGTCCGAGGTCGCGGCCGGCGTCGGCGACGCGGCCGCGGCTCCTCCCCCCGATTCCAAGGAAAGCGCAATGAAGCTTGCAGGCAAGAGTGCGAACGTGGATCCGGGCATCTTCCGGGCCTACGACATCCGTGGCGTGGTCGGCCAGACCCTGAGCGTGCCGGTGGCCGAACTGATCGGCCAGGCGATCGGCTCGGTGATGGCCGAGCAGGGCCTGACCGAAGTGGTGGTCGGCCGCGACGGCCGCCTGTCCGGGCCGGAACTGGCCGCCGGCCTGATTGAGGGCCTGCGCCAGACCGGCCGCGACGTCATCGACATCGGCATGGTGCCCACCCCGGTGGCCTACTTCGCCGCCTACCACCTGCGCACCGGCACCTGCGTGTCGGTCACCGGCAGCCACAACCCGCCGGACTACAACGGCTTCAAGATCGTGATCGGCGGCCAGACCCTGTCCGGCGCGGCGATCACCGACCTGTACCGGCGCATCGCCGAAGGCCGCCTGCTCGGCGGCGGTCGCGGCAACCTGCAGCAGCGCGAGATCGTCGCCGACTACATCCAGCGCATCGCCGACGACGTGCAGCTGGACCGGCCGCTGAAGGTGGTGGCCGATGCCGGCAACGGCGTGGCCGGCGCGCTCGCCCCTGAGCTGCTGGAGGCCATCGGCGCCCAGGTCGTGCCGCTGTACTGCGAGGTCGACGGCACCTTCCCCAACCACCACCCCGACCCCAGCGAGCCGCACAACCTCGAGGACCTGATCACCACCGTCAAGCGCTTCGACGCCGATCTCGGCCTGGCCTTCGACGGCGACGGCGACCGCCTGGGGGTGGTGACCCGCGACGGCCACATCATCTTCCCCGACTGCCTGCTGATGCTGTTCGCCGCCGACGTGCTGGAGCGCAACCCGGGCGCGCTGGTGATCTACGACGTCAAGTGCACCGGCAAGCTGCAGGGCTGGATCCTGCGCCACGGCGGCACGCCGCTGATGTGGCAGACCGGGCACTCGCTGATCAAGGCCAAGATGCGCGAGTCCGAGGCCGCACTGGCCGGCGAGATGAGCGGCCATTTCTTCTTCCAGGAGCGCTGGTTCGGCTTCGACGACGGCCTGTACTCGGCCGCGCGCCTGCTGGAGATCCTGGCCGCGCGCGCCGAAACACCCAGCGAGGTGCTCGACGCGCTGCCCGACGGCGTGTCCACCCCGGAGATCAAGGTCGAGGTGCCGGAAGCGCTGGGCACCCCGCATGCGATCGTCAAGACCTTCGTCGAGCAGGCCGCGTTCGACGGCGCGCGCCTGTCCACCATCGACGGCCTGCGCGCCGACTGGGACGACGGTTGGGGCCTGGTGCGCGCTTCCAACACCACCCCGGTGCTGGTGCTGCGCTTCGAGGCCGACGACCCGGCCGCGCTGGAGCGCATCCGTACGGCCTTCCGCGCCCAGCTCGCGGCGGTCGCGCCGCAGCTGCCGCTGGATTTCTGAGCGCGCGCGGGTCCTATCAGCCCTGGCCGGGCACCGGCGCGTTCGGGTCCGCGCTGCCTTTCAGCTCGCGGTAGCGGCGCAGGGTGTCGGTGATCTCCACGTCCAGGGCCGCGCGCTGCTTCTCGAAGCCGGCCTGCAGCGCCTGCTGGCGCACCAGGTCGGCATGGCGGGCCTGGATGTCGCCGGCCAGCTTGGCGTTGACCGGCTTGCCGGCCAGTTCGGCGTTGCCGGCGCTCTGCAGCAGGGTCACCAGGCCCTCGCGCAGGCTGGCCACGTTGTAGCGCGCGGTCTGCACGCTGTTGTCCATCAGCGCGGTGCGCTCGTCGAACACGCGCCGCAGCTGCTCCTCGCTCGGGTAGGACAGCAGCATGGCCTGGTCGGTGCGGCGCCGGGTCTCGGCGGCCAGTGCATCGAAGCGCGCCTGCATGGCGGCGGCGGCGGCGGCGGCGCGCTCGTCGGCGCTCATCGCCTGGCCGACCGCACCGGTGCGCCGGCCGCTGCTGGCGCTGAACTCGTCGCGGGCCTTGTCGACCGCCTCGGCCGGCAGCGCATCGCTGCAGGTGCGCACGCCGTGGGCGTCGTTCCAGCAGTACAGCTTCTTCTTCGCCTGGGTGTTGTCCGCCGCCGGCGCCAGCGTCGCGGCGAGCAGCAGCACGCCGGCCAGTCCAGCCTGGAACATGGGTTGAGTGGGCATGGGACAGTCCCCGTCTGTCGTTGCGTCAACCGCCGCTGCCGTAGCGGGCCCGGTAGGCCAACAGGCGCTCGCGGTGGCCCACAAGGTCGGCGTTTTCGCCGGCGAACGCAAGCAGGTCGGCCAGGCTGGCCACCGCCACCACCGGGATGCCGTTGTCCGCGGCCACCGCCTGCGCGGCCGAGCGGCGCGGCCCGTCGCCCTCGCCCAGGGTCTCCTGACGGTCCAGTGCCACCACGATCCCGGCCGCGCGGCCGCCGCCGGCGCCGATCAGCGCCAGCGCCTCGCCGATGGCGGTGCCGGCGGTGATCACGTCGTCCACGACCAGCACCCGCCGCCCGTCCAGCGGCGCGCCGATCAGGCTGCCGCCCTCGCCGTGGTCCTTGGCCTCCTTGCGGTTGAACGCCACCGCCAGGTCACGGCCGCGGCGGGCGTATTCGCAGGCCAGCGCAGTGGCCAGCGGGATGCCCTTGTAGGCAGGCCCGAACAGCAGGTCGAACTCGACCCCGGCCGCGTCCACCGCATCGGCGTAGCACGCCGCCAGCTCGGCCAGCGCCGCACCGCTGTCGAAGCGCCCGGCGTTGAAGAAATACGGGCTCAGCCGCCCGGACTTGAGGGTGAACTCGCCGAAGCGCAGGGCGTTGGCGTGCAGGGCCAGCTGCAGGAAGCGCGCGCGGTGGTCGGACATGGGGGGCCGGGAGTGGGGAGTGGAGAATAGGGATTGGCAAAGCCTACCCCAGAGGGTCTGCGGGTAGCCGGCCGGCTATGCTTTTCCCATTCCCTATTCTCCGCTCCCCATTCCCGGCTCCCCACCCATGCGCATCATCAGCTTCAACGCCAACGGCGTACGTTCGGCCGCCAACAAGGGTTTTTTCGACTGGCTGAAGGCGCAGCGGGCCGACGTGGTCTGCCTGCAGGAGACCAAGGCGCAGGAGGAGCAGCTGGCCGATCCGGCCTTCCGCCCCGACGGCCATCATTGCTTCTACCGCGACGCCACCACCAAGAAGGGCTACAGCGGGGTGGCGATCTATGCCCGGCGCGAGCCGGACGAGGTCCGCACCGCGCTGGGCTGGGCGCCGTTCGACGAGGAAGGGCGCTACATCGAGGCGCGCTTCGGCAACCTCAGCGTGGTGTCGTTCTACATCCCCTCGGGCAGTTCCGGCGAGCTGCGCCAGGGCTTCAAGTTCCAGGTGATGGACTGGCTCGGGCCGATCCTCGATGCGTGGCTGGCCAGCGGCCGCGACTACGTGCTGTGCGGTGACTGGAACATCGTGCGCAGCCGCCTGGACATCAGGAACTGGACCAGCAACCAGAAGAACTCCGGTTGCCTGCCGCGCGAGCGCGCCTGGCTCAACGGCATGATCGCCGACGGCGGCGGCGACGGCCTGGTGGCGGCGCCGGCGCGGGGCTGGGTCGACGCCTACCGCGCGCTCAACCCGCAGGGCCAGGACTACACCTGGTGGAGCAACCGCGGCGCCGCGCGCGCCAACGACGTCGGCTGGCGCATCGACTACCAGCTGTGCACGCCGGCGCTCGGCCGGCGGCTGCAGCATTGCTCGATCCATCCGAACCCGCGCTTCTCCGACCACGCGCCGCTGCTGGTGGAGTACGCGGAGTGATCGGCGCGCTGCGGGACTGGCGGAGCTCGCTGCAGGTCTACGCCAATCCGCGGGTGCGGGCGATGCTGCTGCTGGGGTTCTCCTCCGGCCTGCCGTTCGCGCTGGTGCTGACCACGCTGTCGGCGCGCCTGCGCCAGGCCGGCATCGACCGCTCCACCATCGGCTATTTCAGCCTGGTCGGGCTGGCCTATTCGCTGAAGTACTTCTGGTCGCCGGTGGTCGACCGCCTGCCGCTGCCGCTGCTGGGCCGCCTGGGGCGGCGGCGCAGCTGGATGCTGCTGGCCCAGCTCGGCATCGCCGCCGGGCTGGTGGCGATGGCGCTGGCCGATCCGGCAACGAACGCGCCGCGGATCGCCCTGCTGGCGGTGCTCACCGCCTTCGCTTCGGCGACCCAGGACATCGCGGTGGATGCCTGGCGCATCGAGGCGGCCGCCGTGGACAGCCAGGGCGCGATGGCCGCCGCCTACCAGACCGGCTACCAGGTGGCGCTGATCTGCGCCGGCGCCGGCGCGCTGACCGTCGCCGCCGGCTACGGCTGGACCGCCGCGTACCTGGCGATGGCCGCGTGTGCGCTGGTCGGCATCGTCACCACCCTGTTCATCGCCGAACCGGACGCGGCCGGTGGCCGCGCCGCGCGCGCCGAGGAGCCGCTGGTGGTCCGCTTCCGCCAGGCCACGGCCGCATGGCCGCGGCCGCTGCGCGAAGCGCTGGCCTGGCTGATCGGCGCGGTGGCGTGTCCGTTTGTCGACTTCTTCGTCCGCAACGGCTGGCGCGCCGGCATCCCGATCCTGCTGCTGGTGGTCAGCTATCGGCTCAACTACACGACCATGGGCGTGGCCGCCAACACCTTCTACCTAGACATGGGCTTCAGCCTGGAACAGATCGCGCTGGTGTCCAAGCTGTACGGGGTGGCGATGACCATCGTCGGCGCGTTCCTGGCCGGGGTGCTGATCCGCCGGATCGGCGTGGCGAAGACCTTGCTGGTCGGCATCGTCCTGCTCAGCGCCGCCAACCTGGTCTATGCCCACCTGGCCGGCATCCACCCCGGCATCGCCTGGCTGGCCGCCGCGGTCAGCGCCGACAACGTCGCCAACGGCATCGCCGGCACCGCCTTCATCGCTTTCATGTCCTCGCTGACCAGCCCCAACTACACCGCGACCCAGTTCGCCCTGTTCGGCACCCTGTGGAGCCTGCCGGCCAAGACCATCGCCAGCCAGTGGGGGCGGATCGTCGACGCCTGGGGCTACCCGGCGTTCTTCGTCTACACCGCCGCCGTCGGCCTGCCGGCACTGCTGCTGGTGCTGTGGCTGATCCGCCGCGAGTGCGCTGCGGCCGGCGTGCGGACCTGAAGGCTTGCTGCAGGTACAGGTGGCGGCCTGCGCCGAATGGGTATGATCCAAGCGCCTGCCTTCACGAGCGGGTATCGGAACGACATGACCGACCTGGTGATCCGTGACCTCGATGGACTGCTTGCCGACCGCATCCGGCGCATCGCCGCGGCGCGCGGCTGGAGCGCGGCCGAGACCGTCACCCGGCTGATCGAGTACGGCCTGTTCGCGATCGAGGCCGAGGTCCGCGGCGGCTTCAGCAACGGCGAGGCGGACGCCCTGGCCGACGCCATCGCCGCGCTGCGCGAGATGCCCGAAGGGCCGGCGTTCTGATCCTGTCCGATGCGCAGGATGCGCTCAGGCCGGATGCAGCGCGCCGAGCACGCGCAGTCCGCGTGCGCCGGTGACCGCCGGCAGGTTGCCCGGTCGCCCGGCCAGGGTCTCGCGCGCCAGCCAGGCGAAACCCATGGCCTCCGCGTAGTCCGGGTCCAGGCCGTAGACGGCGCTGGATTCCACCGCCACCTGCGGCAGGCGCGCGGCCAGCCGTGCCATCAGCAGCGGGTTGTGCACGCCGCCGCCGCACACCAGCAGCCGGCGGGTGCCCGGTTGCGCGGCGAGCAGGGCAGCGGCCACGGTGGCGGCGCTGAGTTCGACCAGGGTGGCCTGCACGTCGGCCGGGCTCGGCGCCGGCTGCAGCCGTGCCTGCAGCCACTGCAGGTGGAATTGCTCGCGGCCGGTGCTCTTGGGCGGCGGCAGGCCGAACCAGGCGTCCTCCAGCAGCCGCGCCAGCAGGTCCGGGTCGACGCGCCGGCGGCGGCGAACGCACCGCCGGTGTCGAAGGCCTGGCCGGTATGGCGTTCGCACCAGCCATCCAGCAGTGCGTTGGCGGGGCCGGTGTCGAAGCCGCGTACCTGGCCCGCGGCCGGCAGCAGGGTCAGGTTGCCGATCCCGCCCAGGTTCAGCACCGCCCGGTCCTCGCCGGGGTCGTGCAGCATGGCGGCGTGGAAGGCCGGCATCAGCGGCGCGCCCTGGCCGCCGGCGGCCACGTCGCGGCGGCGGAAATCGGCCACCGTGGCGATGCCGGTGCGCTCGGCGATCACGCTGCCGTCGCCCAGCTGCCAGGTGAAGGGAAAGGCTCCGCCGGGGCGATGGCGCACGGTCTGCCCGTGCGAGCCGATCGCGCGCACCTGGGCCGCCTCCAGCCCGGCCTGCGCCACCAGCCGCGCGGCCGCACTGGCGAAGGCCAGCGCCACGTGCACGTCCAGCTCGCCCAGTTCGTCCAGCGAGGTCGCTTCGCCGCCCTGGCCGAGCGCCAGCAGGCGCGCGCGCAGGTCCTCGTCCCAGCGGTAGGTGCGCCCCAGCAGCAGCCGCGGCTGCGGGGCGAAGCGCACCAGCGCCGCATCGATGCCATCGGCGCTGGTGCCGGAGATCAGGCCGAGGTACAGCGCCTCGTGCGCCGGCTTGCGCTGCGGGCCCGACGAAGCGCGGCCGCCCCGGGTTTCCTGTCCGGACCTCATTGGCGCCGCGGCGTGGTTTTCTTCCCGCTCTTGAACTTCGCCCTGAATGCCGCCGTGTATCCCGACCTGGCCTTGGCCTTGGAGCGCGTTGCCTTCCCGCTCGGCTGCGCGGAGGGAGCCAGCGTTGCGTCGGCCATGGCCACCTTGGACGTGGCCGGCACCGCCGGCTTCCAGTCGGCATAGATCGCCTTCTCGACCGTGGCGATGCGCGCCAGCGCGCTGGACGTCTGGCCGCGGAAGGCCGCCAGCGCACTGCCCGACAGCGGCTGCGGCGGCGGCAGGGTGATCGACAGCGGGTTGCGTTGGGCGCCGTTGACGCGGAATTCGTAGTGCAGGTGCGGACCGGTGGCCATGCCGGTCATGCCGACGTAGCCGATCACCGTACCCTGGGCGATGCGCTGGCCCACGCGGATGCCGGCGAAGCGCGACATGTGTCCGTACAGCGTGCTGCGACCCTGGCCGTGGTCCAGGATCACCACGTTGCCGTAACCGTTCTGCTTGCCGACGAACTGCACGCGCGCATCGCCGGCGGCCATGATCGGCGTGCCCATGGCGGCGGCGTAGTCCACCCCCTTGTGCATGCGCATCGTGCCCAGGATCGGATGCTTGCGCGCGCCGAAGCTGGAAGACAGCCGCGCATATGGGATCGGCATGCGGATGAACGCCTTCTTCAGCGGCCGGCCGTCGAAGGTGAAGTATTCCGGCCGCCCGCCCGGCGGGGTGAAGCGGAAGCCCGAGTACAGCTTGCCGTCCATGGTGATGGTGGCCGCCTGCAGCGGGCCGGTGGACACCAGCTCGCCGTCGCGCCAGGTCTGCTCGACCACCACGCTGAAGCGGTCGTCCGGGTCCAGGTCGGTGTTGAAGTCGATGTCGTACTTGAAGATATCGTCGGCCATCGCGTTGATGTTGGCCGCGGTCAGGCCGGCCTTGCGCGCCGAGCGGTTGAGCGAATCGCCGACCGTGCCGCTGAGCACGACGGTGCGGGTGACCACGTCGCGCGGCAGGATCCTGCGCTCGACGCCGCCCTCGCCCAGCTGCAGTTCCACCCGGGTATCGGGATCGCGGTCGTAGCGCAGGCCGTGCAGCTGCCCATCCTGGCCGAGTTCCAGCGCGATCTCGTCGCCCGGATGCAGGCGATGCAGGGCCTTGCCGTCTTCCTTGGCGTCCAGCAGCTGCTGCAGGGTCGCGGCGGGGATGCCGTATTCGTCGAACAGTGCGCTCAGGGTCTGGCCGGGCTGGATGCGCACCATTTGCCATTCGTCCACCGCGGTCGCGGCGGGCGCGTCGGCGGCCCTGGGCAACGCCAGCGGCAGAGTGGCCAGCGCAGGCGGCTCGGGCTGGGTGACGCTGGAGAAGCCGGGGACGATGGTCGCCACCATGATGCCGATGGTCATGAACAGCGAAGCATGGATCCATTGCCGCCGCGTCCAGCGTCCGCTGGGCAGGTGCTTGCGGACGTGGCGATGGAGGGTCGAGTCGCGGAGGATCTCCAGACGCTCGCGGAAACGCCGGCGGCGGCGTCCCCCTTCCCCTTGGCTCTGCATCGATTTCTTCATCCGGGGCTGGCGGGAAGGCCCGTTCGGCTACCATAGACGCCGCAACTGTACAGGTCAAACCCTTGAACTCATTGGATTTTTTGATGCGGCCGGCTTTAACCGGGGTTTAACCGCACATTCAACTTCGTCACGATGGCCGCCTGGCCACCCCTCTACCGGAAGACGTTTTCGTGCCCCACGACGCACTGCAACTGATCGGCCGCGGCGCCGAGGAAATCATCAAGCGCGAAGAACTGGAAACGCGGCTGGCCGCGTCGATGCAGGCCGGTGGCCGACC
Source organism: Pseudoxanthomonas sp. (assembly GCA_047606785.1). Lineage (GTDB taxonomy): Bacteria > Pseudomonadota > Gammaproteobacteria > Xanthomonadales > Xanthomonadaceae > Pseudoxanthomonas_A. Next base: position 14,208 of record JASGEB010000260.1, read on the forward strand.
GCTTCGGATCAAGGCCGGCTTCGACCCGACCGCGCCCGACCTGCACCTGGGCCACACCGTGCTGCTCAACAAGATGCGTCAGTTCCAGGATCTGGGCCACCGGGTGATCTTCCTGATCGGCGACTTCACCGGAATGATCGGCGACCCCACCGGCAAGAACGCCACCCGCAAGCCGCTCACCCGCGACGACGTGCTGCGCAACGCCGAAACCTACGCCGAGCAGGTGTTCAAGGTGCTCGACCGCGAGCGCACCGAGGTGCGCTTCAACAGCGAATGGTTCGGCAGGATGGATGCGGCCGACATGATCCGTCTGGCCGCCCAGCACACCGTGGCGCGTATGCTCGAGCGCGACGACTTCGCCAAGCGCTACGCCGCCCAGCAGTCCATCGCCATCCACGAATTCCTCTACCCGCTGGTGCAGGGCTACGACTCGGTGGCGCTGCAGGCCGATGTCGAACTGGGCGGCACCGACCAGAAGTTCAACCTGCTCATGGGCCGCGGCCTGCAGGAGCATTACGGCCAGTCGCCGCAGGTGGTGCTGACCATGCCGCTGCTGGAAGGACTGGACGGCGTGCACAAGATGAGCAAGTCGCTGGGCAACTACATCGGTATCGCCGAGCCGGCCATCGACATCGTCACCAAGGCCATGAAGATCGGCGACGAGCTGATGTGGCGCTGGATCGAACTGCTGTCCTTCGACATCACGGTGGACCAGGCGCGTCGCCTGCGCGCCGAGGTCGAAGCCGGCACGCTCAATCCGCGCGACGTCAAGCTGCGTCTGGCGCGCGAACTGGCGGCGCGCTTCCACGATCCGCGGCAGGCGGAGGCCGCTGTCGCCGGCTGGCAGGCGGTGGTGCGCGGCGAGGGCGACACCTCGCAGCTGCCGCTGCAGGACGTGGCCGTTCCTGCCGAGGGTCTGCGCATCGGCGCGCTGCTCACTGCCGCCGGCCTGACGCCGAGCAATTCCGAGGCCATGCGCAAGCTCAGAGAGCGCGCGGTGCGCATCGACGGTGCGGTGGTCGAGGACCCGCAGCGGGTGTTCGCGCCGGGTTTCGAGGGGCTGCTGCAGGTGGGCAAGCGCACCTTCGCGCGAGTCAGGTTGAGCAGCGGCTGACATCGATCGGAAACGGCCGGTCATCGTCCTTTCGAAAACCGTACGCCTGGCGCACGATGCGCGCCCCGTCGCCGCATGCCCCCGGATTTGCGCGGCAGGGGCTCAGGATGTGCCGATTCGCCCTCATGGGCAGTTGACGTTTCCCCCGAGCGGCCTACAATGCGCGGCTTCCTTGGGCGGATCGGCTTTGTTTGTGAAGCCGGCGGTTCGAGGGAGGGAAGGGTCGGGATCTCGTTGCGAGGGCTTGACACTTCAGGCGGAGCCGGCCAGAATGCGCG
>JASGEB010000261.1:0-18522 GCA_047606785.1 Pseudoxanthomonas sp.
AGCACGGCATCGTCCCGGCCGAGGCCGTCGAGGAGGCCGCCGCGCCGGAAGTCGCGCTCGACCCGCAGGCCGAGGTCGCGCGCCTGCGCGAGGCCGTCGCCGCCGCGCCGGACCAGGGCGGGCTCAAGCTCGACCTGGCCCTGGCCCTGCTCAGGACCGGCGCCGCCGACGAGGCCCGGACGCTGATCGACGCCCTGCCCGCCAACCTGGCCACCGACGACCGCGCGGTGCGCGCCAAGGCGCGGCTGGGCTTCGCCGCCGCGCTCAAGGACGCGCCGGCGCTGCCGGCCCTGCAGGCGGCGGTGGCCGCCGACGGCGCCGACCTGAAGTCGCGCCACCTGCTGGGCGTGCGCCTGCTGCTGGACGGTCAGGACGAGGCGGCGCTGGAGCAGTTCCTGGAGATGCTGCGCCAGGACCGCGGCTACGCCGACGGCCTGCCCAGGCAGGCGCTGATCGACGCGTTCCGGGTGATCGAGGACGCCGAGCTGGTCGGCCGCTACCGGCGCAGGATGTCGGCGTTGCTGTTCTGATCCTGACTGCGGGGTCCGGGACTCGGGACTCGGGACTCGCAGGAGCGTAATCCACCGAAGGCGAGCGCAAGGCGAGCCGCAGTGCCTGCCGGCGGAAGACTCGCGCGGCCAACGCCATACCATTGCGTATGGTAGGCTCCGGCCTCCTCCTCCATTGCCACCTTCCCGATGGATGCGCGCCTGTTCCGCCTCGGCCTGAACCTGTGGCCGCCGTTCCTGTGCACCGGCATCCGCGTCACCTCGCTCGCGCCGGACTATTCGCACGCGGCGGTCGAGCTGCGCATGCGCCCGTGGAACCGCAACTACGTCGGCACCCACTTCGGCGGCAGCCTGTTCGCGATGACCGACCCGTTCTGGATGCTGCTGCTGATGCAGCAGCTGGGCCGCGACCACTACGTGTGGGACAAGGCCGCCGCGATCGAATTCGTCAAGCCCGGGCGCGGCACGGTCGGCACCCGCTTCGACCTGGACCCGGCTATCGTCGCCGGCCTGCGCACGCAGGCCGCCGGCGGCGACAAGGTGCTGCACTGGTTCGAGAGCGACATCACCGACGCTCAAGGCGAACTGGTGGCGCGCGTGCGCAAGCAGGTCTACCTGCGGCTCAAGCCGCGCGAGCGGGCGGCGGCCAGGTCCGGATGAGACGCTGAAGCCCGTCGCCTCGGCCGGCACCGGGATGACGAAGCGTCCCGACCGAGAGGCTGGCCTGGCCGGGGCCACGCTCTACAATGGCGGCATGTCCGAGCCCGCCTCCCACCCCTCCCTGCAGCGCCTGTTCCTGACCGGCCTGCTCACGCTGCTGCCGATCTGGTTGACCTGGGTGGTGGTGAAGTTCGTGTTCGTGCTGCTGTCGGGCATCTCCAGCCCGCTGGTGGTGCCGCTGTCCGAGCGCATCGCCGCCTCCTTCCCCGGTTCGCTGGACTGGGTCAAGGCGCTGTGGGTGCAGAACACCATCGCCCTGCTGGCCACGCTGGTGGCGATCCTGCTGGTCGGCTACCTCAGCCGCAAGGTGATCGGCCAGCGCCTGCTGCGCTGGTTCGAGGCGCTGATGCGGCGCATCCCGCTGGCCAGCGTCGTCTACGACAGCGTGCGCAAGCTGGTGGACATGCTGCAGACCGAGCCGGGCAGCACCCAGCGGGTGGTGCTGATCGACTTTCCGCACCGGGACATGAAGTCGGTCGGCCTGGTCACCCGCGTGATCAAGGAGCACGGCACTGGCCGCGAGCTGGCCGCGGTGTACGTGCCGACCACGCCCAACCCGACCTCCGGCTACCTGGAGATCGTGCCGATCGAACTGCTCACGCCCACCAACTGGAGCGTGGACCAGGCGATGAGCTTCATCGTCTCCGGCGGCGCGGTCGCGCCGGACTCGGTGCCGTTCACCCGCGCCGGCGAGCGCGCGCCGTGAGCGCCCCCGGGCGCACCCTCGACGACCGGGCGGTGCGCCTGTTCATCGCGCTCGGCGCCTTCCTGTGCGTCAACGCGGTGCTGGCCGAGTTCATCGGCGTCAAGATCTTCGCGCTGGAGGACACCCTCGGCATCGCGCCGCTGCAGTGGAACCTGTTCGGCCAGAGCGGCTCGCTGAACTTCACCGTCGGCACCCTGCTGTGGCCGTTCGTGTTCATCCTCACCGACACCATCAACGAGTTCTTCGGCACCCGCGGGGTGCGCTTCGTGTCGTGGGTGGCGGTGGCGCTGATCGCCTACGGCTTCGTGTTCGCCTACGCGGCCATCCACACCGCGCCGGCCGGCTGGTGGCTGACGGCGGCGCAGGCGCAGGGCGTGCCGGACTACCAGGCCGCGTTCGCGGCGATCTTTGGCCAGGGGCTGTGGTCGATCGGCGGCTCGCTGGTGGCCTTCCTGCTGGGCCAGGTGATCGACGTGGTGGTGTTCCACCGCATCCGCCGGCGCACCGGCGAGCGCATGGTGTGGCTGCGCGCGACCGGCTCGACCGCGGTGTCGCAGCTGGTGGACAGCTTCGTGGTGATCTGGATCGCCTTCGTGCTCGGCCCGCAGCACTGGCCGACCAACCTGTTCTTGGCGGTCAGCACGGTCAACTACGTCTACAAGATGCTGGCCGCGGTGGCGATGATCCCGCTGCTGTACCTGATGCGGCATGCGATCCGCGCCTACCTGGGGCACGCGCTGGAGGAGCGCCTGCGCCTGGAAGCGGCCGCCGACTGAGGCCTTGCCCTGGACCGAAGGATGGGTGGAGCCGAAGGCGTATCCATCGATGCGCGCCCGCCCGAGGCGAGGGCCAAGCCTCGCTGCCACCGACACGCCGTAGGAGCGCACCGCAGCGGCGCGATTGGCCTTTCCGGGAAAGCCTCATCGCGCCCCTGCGGTGCGCTCCTGCGACATCCGGGCCGCAAGGCACGATGACTTCCGGCAGGGAGGACAACGGCGCGCGCGCCGGGCATGATCGAACCGTCCAACCAGAAGATACCGGCCATGCTGCAGATCCAGGGGCTGTCCAAGACCTACGCCAACGGCGTGCACGCGCTCGACGATGTGACGCTGGACATCCCGCGCGGGATGTTCGGCCTGCTCGGCCCCAACGGCGCCGGCAAGTCCACGCTGATGCGCACCATCGCCACCCTGCAGGACCCCGATAGCGGCAGCATCGTCCTCGACGGCCTGGACCTGCTGGCCGACAAGACCGCCGCGCGGCGCACCCTGGGCTACCTGCCGCAGGAATTCGGCGTCTATCCCAAGGTCTCGGCCGAGGCCATGCTCGACCACTTCGCCGTGCTCAAGGGCGTGACCGCGCGCGGCGAGCGCAGGGAACTGGTGCAGGCGCTGCTGCAGCAGGTCAACCTGTGGCAGGTGCGCAAGCTCAAGCTGGGCACCTTCTCCGGCGGCATGCGCCAGCGCTTCGGCATCGCCCAGGCGTTGATCGGCCAGCCGACGCTGATCATCGTCGACGAGCCCACCGCCGGCCTCGATCCGGCCGAGCGCAACCGCTTCCTCAACCTGCTGGCCGAGATCGGCGAGAACACGGTGGTGATCCTGTCCACCCACATCGTCGAGGACGTCACCGACCTGTGCCCGCGCTTCGCGATCATCGCGGGCGGGCGGGTGCGGCTGAGCGGCGAGCCGCGCGAGGCGATCGCCGCGCTCGCCGGACGGGTGTGGAAGAAGACCGTGGACAAGGCCGGACTGGCCGCGTTCGAGCAGACCCACAGCGTGCTGTCCACCCGCCTGGTGGCCGGCCAGCCGGTGGTGCACGTGTTGAGCGAAAGCGCGCCCGACGCGGGATTCGAGCCGATCGCCGCCGACCTGGAGGACGTGTACTTCGGCGAACTGCGCAAGGCGGCCGCGCCGGCCGTCGCCGTCGCCGCGGAGAGCTGAGCCATGCTCCGGCACCTGCTGAAGATGGAGCGCCGCCTGCTGCTGCGCAACGGCGTGTTCTGGATCGTGGCGCTGGTGTTCGGCGCGCTCGGCTTCGCCATGCTGGCCTCGGACAACGTCAGCTACGGCGGCGGCGTGGGCAACGTGATGCGCAACGCGCCGGCGGCGACCGTGGTCGTGCTCGGCGGGCTGAGCGTGATCAGCGTGCTGCTGAGCACGATCTTCGTCGGCGGCATCGCCCTGCGCGACTTCGAGCAGCGCACCGCCGAGCTGTTCTTCGCCACGCCGATGCGCAAGGGCAGCTACCTGGCCGGGCGCTTCGGCGGCGGCTTCCTCGCCAGCCTGGCGGTGATGCTGTTCGTGGTGCTGGGCCTGTGGCTGGGCAGCAAGATGCCGTGGCTGGACCCGGCGCGGCTGGGACCGACGCCGTGGGCCGCCTACGCCTGGAGCCTGGGCGTGCTGGTGATCCCGAACCTGCTGTTCCTGTCGGCGCTGCTGTTCGCGCTGGCCACCGCGACCCGCTCGATGCTGTACACCTACCTCGGCGTGATCGCGTTCTTCGTGCTGTGGAACGTGTCCAATTCGCTGACCGCGGACCTGCAGACGCGCTGGATCGGCGCGTTGGTCGATCCCTCCGGCGGCAACGCGGTCGGCCTGCACATCCGCTACTGGTCCAGCGCCCAGCTCAACACCCAGCTGCCGAAGCTGACCGGCCTGCTGCTGGCCAACCGCGCGATCTGGCTGGGCGTGGCCGCGCTGCTGCTGTGGGCAGCCTACGCTCTGTTCCGCATCGACCGCGAGGGCCTGCGGCTGCCGTGGCGGCGCAAGAGGAAAACCGCCGCCATCGACGCGGCCGCCGATGGCGCCGCGCTCGCGCTGCCCGGCGTCACCCTGCGCGGCGGCGGCGGCGCGCGCTGGACCCAGTTCCTGCACCAGGCCCGCTTCGACCTGCGCCATGCCCTGCTCGGCGCGCCGCTGCTGGTGATGCTGTTGCTGAGCCTGCTCGTGCTGTATTTCGTGTTCCAGTCCAGCGACCAGTTGTACGGCACCCGCGTGTACCCGACGACCGGAAGCCTGCAGGCCGCGATCGGCGGCGGCATGAACCTGCTGCTGATCATCGTGCTGAGCTTCCAGGCCGGCGAGCTGGTCTGGCGCGAGCGCGGCGCCGGCGTCGCCGAGGTGGCCGACGCCTATCCGACCCCGGACTGGATTCCGCTGGCGTCGAAGCTGGCCGCGCTGGCCGGGATCGTGCTGGCGTTCCTGGCGGTCGGAGCGCTGTTCGCGATCGGCTACCAGCTGGCCCACGGCTACACCCATCTGCAGCCACTGCTGTACCTGCAGGGGCTGGCGCTGCAGGCGATCGGCTTCCTGCTGGTGGCGGCACTGGCGGTGTTCCTGCAGGTGGCCAGCGGCAACAAGTTCCTCGGCTACCTGCTGGTGATCGTCTACCTGGTGGCGCGCGCGGCGCTGCCGATGCTGCACTTCGACCACCCGCTGTACAACTTCGGCAAGGCCAGCCCGACCCCGTATTCGGACATGAACGGCTGGGGCCATTTCATCGGTCCGAACCTGTGGTTCCGCGCCTACTGGGCGGCGCTGTGCGTGGTCCTGCTGGCGCTGGCCGCGGCGCTGTGGCCAAGGGGCAGCTCGCTGCACTGGCGCGACCGCCTGCGCCAGCTGCGCGCGCGCCTGCGCGGCCCGCTGCTCGCCACGGCCGTCGCCGGGCTGGTGGCTTTCGTCGCGCTCGGCGGCTGGATCTTCTACAACACCAACGTGCTCAACCGCTACGTCAACGGCGAGCAGGCCAAGCGGGAAGCGGCCGACTACGAGAAAGCCTACCGCCAGTACAAGGACCTGTCGCAGCCGAAGGTCGAGGCGGTCCGCACCGACGTGGACATCTTCCCGGAGACGCGCAGCGTGCGCGTCAAGGGCCGCTACCGCATGCGCAACGCCGGCAGCACGCCGATCGCGCAACTGCACGTGACCATCGACCCGACCGCCAAGGTCACAAGCCTGGATTTCCCCGCGCACAGCCTGGTCAAGGCCGACAAGATCTCCGGCTACACCCTCTACCGGCTCGCCACACCGCTGGCGCCGGGCGCGGAGATGGACTTCGGCTACGACATCACCTACGCCCCGCACGGCTTCCCGGTCGACGGCGGCGACACCCACGTGGTCCACGATGGCACCTTCTTCGACAACTTCGGTGCGCTGCCGCAGTTCGGCTACGACGAGCAACGGCAGCTGCAGGACCGCAACGACCGCCGCAAGTACGGCCTGCCGCAGTTGCCGCGGATGAACCCGATCGGCGACACCGCCGCCTATGCCGACAACTATTTCGGCCCGAACCTGGGCTGGGTGGATTTCGACACCACCGTCTCCACCAGCGCCGGCCAGATCGCGCTGGCGCCGGGCTACCTGCAGCGCGAATGGACCGCCAACGGCCGCCACTATTTCCATTACAAGTCCGAAGCGCCGGTGCTGGACTTCTTCTCCTGGCTGTCGGCCGACTGGCAGGTGAAGAAGGACCGCTGGAACGGCGTGGCCATCGAGGTCTATTACGACAAGCAGCACCCCTACAACGTCGAGCGCATGATCGAGGCCAGCAAGAAGTCGCTGGACTACTACACCCGCAATTACTCGCCCTACCAGTTCCGCCAGCTGCGCATCCTCGAATTCCCCGGCTACCGGCGCTTCGCCCAGTCCTTCGCCAATACCGTGCCGTTCTCCGAGGCGATCGGCTTCATCGCCGACCTGCGCGACAAGGGCGACATCGACTACCCGTTCTACGTCACCGCGCACGAGGTCGCGCATCAGTGGTGGGCGCACCAGGTGATCGGCGCCAACGTGCAGGGCGCGACGATGCTGTCCGAATCGCTGGCGCAGTACTCGGCGCTGATGGTGATGGAGCACGAGTACGGCCCGCAGAAGATGCGCAAGTTCCTCAAGTACGAACTGGACCAGTATCTGGGCGCGCGTGCCGACGAAAAGGTCGCCGAACAGCCGCTGGCCCTGAACGAGAACCAGATGTACATCCACTACGAGAAAGGCTCGGTGGTGTTCTACGCGCTCAAGGACGCGATCGGCGAGGACACGTTGAACAAGGTGCTGGCGCAGTTCGTCCACGAGCACGCCTTCAAGGCCGCGCCCTATCCGACCACCCGCGACTTCCTGGCCGACCTGTACGCCGGCACCGACGCGAAGTTCCACCCGTTCATCCGCGACCTGTTCGAACGCATCGTGTTCTGGGAGAACCGCGCGGTCTCCGCCGACGCGGTCAAGCGCGCCGACGGCAAGTACGAGGTGACCCTGAAGCTGCACTCGGCCATGCAATCGGCCGACGGCAAGGGCAAGGTGGCCGACGAGCCGGTGGACGAGTGGGTGGACATCGGCGTGTTCGCGCGCGCACCCAGCGGCAAGGAGGACGACGAGAAGGTGCTGTACCTGCACAAGCAGCACATCACCGCCGCCGACACCACGCTGAAACTGGTGGTCGACGAAGCACCTTACGAAGCCGGCATCGACCCCTACAACAAGCTGGTCGATACCGATTCGGACGACAACCGGATCAAGGCGGTGCTGAAATGACGCGATTCCGACTCCTGATGGCCGTGCCCGCCGCGGTGCTGGCGCTGGCAGCGCCGGCCACGGCCCAAGTCACGCCGGCGCAGCAGGCCGCCATCGACAAGCTGATGCAGCGCTACGACGGCCGCGTGCCCGGCGCATCGCTGCTGGTGGTCAAGGACGGTCAGCCTATCGTGCGCAAGGCCTGGGGTTACGCCGATCTGCAGAACGGCGTCGAGGCCGCGCCACGGACCAACTACCGCCTCGCGTCGATCAGCAAGCAGTTCACCGCCACGGCGATCCTGCTGTTGCAGCAGGACGGCAAGCTTTCGGTCGATGACCCGGTGCGCAAGTGGCTGCCGTCACTGCCGCTGGCCGACGACGACATCCGCATCCGCCACCTGCTTTCGCACACGTCCGGCCTGATCGATTACGAAGACGTGATGGACCAGAACCAGACTTGGCAATTGCACGACGGCGACGTGCTCAAGCTGCTGGAAAAACAGAACCGGCTCTATTTCCCGCCCGGCACCGACTACCGCTATTCCAACAGCGGCTTCTGCCTGCTCGCGCTGATCGTCGAGAAGGCCAGCGGCGAACCGTTCCCGCAATTCGTCAAGTCGCGCATCTTCGACAAGCTCGGCATGAACAACTCCGTCGAACACGTCGAAGGCGCGGACGTGGTGCCGGACCGCGCCTATGGCAACAGCTTCATCGACGGACATTGGGTTCGCACCGACCAGAGCAACACCAGCGCGACCCTCGGCGACGGCGGCGTGTATTCCAGCATCGACGACCTGGCCAAGTGGGACGCGGCGCTGTACGACGACCGCCTGCTGTCCGCCGCCTCGCGCCACGCGATGTTCACGCCGAAGACGAGGACGCCCGAGCCGGACGTACCGTATTACGGCTACGCGTACCGCATCGACGGCGACGTGCTCTGGCACAGCGGCGAGACCATCGGCGGGCGCAACGTCATCATCCGCAACCCCAAGCAGCACCTGAGCGTGATCCTGCTCAGCAACCGCAACGACCCGGAGCCGTACGCGACGGCGAAGGTGATCATGGCGCTGTTTTCGAACTGACCCGCCACGCCGTCACGGCAAGGCTACGCCCGGCACTTGCTCGCAGGCGATGCCAAGTTCGCGCAGCGCCGTTTCCAGATCGCGGCCCGTCGCGTCAGTGAAGCCGCGACCGGCGCGCAGGCAAACCACGTTGCGTCCCTCCGCAACGGCCTGCGCCAACAGCGCCGGCAAGCCGGCCTGCGCCGGCAGGGGCCGCGTTTCGGCGTCGCGTCGGGCCATGCCGAGTATCGCCGGCGGCACTTCGGCGGCGAACAAAATCAGGTCGACCAGATTGAGCCGACGCAGCGCTTTGAGCGTCAGCAAGCCGGGATCGCCAGTACCGCAACCGACCAACGCCACGCTGCCGCGCGCCGGCAATTCCGCCGCCGTTTCCAGCGCCGCATCGAACGCGCGCTGCGCCTCGACGATGTCGCCGTTGCGCAACAGCACCGGCACTTCGCCATCGAGCAGGCGCTCGAACCAGCGCCGGCGCAACGCGACATCCGGCAATTTCGCGCGAATCCGCGCGCGCTGGCGGGCGAGGAACCCAGCCAGATCGCCCAGCGAATGATCCAGCTCGGTTTCCAGGCGTTCGCGCAGGCGCCGGGCCAGCATCGGCGCCGCGCCGGCCGAGGAAATGGCGACCAGCAGCGGATCGCGATCGACGATCGCCGGCACCTGGAAGCTGGACAGCGCGGCATCGTCGACCACGTTGACCCAGCGCCGGCGCGCGCAGGCCGCCGCTGCCACGCGCTGGTTGAGCGCGGCATCGTCGGTGGCCGCCACCACCAGCCACGCCGCGTCGATCCAGCCGGGATCGAACTCGCCGTCGAGCCGGCGTATCCGCCGCTGCCGCAGCAGTGCCTGCAGTTCATCGGAAAGCGCCAGCGCATGCACGCCGACCCGCGCGCCGGCATGCAGCAGCACCTTGATCTTGCGGGTGGCGACCTCGCCGCCGCCGATCACCAGCACGTCGCGGTCGCGCAGGTCGGCGAACAGGGGGAACAGCGGCATGCGGGCTCCATGGCAGTGCGCGAGGCGAGGCGGCCGCGGCGGCGATCGCGGCGGACCTCGTGGCGCGGCCGCGCCACGATACCCAGAAAACGGTCGCGGAGGGCCGCATTCCCGGCCATGCACTGGCCTGGTGCGACTTGCGCGCGATTGGGGTGCAGGTCGCGACGACGCAGCTCGACGAGTCATCAGCGGGATCGGCTGATCCCAAGCCGAATCAATAAGTTATGTCGCCCCAACGCGACCGAAGCGCTTGGCACGATCGTTGCTGATGTAAATCTGCAAGCGCAGGCGATGCCGCCTTCGCCATACAACTCGAACGCGACCACCCGGGCCAACGGCGGCCCGGGGCGTCCAGGACAACGGCGTCCTTCCGGTGCGAACCGGAAGACGCCGTTTTTCGTTTTGCGTTTTCCCCCGCAACACCCCCACCGCGTCCACCACCCCTGTTACGAGGAGAATGCCCATGGGTTACGTCGTTCCTGCGGATCTGGCCCGCAAGATGATCGATGCCGGCGAAGCCAAGATCTTCATGTCCACCCGCGACACCCTGATCCGCGCCTACATGGCCGGCGCGATCCTGACCCTCGGCGCGGCCTTCGCGGTCACCGTCGCGGTGCAGACCGGGGTGCCGCTGATCGGCGCGCTGCTGTTCCCGGCCGGCTTCATCATCCTCTACCTGCTCGGCTTCGACCTGCTCACCGGAGTGTTCACCCTGGCGCCGCTGGCCTGGATCGACCGCCGCCCCGGCGTCAGCGTCGGCGGCGTGCTGCGCAACTGGGGCCTGGTGTTCGCCGGCAACTTCGCCGGTGCACTGACCGTGGCGGTGTGCATGGCCATCGTCTGCACCTACGGCTTCAGCAGCGCGCCGGACGCGGTCGGGCAGAAGCTGGGCTCGATCGGCGAGGCGCGCACCCTCGGCTACGCCGCCCACGGCGCGGCCGGCATGCTGACCCTGTTCGTGCGCGGCGTGCTGTGCAACTGGATGGTCTCCACCGGCGTGGTCGGGGCGATGGTCTCGACCTCGGTGCCCGGCAAGGCGATCGCGATGTGGCTGCCGATCATGCTGTTCTTCGGCATGTCCTTCGAGCACTCGGTGGTGAACATGTTCCTGTTCCCGTCGGCGCTGATGATGGGCGGCCACTTCTCGATCGGCGACTACCTGGTCTGGAACGAGATCCCGACCGTGCTCGGCAACCTGGTCGGCGGCCTGGCCTTCGTCGGCCTGACCATCTACGGCACCCACGCGCGCACGGCGCCGCGGCGCCTGCCGCGCGCGGCGGAGGCGGAAGCCACCGACGTTGCCGCAGCACCGGGCCAGGCCTGAGGCAGGCGATGAACGCAACGACGGGCCTGCGCTGGAACGACATTTGCGGGCTGGACGAGATCTGGCCCGACACCGGCGTCTGCGCGCTCGTCGGCGGCGTGCAGGTGGCGCTGTTCCGCCTGCGCGAAGGCAATGGCGAGCGCCTGTTCGCGCTGGAAAACCACGACCCGTTTTCCGGCGCCAACGTGCTCTCGCGCGGCCTGCTCGGCAACCTCGGCGAGCGCCTGGTAGTCGCCTCGCCGATCTACAAGCAGCACTTCGACCTGGCGACCGGCGAATGCATCGAGGACGCCGCCGTGAGCGTGCGCACCTGGCCGGTACGGGTGGTCGGCGGACGGGTACAGGTCGCGGCATGAACGAGGATGGGAAAATGAAGATAGTCGTCGTCGGCAACGGCATGGTGGGCCACAAGTTCGTCGAGGAGATGGTCGCGAAGAACATCCCCGGGGTGGAGATCGTCGTGCTCGGCGAGGAACCGCGCGCGGCCTACGACCGCGTGCACCTGTCGTCGTTCTTTTCCGGCGGTAGCGCCGCCGAGCTGTCGCTGGTGGAGCCGGGGTTCTACGAACGCGAGGGCGTGCAGTTGCGCCTCAACGCAACGGTCGTCGGAATAAACCGCCGGCGGCGCGAGGCGGTGCTGGAAACCGGCGAGACGGTCGCTTACGACAAACTGGTGCTGGCCACCGGCTCGTACCCGTTCGTGCCGCCGGTGCCGGGGCGCGAGCGCGAGGGCTGCTTCGTCTATCGCACCATCGAGGACTTGCAAGCGATGGCCGCGTGGGGCGCGAAATCGAAGATCGGCGTCGTGGTCGGCGGCGGCCTGCTCGGGCTGGAAGCGGCCAAGGCGCTGCAGGACATGGGTCTGCAAACCCACGTGGTCGAATTCGCGCCGCGGCTGATGGCGGTGCAGGTCGATGACGGCGGCGGCCGTGCGCTGCGCGCGAAGATCGAGGAACTCGGCGTGAGCGTGCACACCGGCAAGAGCACGGTCGAAATCGTCGATGGCGCGGGCCTGGGCGTCGGCGGGCGTTACGCGATGAAGTTCGCCGACGGCAGCCATCTGGAAACCGACATGATCGTGTTCTCCGCCGGCATCCGCCCGCGCGATGAACTGGCGCGCAGGTCGGCCTTGGCGTGCGGCGAGCGCGGCGGCATCGCCATCGACGATCTCTGCCACAGCAGCGACCGCGACATCCACGCCATCGGCGAATGCGCGGCGTGGCAAGGCAGGCTGTACGGGCTGGTCGCACCCGGCTACGAAATGGCGCGCGTGACCGCCGCGTTCCTCGCTGCGCAGATCGCCGACGCGAGCGCGACGCGGCATCCTGATACGCCGCGTTTCACCGGCGCGGACATGAGCACCAAGCTCAAGCTGATGGGCGTGGACGTGGCCAGCTTCGGCGACGCGCACGGCGCCACGCCGGGCAGCCGCGCCTGCACGTACAGCGACGAGCGCAAGCGGATCTACAAGAAACTGGTGGTGTCCGAGTGCGGCAAGTTCCTGCTCGGCGGCGTGCTGGTCGGCGATGCGGCCGAATACGGCACCTTGCTGCAGATGATGCTCAACCGGATCGAACTGCCGGAAGCGCCGGAATTCCTGATCCTGCCCGTGGCCGACGGCAGCGCCCGCCCGGCGCTGGGGGTGGATGCGTTGCCCGACGCGGCGCAGATCTGCTCGTGCAACAACGTCGGCAAGGGCAGCATCTGCGCGGCGGTGCGCGATGGCGCGACCAGCATCGGCGCGATCAAGAAGAGCACACTGGCCGGCAGCAGCTGCGGCGGTTGCGTGCCGCTGGTCACCCAGGTGATGAAGGCGGAGATGGCCCGGTTGGGGCTGTCGGTGAACAACCACCTGTGCGAGCACTTCGCGTATTCGCGGCAGGAGCTCTATCACCTCGTGCGGGTCGGCAACATCCGCAGCTTCGACGCGCTGCTCGCCAGGCACGGCAAGGGCCTGGGCTGCGACGTGTGCAAGCCGGCCGCGGCCAGCATCCTCGCTTCGTGCTGGAACGAGTTCGTGCTGGGCAAGGACAAGGCCGGGTTGCAGGATTCCAACGACTACTTCCTCGCCAACATCCAGAAGGACGGCACGTATTCGATCGTGCCGCGCATCGCCGGCGGCGAGATCACCCCGGACAAGTTGCTGGCGATCGCGCAGGTGGCGAAGAAATACGGCCTGTACACCAAGCTCACCGGCGGCCAGCGCATCGACATGTTCGGCGCTCAGGTGCACCAGCTGCCTTCGATCTGGAAGGAGCTGGTCGATGCCGGGTTCGAGTCCGGCCACGCCTACGGCAAGTCGCTGCGCACGGTGAAGAGCTGCGTCGGTTCCACCTGGTGCCGCTACGGCATGCTCGATTCGGTGGCGATGGCGCTGCTGATCGAACACCGCTACAAGGGCCTGCGCTCGCCGCACAAGCTCAAGTCGGCGGTGTCCGGCTGCACCCGCGAATGCGCCGAGGCGCAATCCAAGGACTTCGGCGTCATCGCCACCGAAAACGGCTGGAACCTGTACGTCTGCGGCAACGGCGGGATGAAGCCGCGCCACGCCGAACTCCTCGCCAGCGACCTGGACGACGCGACCCTGATCCGCACCATCGACCGTTTCCTGATGTTCTACATCCGCACCGCCGACCGCCTGCAGCGCACCAGCACCTGGCGCGACAACCTGGAAGGCGGGCTGGACTACCTGAAGGACGTGATCGTCCACGACAAGCTCGGCATCGGCGCCGAGCTTGAAGCGGAAATGGCGCTGGTGGTCGACACCTACGCCTGCGAGTGGAAGCGGGCGATCGAAGACCCGGAAACGCTGCGCCGCTTCCGCACCTTCGTCAACGCCGACGGCGGCGACGAGAACGTGGTGTTCGTGCAGGAGCGTGGGCAGATCCGTCCGGCCCGCGCCGAGGAGAAGCGTGGGAGCGCCATTGAATCGGTGCTGGTCGAGGAGATCGTACCGTGAGCGTCGCCGCGCCCGAAGTCGTGCTGCTTTCCGCCGGCCCCGGCGACCTGGAACTGCTCACCCTCAAGGCGGTGCGCGAGCTGGCCGCGGCGCAGGTGCTGCTGCTGGACGAACTGGTCGACCCGGCGATCGCCGAATTCGCGCCGCGCGCGCGCCTGATCCACGTCGGCAAGCGCGGCGGCTGCCGCTCCACCCCGCAGGCCTTCATCTGCCGGCTGATGCGCCGCTACGCGCTGCAGGGCGCGCGCGTGGTCCGGGTCAAGGGCGGCGACGCGCTGCTGTTCGGCCGCGCCGGCGAGGAGATCGAGTTCCTGCACCGCGCCGGGATCGGCGTGCGCATCGTCAACGGGGTCAGCGCGGCGTTCGCGGCGGCGGCCGCGCTGGGCGCCTCGCTGACCCATCGCGAGCACTGCCACGGGGTCAGCTTCGTCACCGCCCACACCCACAGCGGCGGCGGCCCGGACTGGGCCGCGCTGTGCCGCACCGGCACCACCCTGGCGATCTACATGGGCATGCGCCGGCTGGATGCGCTGACCGCCGAACTGCTGCGCCACCTGCCGGCGACCACGCCGGCGGCGATCGTGCGCGCAGCCAGCCGCGCCGACCAGTCGCAGCTGCTGACCACCCTCGGGCAGCTGGCCGCGCTGGCCGCCGCCATGCCCGGCGACGACGGCCCCGGCCTGATCCTGGTCGGCGCGGCGCTGGCCGCCGCGCTGGCCGCCCAGCAGGCATTGCCGTCCCCGCTGCAGGCCTCGGGCTGAACGGACCGGCGCTATATAGTCGAGCACGCCTCCCCGCCACTCTGCCCAGACCAGCCGGAGCCTCCATGTCGCACACGCCCCGCAGCGGGCCCGATCTGCACCCGCAAGCTGCGCCGGCCGCCGCGACGGCAACCGCCGCTCCGGCCGACGGATTCGATTTCCTGCTGCTGGCCAGGCGCCGCGAGATCGCCGAACTGGATGCCCTGGCGAGCACCAGCCGGATGGTGGTGCTGATCGGCCGGCTGATCCACGAACTGCAGCGCGAGCGCGGCGCCGGCAACGTCTATCTCGGCTCGAACGGGCAGCGCTTCGCCGCCCGTCACGCCGCCCAGGTCGAGGCCTCGCGGAAGGCGCAGGCCGAGGCGGAAGGCTGCTTCGCCGCGTTCCTGGCGGCGGATGCGACGGCCGGCAGTTCGCGGCTGTTCGGCCGGCTCGCCGTGGTGGTGCAGGAACTGCAGGCACTGGCCGAACTGCGCGCGCGCATCGCCGCCCGCTCGATCAAGCACGCGGCGGCCACGGCGGCGTTCTCGCGGCTGATCGCGGGCCTGCTGGAGGTGGTGTTCGAGGCGGTCGACGGCGCGCGCAGCCCGGCGGTCTCGCGGATCCTGCTGGCGCTGTTCAATTTCATGCAGGGCAAGGAACTGGCCGGGCAGGAACGCGCGGTCGGTTCCGGCTGCTTCGCCGCCGGCCGGGTCGACGCGGCCGAGCGGCGCGAACTGACCCGGCTGATCGACGCCCAGGAGCACTGCTTCCGGGTGTTCGCGCAATTCGCTCCGCCGCCGCCGCTGGCGGCGTGGCAACGGATGCAGCAGGACACCGCGCTGATCGCGCTGGAACAGCTGCGCCGGCTCGCCCTGACCCGCCACCCCGATCCGGCTTCCGACGGCGACCTGGGCGAACGCTGGTTCGAGTGCTGCACCCACCGCATCGACCTGATGCAGGCGGTGGAGGCGGCGCTGGTGGACGAATTACGCGCGGCCTGCGACCAGGCCATCGCCGAGGCCCAGGCCGTGCTGGAGGACCAGC
The DNA here is from genome assembly GCA_047606785.1 of Pseudoxanthomonas sp. Classification (GTDB taxonomy): domain Bacteria; phylum Pseudomonadota; class Gammaproteobacteria; order Xanthomonadales; family Xanthomonadaceae; genus Pseudoxanthomonas_A. The sequence continues at coordinate 15,591 of JASGEB010000261.1, forward strand.
AGCGCCTGCTCGCCGACCGCCAGGCGCGCGCGCGCAGCGTGCCACCGCCGGCGAGCGGGCCGCACGCCAGCCTGCTCGGCGCCGACAGCGAGGCGGCGCGGGCGATCACCCGCTACGGCGCGCAACTGGAAAGATCGATGCTGGACATGCTGCTCGAGCAGACCGCGCGCCTGCAGGAGATGGGCGAACAGCTGGCCTTGGTGCGCAGCGCCCTGGACGAACGCAAGCTGATCGAGCGCGCCAAGGGCGTGCTGATGGCCGCGCGCGGGATCAGCGAGGCCGAGGCCTACGGCTGGCTGCGGCAGATGGCGATGAGCGGCAACCGGCGCCTGGTCGACACCGCCGCGGCGGTGCTGTCGGTCTCCGACTGCCTCAAGCACCCACCCGCGGCGCCGTAGGAGCGCACCGCAGGGGCGCGATTGGCTTTTTTGTGAAGAAGCGGCCCGTGGCCGCGATTGGGCATTACCGGGAAAGCATCATCGCGCCCCTGCGGTGCGCTCCTACAGATCGCCGATCAGCACCTGCGCGGCGTTGTGCCCCGGCGCGCCGGTGACGCCGCCGCCGGGGTGGCTGCCGGCGCCGCACAGGTACAGCCCCGGCAGGGCGCCGCGGTAGCCGGCCTGGCCCAGCGCCGGACGCGCGCTGAACAGCTGGTTGAGCGAGAGCGCGCCGTGGAAGATGTCGCCGCCGAGCAGGCCGAAGTCGCGCTCCAGATCCAGCGGCGACTTGATCTGCCGCCCGAGCACCGAGGCGGCGAAGCCCGGTGCCCAGCGGTCCACGGTGGCGATCATCAGGTCGGCCACCTGCTCGCGGTGGTCGTCCCAGCTGCGCCCGTCCGGCAGCACCGGCGCCACCTGCTGGCAGAACAGGCTGGCCACGTGCCGGCCCGGCGGCGCCAGCGAATCGTCGAGGGTGGAGGGAATCAGCATCTCCACGATCGGCTCGCGCGACCAGCCCAGCTCGCGCGCGTCGCGCCAGGCCCGGTCCATGTAGTCCAGCGACGGCGCCAGGATGATGCCGGCGGTGAGGTGGTCGCCCGCGCCCGGCAGCGCGGTGAACGAGGGCAGCCCCGACAGCGCCACGTTCATGCGGAAGGTGCCCGAGCCGCAGCGCCAGTGGGCCATGCGTTCGCGGGTCGGTGCGGGCACCTGCTGCGGCTCGAACAGGCGCTCGTACAGCAGCTTCGGGTTGACGCTGGCGGCGACCGCGCGCGCGCGCAGTTCCTCGCCGCCGGCCAGGCGCACGCCCACCACCCGGCCGTCTTCCACCAGCACGCGCTCGACCGCCGCGTCGGTGCGGATCTGCGCGCCGGCCGCGCGCGCGGACGCGGCCATCGCCTGGGTGATCGCGCCCATGCCGCCGATGGCGTGGCCCCAGGCGCCCTTGACCCCGTTGACCTCGCCGAACACGTGGTGCAGCAACACGTAAGCGCTGCCCGGCGCGTACGGGCTGGCGTAGTTGCCGACCACGCCGTCGAAGCCGAGCAGCGCCTTGATCGGCTCGCTCTCGAACCAGCGCTCCAGGTATTCGGCGGCGGAGATCGCGAACAGGTCGAGCAGCTCGTGGCGCAGGGTTTCGTCCAGCGCGTGCAGGCGGCGGCCGAGCCGGCCGGCGCGCAGCAGTTCGGGCAGCGCCCGCCACCAGCCGCCGTCGGTGACGTTGGGCGGCGGCTGCAGGGCCAGCGCGCGCAGCACGTCGGCGATCGCCTCCAGGCGCGCCTGGTACTCGGGCAGGCGCTCGGCGTCGGCGCGGGAGAACTTCGCCACTTCGTCGCGGGTGCGGCCGGCGCCGGTGAGCAGGTAGCGCCCGTCCGCCAGCGGCAGGAAGTTGTCGCGCCGGCGCATCACGATCTGCAGGCCGTGGCGGTGCAGGTCGAGGTCGGCGATCACCTTCGGCTGCAGCAGCGACACCGTGTAGGACGCCACCGAGTTGCGGAAGCCGGGGTGGAATTCCTCGGTCACCGCCGCGCCGCCGACCGTGCCGCGACGCTCCAGCACGGTCACCCGCAGCCCGGCGCGGGCCAGGTAGGCGGCGCAGACCAGGCCGTTGTGGCCGCCGCCGAGTACCAGTACGTCGGTGCCGCGGCCGCTCATGCGGACACCGGCCGGGAACAGTTGCGCGGGGAGCGGGGCGCGTGCATAAACAGGACTCGCAGCAGGGGGACGGGGACATGCAGGCCGGTCGCAACGCGGCCACACCGACCAAGCCTAGCCGGACGGCGGGCATCGCCCAAGTCCGCCACGGCCGCCGTGGCATCTGCGCATGAGCCGGTTCGCGCCGCTGCGCCGGGGCCTGGCCGGCACGCGCCCGGCGATCGCCGTCGCCGCCGCCTGTCTGCTGCTGATCGTGGCCCTGTCCGGCCTGACCGCCGGCGCGGACCTGCGCCTGTACGACGTCCTGGCCGGCCACGCTGCGGTGGACCAGGAGCGGATCGTGGTGGTCGGGGTGGACAGCGACAGTCTGGCGCGGGTGGGTGCCTGGCCCTGGCCGCGGCGGACCCAGGCCGCCCTGATCGACGCGCTGACCGCGGCCGGCGTGCGCGCGGTGGGGGTGGACTGGCTGGCCGAGGTGCCGTCGATGTTCGACCCGCGCGGCGACGAGCGCCTGCCGCCGGCGCTCGCCCGCAACGGCGCGGTGGTCCTGCCGGTGTACGCCGACGCCGGTGCCGGCGAGCCGGTCACCTCCCTGCTGCCGCCCGCCGGGCTGGCGCGCGCGGCGGCGGCGCTGGGTCACGCCCAGGTCCGTGCCGACGCCGACGGCAAGGTCCGCCGCCTGTACCTGCGGGCCGGCCCGCCGGGATGGGACTGGCCGGCGCTGGAAGCGGCGCTGCAGCGCCTGGCCGCGGCGGCGACGCCGTCGCCCGCCAGTCCCATCCCGGCGGGCCGGCCCGCAGGTACATGCGGCGGACCTTGCCGTCGCCGTCGGCACGGAC
>JASGEB010000262.1:0-5552 GCA_047606785.1 Pseudoxanthomonas sp.
GTAGCCGCAGGCGTCGCGGCGGCGGTCGGGCCGGCGATGCCGGCCAGCGCGCCGGCCAGCGGCAACGCGCCGGCGGCCGCCAGCAACTGCCGGCGCGACGGATTGAAACGGGGCGAGGAGGTATCCATGGCGGCGCTCCTGCGGGAGAGGGTCAGTGCAATTCGGCTTCGGCTTCGATCTCGACCGGGATGCCGAACGGCAGCTCGGCCATGCCGACCGCGCTGCGCGCGTGCTGGCCCAGTTCAGGCCCCCACAACGCCAGCAGCAGGTCCGAGCAGCCGTTGATCACGTTCGGATGGCGCTGGAAGCCCGGGGCGCAGCGGACCATGCCGAACACCCGGACCCAGCGCTTGACCCGGTCCAGGCTGCCCAGGCTGCGCTCCAGGCTGGCGAGGATCGACAGCGTGGTCAGGCGGGCGGCGGTGTAGCCCTGGGCTTCGTCGAGTTCTGCGCCGATCCGGCCGGCGAGGCCGGCGAGGCTGCCGTCCGGATGCTGCGGGCCGTGGCCGGAGATCAGCACGCGCTTGCCGAGCACGTGCACCGGCGCGAACGGCAGCACCACGCCTTCGGGCACGCGCAGCGGCGGCGGCAGCACCAGCCGCAAGGCTTGCAGGCGCGCGGAGATAGTGTCGGAACGGGGGAATTTCAGGATTTCCATGCAGTGTGGGATCGGGCTCATTGGATTTTGTTCGGGGCCACCGCGGATGCTTTCACGGCGGCGGCACGGCAGCCTGCGGCGGCCAGAGGGCGTTGCGCGTCCTTCATTGCCGGCGCGCGCTGACGGTGGAGGGAGGCTTGGGTGCGGCACGCTGGCCGGCGCATCGGCTGGCCAGGATGGGCCTGCGGATCACTGCAGGAACTCCTTGAGCAGTGCGTGCAACTGCGGACGCAAGGCGTCCTCGTCGAATACGGCGTGACCGGCCGGCAGGATGCGGAAATCGATCCGCGCCGGGTCCAGCGTGGTGTGATGCAGCGCGTACCACGGGCCGAGCGCCGGCACCGCCAGGTCGTAATAGCCGTTCAGTGCGAGGACGTGGAAATCCGGATTGGCCTGCGCCAGGCGCGCCAGGTAGGGCGTCGGGTCGAAGCGCATGGCCGGGCCATCCTGGCCGCCGCTGCCGTCATCGGCGGAAAAGCGCCAGGCCAAGGCGATGTCGATGTCGAGGCTGACGTAGTCGCTGGGCAGCGACGGCCCGAACAATCCGTGCAGGTAGTCGGCCATCAAGGCCGACTTGATCTGGTTGTTGCGGCCGAGGCCGAGCGCCGGATCGTTGGCGGCCGAAGGCCGATCCGGGCCTCCCACCCGCGGCAGCGCCGCGGCGATGCGGCTGTCGAGCCGGCCGATCTGCTGGCCGTCGCCGGCCAGCAACTGCAGCCGGAAGGCCTCGACGCCGGGCCGCAGGTTGGCGGCCGTCAGCGTCTGCGCCGGCAGCCCGAGCAGGGCCGACAAGCGCGCGGCGATCAGGGCGCGCGCATCGGCCGGCAGCGCGTTGCCCTGCATCAATGCCTGGGCATAGTCGCCGAGCGCGAAGTCCCGCGCCTGCGCGTACACCTGGTCCGCCGGCCGTCCGGCCAGCTCGCCCTTGCCGTGCGCGGCGGCGGCGACCGCCATCGACGGCAGCTCGAACACCGCGCGCAGGTCGTTGCCGGCGCTGGCGTCGGTACTGGTGGCATCGAGCATCGGCGAGATCAGCAACACGCCGGCCGGGCGCAGGTCGGCGATATCGGCCGCGAGCAGTGCCAGCCGGTAGCCGCCGTAGCTCTCGCCGGCGATGTACAGCGGTGCGCTGTACCGGCCATGCAAGGTCAGCCAGTGCCGGATCATCGCTTCCACGGCCTTGGCATCGCCATGGTCGTCCCACAGACGGGTGCGCGTGTCGGCGCCGGCCGGTGCGCGGCTGAAGCCGGTGCCGGGAGGATCGATGAACACCAGATCGGCGGCATCGAGCAGACTGTCGGGGTTGGCCACGAGCTGTTGCCGGTCATCCTTGCGCACGCGCCGCAACGGCCCCAGTCCCCCCACCTGCAATACCGCGGAAGCCCCTGGTCCCCCGTTGAAGACGAACAGTACCGGCCTTGTTCTCGTGCGCCCGGTTTCGGCCAGATAACCGATGGCGCTGATCGATGCGGTGGCGGCACCCGCGGCGTCGACGAACTCGAGTTGGTCGAAACTGACACGATAACCTAGGGAATGACCGCCCACGCGGGTCTGCTGCAGGGCGGAGACCAGGGTAGGGCGGGCGACCGGCGCCGGCTCGTCGGCGAGGACGGCGAACGACAGGGCAGCGCCAAGCAGCGTGCCCAGGCGATGGATCCATTTCATCGGTGAAATCCGCCAGTGAGAAAACGCCGGCCGCGTATACGGCCGGCGATGGGGGTCAGTAATCCCAGGCCAGGGTCAGGCCGACCGTGCGTGGTTGGATCAGCGTTGCGCCGAGGGTCGAGCTGGCCAGCGAGCCGCGGCGCAACGCGTTGAGGTAGCCGACCGCATCGGTGAGGTTGCGCACGTACAGCGTGGCGCTCCAAGCCTGGCCCTGCACACCGGCGTTGACGCCGACGGTGGTGTAGCTGGGCAGGTGGATGCGCGGGATGCTGGCCGAGGTGGTGAATTCCATGTCGCGATCGCCCATGTAGGCCACGTCGGCGCCGGCGAAGCCCTGCAAGCTGCCCCATAGCGGGAAGTAATGCTTGACCGAGGCCGAGGCGCTGTTGCGGGCCGAGTACGGCAGGCGGTCGCCGTCCTTGCCGTAGGCCGAGGATCCCTCGATGTAGCCGGGGATGTCTTCGGCCAGCTTGGCATCGGTGTAGGCATAGTTGACGCTGACCTTCCAATCGGCCGACGGCAGCCAATTGACCGATAGTTCCAGGCCCTGGCTGGTCGCCTTGCCGGCGTTGGTGGTGTAGCTGCTGCCGAGGGTCGGCTCGACCTGCGAGATCTGCAGGTTGCTCCAGTCGATGTAGAACAGCGCCGAGTCCAGAGTGAGCGAATGGTCCAGCAATTGGGTCTTCAGGCCCAGCTCGTAGCTCCACAGGCTGTCCGAGCCGTAGCTGAAAGGAATACTGGCGACCAGGGTGCCGTTGCTGCCGCCGGCGCGGTAGCCGGAAGCGACGCGTACGTAGGCCATCAGGTCGTCGTTGAAGCGGTACCGGGGCGAAAACAAGTAGGTGGTGGCGCTGTCCTTGTTGCTGTCGTAGGTCAACGACTCGTCCGTCAGCAAGCCGCCGGCGTAAGCCTCCTCGTGCAGACTGTTACGGGCGTAGCGCGCGCCCAGCTGGAGGTCGAATTGCGGGGTGAAATGATAGGTGGCGTCGGCGTAGAGGGCCTTCTCACGATAGGTGATATCCCCTTTGGAGATCAGCAGGGGGTAGTCACTGTAGATCGCGCCGCTGGTCTTGTCGGCGATGTAGAAATTCTGGAGGTAATCGGAGTCTTCCTTGCTGTAGAAGGCGCCGGCCTGCCAATCGAGCTTCTGCGTGCCTTGCGACACCAGGCGGATTTCCTGCGTGGTGCGGTTGATATTGTAGCGGTTGTCGATCAACGTGCTGGGATCGGCGCTGTCGATGCCCAATGCCTGGGCGAAAATCGAGGAGTAAGAACCGATCGTTGTATAGCCGACGTCCTGATACGCCTTGCTGCGGTGCTGGGCATAACCGCTGATGCTGTCCAGCGTGGCCCAGCCGAGGTCCCAACTGATCTTGTTGGTATAGAAACGCACCTGACCATCGAACGTATCGCCGCCTTTGATGCGGTCGTGGCGGTATTGGCCATACAGCGGATCCAGGCTGGGATCGGTATCGACCACCGAGCTGGAGCCGGTCTGGGTGTCCTGGAACAGCGCAGAGGAGCGTACCGTGACGTTGTCGGTGACCTTCCACAGTGCCGAGATGCGGCCGCCGCGCACCTGGCTGTCGTTGCCGTCGTTGCTGTCCTGGTTGCGAATGAAGTAGGGGTCCTTGCGCTGGAACACGCTTACCCGCAGGGCGAAGCGGTCCGAGAACGGCAGGTTGACCGAAGTCCGCGCGTTGTAGCCGTAGCCGCCATGGGCGCTACTGGAGCCGCCGGTTTCGACCCGGCCAAAGGTGGCACTGGTGTCCGGATCGGCCATCACGTACTTGATCAGCCCGCCCATGCTGCTGGCGCCGTACAGGGTGCCCTGCGGCCCGCGCAGCACCTCGATCTGCTGCAGGTCGGATGGATCCAAGTCGGGGATCGCGCCGGTGTTGATTGCGGAGCCATAGGGCACATCGTCGATGACGATGCCCGCGGTCGGGCGGATGCTGACGCCCGAGTCGGTAGCGATGCCGCGCAGCACGATGTTGCTGCTCATCGGCGACTGGATGTAGGACAAGCCGGGGATCTGCGAGAAATAGTCGGCCAGTTTGTAGCTGCCTTCGCTGGACATCTTTTCCGTATCGAGCACCTGCACCGACATGGGCACGTCCTGCAGGCGTTCGCTGCGCTTCTGTGCGGTCACGGTGACGGTGTCCAATTGCTTGGCGGTAGTGGGGTCGGTATTGCTGTCCTGCTCCGCAAAGGCCAGCGTGGGCAACGCAAGCAAGGCGGCGGGACACAGCAGACGGGAAATGGTTCTGGAAAGCGGATGGCGGGCAATGCGGTTCATGGGCGGGTACTCGTCTGGCTGTGGGGGGGAGTGGTGCGTGGAGACGTCACCAGGTGTGCTGGAGCATCTGGCGGATGTCGTTGGACAGTTGTGCGGCCGTACTTTCGATCGTGTACATCATGTGTCCGCCCTGATAGCGGCGGAGGCGGACTTGATTCATCGGGAAACCCGATTGCGCGGCCAGGTAATCCATCGCGCCAATCGTGGTCTGGCTGTCGTAATAGCCATTGCCGACCAGCAGTCGGAAATCGGGATCGGCAGTCAGCAAATCGCGCAACTGGCCGACCCATGGATAGTCGCCGAACGGAGACTTGTTGCTGTCCCAGTCCCATGCGTTGTAATCGGTGGAGGTCGGAAACAAAGTGGAATACGTGCCTGCCGTTGCCGGCACCTTCAGCACCTGCTGGTAGTAGCGTGCGGCGGGCGCGTTGTAATCCGGGGTGCTGCCGGAGTTGCCGTTGGCATCGAGCAAGTAGCGACCATCGCTTGCAGACAGGATCCGGCCTGGGAACAACTGCCGGGCATAAGCCATCTTGGATACCTTCAGATCGGCCTTCAGCCAAGCGTCCGCTGGCAATCCAGTGAACGCTTGCAACACCTGTGCGACCTGCTCGCGCTGCTGCTGGCTGGCGTGGTTGCCGAGGAACAGGGTGGTCAGGTAGCGGTCGCGGCCGAACGCCGCGGCTGCGTCGACGAACTGCTCGAAGCTGCGGCCGCTGCGCTCGACCTTGCCGTGGTACCAGCCGAGCGCAGCCAGGGTCGGTAGCGACACCGCGTAGCTGATGATGTTGTCGCGCCGCTGTACGTACTCGATGATGTTGGCGGCCTGGCCGAGCAGGATGATGCCGGCGACCGCGGTCCCGGCCTGCTTGAGCTGGGTCGCCGCTTCCGGCGCGCGCAGGGTGCCGTAGCTTTCCCCGAGCAGGTAAA
>JASGEB010000263.1:0-2764 GCA_047606785.1 Pseudoxanthomonas sp.
CCGACAGGCCGCTGTGCGCCTTGGCGATGTTGTTGATCAGTTCCATCATGTTGACGGTCTTGCCGACGCCGGCGCCGCCGAACAGGCCGACCTTGCCGCCCTTGGCGAACGGGCACATCAGGTCGATCACCTTGATGCCGGTCTCCAGCAGTTCGGTGGCCGAGGACTGGTCCTCGTACGACGGCGCGGCGCGGTGGATTTCCCAGTGGTCGGCCGCCTTGACCGGGCCGGCCTCGTCGATGGCGTTGCCGAGCACGTCGAGGATGCGGCCGAGGGTGCCGGTGCCGACCGGCACCGAGATCGCGCGACCGGTGTTGTCGGCCAGCAGGTTGCGCTTGAGGCCGTCGGTCGAGCCCAGCGCGATGGTGCGCACGACGCCGTCGCCGAGCTGCTGCTGCACTTCCAGCGTGATGGCGGTGCCCTGCACCTTCAGCGCGTCGTACACCTTCGGCACTTCGGTGCGCGGGAATTCGACGTCGACGACCGCGCCGATGATCTGAACGATCTTGCCCTGACTCATGTTGGTTTCCTCTGAACTTTCCAATCTCGTTGTAGGAGCGGCGTGAGCCGCGACCGCTTCGTCCGGGTTGCAGGTCGCGGCTCGCGCCGCTCCTACAATGGAGCTCGTCAGACCGCCGCCGCGCCGCCGACGATTTCCGAAATCTCTTGCGTGATCGCCGCCTGGCGGGCCTTGTTGTAGACCAGGTTCAGGGTGTCGATCAGCTTGCTGGCGTTGTCACTGGCCGCCTTCATCGCGACCATGCGCGCGGCGTGCTCGGAGGCGACGTTCTCCAGCACCGCCTGGTACACCAGCGACTCGACGTAGCGGCTCAGAACGTGGTCGAGCACGGCCTGCGCGTCTGGCTCGTAGAGGTAGTCCCAGTCGTGGTTGGCGACCTGGGTCTGCGCCGCCGGCAGCGGCAGCAGCTGATCGAAGGTCGCGCGCTGGGTCATGGTGTTGACGAAATCGTTGTACACCAGGAACACGCGATCGACCTTGCCCGATTCGTAGGCGTCGAGCATGACCTTGACCACGCCGATCAACTGCTCCAGGCGCGGCACGTCGCCCAGGTGGCTGACGCTGGCCAGCATGTCGACCTTGACCCGGCGGAAGAAAGTGGACGCCTTCTGGCCAATGGTGACCAGGTCGATGCCGGCGCCCTTGTCCTGCCACTGGCGCGCGTCGGCGAGCACCTTGCGGAACAGGTTGTTGTTGAGGCCGCCGGCCAGACCGCGGTCGGACGAGACAATGACGTAGCCGACGCGCTTGACCTCCTCGCGCTCAACCAGGAACGGATGGCGGTACTCGGAATTGGCCTGGGCCAGGTGGCCGATGACCTGCTTCATCGCGCGCGCATACGGGCGCGAGGCCTTCATCCGGTCCTGCGCCTTGCGGATCTTCGAAGCCGAGACCATCTCCAGCGCACGGGTCACCTTGCGGGTGTTCTGCACGCTCTTGATCTTGGTTTTGATTTCCCTGCCGCCTGCCATGTCTCTTCTCGGGAATCGGGACCCGGGACCCGGGACCCGGAAAGGCCCTCGCGGTCACGAATCGTTGTATCACCCGGTGCCCAGTCCCACGGCCACCGGGACTCCGCTCTCGCGGGTCCCGGGCGCCGGGTCCCGGGTCCCGGCCTTACCAGCTGCCGGTCTGCTTGAAATCGGCGATGCCCTTCTTGAAGGCCTCCTCGATCTCGCCGTTCCAGTCGCCGCTCTGGTTGATCTTGGCCAACAGTTCGCCGGCGGTGTTGTCGAAGTGGGCGTGCAGGCCCTCCTCGAACGCCAGCACCTTGTTGACCGGCACGTCGTCCAGGTAGCCCTCGTTGACCGCGTAGATGGACAGCGCCTGGTGGGCGATGGACATCGGCGCGTACTGCTTCTGCTTCATCAGCTCGGTCACCCGCTGGCCGCGGTCCAGCTGCTTGCGGGTGGCCTCGTCCAGGTCGGAGGCGAACTGGGCGAACGCCGCCAGCTCGCGGTACTGGGCCAGGGCGATGCGGATGCCGCCGGAGAGCTTCTTGATGATCTTGGTCTGCGCCGCGCCGCCGACGCGCGACACCGAGATACCGGCGTTCACCGCCGGGCGGATGCCGGCGTTGAACAGGTCAGTCTCCAGGAAGATCTGGCCGTCGGTGATCGAGATCACGTTGGTCGGCACGAACGCCGAAACGTCGCCGGCCTGGGTCTCGATGATCGGCAGTGCGGTCAGCGAGCCGGTCTTGCCGGTCACCGCGCCGTTGGTCGCCTTGGCCACGTAGTCTTCGGACACACGGCAGGCGCGCTCCAGCAGGCGCGAGTGCAGATAGAACACGTCGCCCGGATAGGCTTCGCGGCCCGGCGGGCGCTTGAGCAGCAGCGAGATCTGGCGGTAGGCCACGGCCTGCTTGGACAGGTCGTCGTACACGATCAGCGCGTCTTCGCCGTTGTCGAGGAAGTACTCGCCCATGGTGCAGCCCGAGTAGGCGCTGATGTACTGCATCGCGGCCGATTCGGAGGCGGTGGCGGCCACCACGATGGTGTGGGCCAGGGCGCCATTCTCCTCCAGCTTGCGCACCACGTTGGCGACCGACGAGGCCTTCTGGCCGATCGCCACGTACACGCATTTGATGCCGGTGCCCTTCTGGTTGATGATCGCATCGACCGCCAGCGCGGTCTTGCCGGTCTGGCGGTCGCCGATGATCAGCTCGCGCTGGCCGCGGCCGATCGGGATCATCGCGTCGACCGACTTGTAGCCGGTCTGCACCGGCTGCGCCACCGACTGGCG
>JASGEB010000264.1:0-10646 GCA_047606785.1 Pseudoxanthomonas sp.
CCGCTCGGCCTGCTCCTGCGGGCTGCGCTGCGCCCAGTCCGCATCGCCCAGCGCGGCGGCCACCGCGCGCGCGTGCACGCTCGACTCCTGGCGCACGTCCAGCCGCGCCAGATGGAAGCCAAAGGTGCGCAGCCGCCACTGCAGGCGGCGCACCTGGAACAGGCCGGCGTGCTCGCCGCGATTGGCGCGCAGGCTGGCGGCGATCAGGGCCACGTCGTCGGCCAGTTCCTGCGGGCCGGCGTAGCCGACTTCGGCCTCGTCCAGGGTCGCCTGCAGACGCGCCCGGATCAGGTCCAGCAGCAGCCGGTAGGGCATGTCGAAGTGGCGCGGGCGCGCCTTCGCCGCCGCCTCCGGCAGCAGCGCGCGGTAGTCCTCGACCCGCTGCAGCAGCGGCGCCGACACGCCGACCATTTCCACCGACTGGCTCAGCAGCGCCGCCAGCGCGCCGACCTCGCCGGCGTAGCGGCGCAGGATCGCCTGCCGCTGTGCGCGCAGGGTGGTGGCGATGGTGCCGGCGTCGACGTTGGGGTTGCCGTCCATGTCGCCGCCGACCCAGGTGCCGAAGCGCAGCAGCCGCGGCAGCTCCGGCACCTGCCCGTAGGTCTCGGCGAAGGCGTGCTCCAGGCTCTCGTAGAACGCCGGCACCACCCGGTACAGCACCTCGGTAAGGTAGAAGCCGACGTGCTCGCGCTCGTCCTCCACGGTCGGCCGCACCGGCGAATGGTCGGCGGTCTGCCAGGCCGAGGTCAGCGCCATGCGAAAACGCGCCTGGTCGATGGCCGCCTCGCCCGGGGTCTGCGCGCCGTCCAGACCGTCGACCAGCGCGGCCACCATCACGTGCTCCTTGAGCAGCAGCGCGCGCCGCACCGCCTCGGTGGGATGGGCGGTGAACACCGGCTCCACGTCCACCCGCGGCAACCAGGCGGCCACTTCCTCCAGGCCGGCGCCCTGCGCCTGCAGGCGCAGCAGGCTGTCGTGCAGGCCTTCCGGCTGCGGCGCCCCGCCCTGGCGCTGGTAGTCGCGGCGGCGACGGATGCGGTGCACGCGCTCGGCGATGTTGACCACCTGGAAATAGGCGCTGAAGGCGCGTACCAGCGCCTCGGCGCGCGCCGGTTCCAGCCCGGCCAGCACTGCCGCCAGCACCGCGGTGGATTCGCCCTTCTGGCGGCGGGCGATGGCGGCGGTGCGGATCCGCTCGATGTCGGCCAGGAAGGTGGCGGAGACCTGCTCGGCCAGCATGTCGCCGACCAGCGCGCCCAGCCGGCGCACGTCCTCGCGCAGCGGCAAGTCGGGGGCGGCGAATTCGGGCACGGCGGAAGCAGGCACGCTCATCGGCAGCAGTGGCGCAACATGGGGAAGGACGCAAGCGTAACCCGCAGGCGCGCCGCACGGTTCATGCCGGCGCCGGCCGGCACGATACAATCGCGCCCACGCCGAGGGGCGCTGCGACCGTGAGGCGGAGAACATCCGCACCCGCGGCCAGGCTCGGCACTTCCATCCGACAACGGCGCCCGGCAACCGCAGGCCCTTCCCGGCCTGCCCTTGACCGGAGAAACGCGCATGAACGCCGTCGCCAAACCGCTCCCGCCCGCGGGCGACTACCAGGTCGCCGACATTTCGCTGGCCGACTGGGGCCGCAAGGAACTGGACATCGCCGAGCACGAGATGCCGGGCCTGATGTCGATCCGCAGGAAACACGCCGCCACCCGCCCACTCGAGAGCGTGCGGGTGACCGGCTCGCTGCACATGACCATCCAGACCGCGGTGCTGATCGAGACCCTGAAGGACATCGGCGCGCAGGTGCGCTGGGCCTCGTGCAACATCTTCAGCACCCAGGACCACGCCGCCGCCGCGATCGCCGCCGGCGGCACGCCGGTGTTCGCCTGGAAGGGCGAGACCCTGGAGGAATACTGGGACTGCACCCTGGCCGCGCTGACCTTCAAGGCCGCCGACGGCAGCCTGCTCGGCCCGCAGCTGGTGGTCGACGACGGCGGCGACGTGACCCTGCTGATCCACAAGGGCTACGAGCTGGAGAACGGCTCGGACTGGGTGGACACGGCCTCGTCCAGCCACGAGGAGCAGGTGATCAAGAACCTGCTCAAGCGCGTGGCCAGGGAACGTCCCGGCTACTGGACCCGCGTGGTGCGGGACTGGAAGGGCGTGTCCGAGGAGACCACCACCGGCGTGCACCGCCTGTACCAGCTGGCCGAGCAAGGCAAGCTGCTGGTGCCTGCGATCAACGTCAACGACTCGGTGACCAAGTCCAAGTTCGACAACCTGTACGGTTGCCGCGAATCGCTGGCCGACGGCCTCAAGCGCGCGCTGGACGTGATGCTGGCCGGCAAGGTCGCGGTGGTGTGCGGCTACGGCGACGTCGGCAAGGGCTGCGCCGCCTCGCTTCGGGCTTATGGTGCACGCGTGATCGTCACCGAGATCGACCCGATCTGCGCGCTGCAGGCGGCGATGGAGGGCTACGAGGTCAAGACCATCGAGGACACCCTGGGCAGCGCCGACATCTACGTCACCACCACCGGCAACCGGGACGTCATCCGCATCGAGCACCTGACCGCGATGAAGGACCAGGCGATCGTCTGCAACATCGGCCACTTCGACAACGAGATCCAGGTCGATGCGCTCAACGCCCTGGCCGGCGTGCGCAAGGTCAACATCAAGCCGCAGGTGGACAAGTACGTGCTTCCGGGCACTGACGAAAAGCCGGGCAACGCGATCTTCCTGCTGGCCGAGGGCCGCCTGGTCAACCTGGGCTGCGCCACCGGCCACCCCAGCTTCGTGATGTCCAACTCGTTCTCCAACCAGACCCTGGCGCAGATCGACCTGTGGGCGAACAGGGACGTCTACGCGCCCAAGGTCTACATCCTGCCCAAGAAGCTGGACGAGGAAGTCGCGCGCCTGCACCTGGAGAAGATCGGGGTGAAGCTGACCCGGCTGAGCGCCGAACAGGCGGCCTACCTGGGCGTGCCGGTGGACGGGCCGTTCAAGCCGGAGCATTACCGCTACTGAGTCGCGGCACCCCCGCGCCATGCACCCACGCCACGTGGCCGCAAGGCCCCGTGGTCGTCCCGGCATCGCCGGAAGCGGCGCATTCCGCCTGCACGCCGCGCCGCGCCGGCGCAGCTGCATGGACCCTGCCCCCCCACCCGGCCGCAGCGCACATGACGCCCGCCATCACCCTGCTCAAGCGCGAAAAAGTGCCCTACCGGCTGCTCGAATATGCGCACGACCCGGATGCGACCTCGTTCGGGCGCGAGGCGGCGGCCAAGCTGGGACTGGACCCCTCCACGGTCTTCAAGACCCTGCTGGCCATCACCGAGACTGGCGAGCTGGTGGTGGGCATCGTCCCGGTGGCCGGGCTGCTGGATCTCAAGGCCCTTGCCCAGGCCGCCGGCTGCCGCACATGCGAGATGGCCGATGCCCGGGCCGCCCAGCGCGCGACCGGCTACCTGGTCGGCGGGATCAGCCCGCTGGGCCAGAAAAAGCGCCTGCGCACCTTCATCGATGCGCCAGCCCGGCAGCTGCCCACCCTGTATGTCAGCGGCGGCAGGCGCGGCCTGGACATCGGCCTGGCGCCTGCGGACCTGGCACGCCTGACCAGCGCCGGATACGCCCCGCTGGCGCGCGCCGGCTGACTCGCCCCCCGGGCCGCGAGCATCGCCCTCCCGGACAGCGAGGCTGGAAACCCCGGCCGCCGCCGGAATGTGCACTTCATGCTGCAACGCGGTATATATCGGGACACTGGCGTCCACGGCACGGCCCCTCCCCCGGCGCACGCGAGGTCCCATGAAGGTCGGCGTCTTCATCCCCATCGGCAACAACGGCTGGCTGCTGTCGGAGAACGCCCCGCAGTACAAGCCCAGCTTCGCGCTCAACAAGGACATCACCCTGGCCGCCGAGCACTACGGCTTGGATTTCGTGCTGTCGATGATCAAGCTGCGCGGCTTCGGCGGCAAGACCGAGTTCTGGGACCACAACCTGGAGTCGTTCACCCTGATGGCCGGGCTGGCCGCGGTGACCACGAAGATCAAGCTGTTCGCCACCGCCGCCAGCCTGGTGATGCCGCCGGCCATCGTCGCGCGCATGGCCAGCACCATCGATTCGATCTCCGGCGGCCGCTTCGGGGTGAACCTGGTGACCGGCTGGCAGCGGCCGGAATATTCGCAGATGGGCTTGTGGCCGGGCGACGAGTTCTTCTCCACCCGCTACCAGTACCTGTCCGAGTACGTGCAGGTGCTCAAGGATCTGTGGGAGACCGGGCACTCGGATTTCCAGGGCGAGCACTTCCACATGCAGGACTGCCGGCTCAGCCCGCGGCCGCAGGTACCGATCAAGCTGATCTGCGCCGGCCAGAGCGGGGCGGGCATGGAGTTCTCGGCCAGGTACGCCGACTACAACTTCTGCTTCGGCAAGGGCGTCAACACGCCGACCGCCTTCGCCCCTGCGGCGGAGAAGCTGATCGAGGCCACCGCGATCACCGGCCGCCACGTCACCACCTACGTGCTGATGATGGTGATCGCCGACCACACCGAACAGGCCGCGCGCGCCAAGTGGGAGTCCTACAAGGCCGGCGCCGACCAGGAGGCGATCGCCTGGCTGGGCGCGCAGGGTGCGGCCGACACCAAGTCCGGCAGCGATACCAACGTGCGCCAGATGGCCGACCCGACTTCGGCGGTGAACATCAACATGGGCACCCTGGTCGGCTCCTACGCGCAGGTCGCGCAGATGCTCGACGAGATGGCGCAGGTGCCCGGCACCGAGGGCGTGCTGCTGACCTTCGACGACTTCCCCCAGGGCGTGCGCGCTTTCGGCGAACACATCCAACCGCTGATGCGCAGCCGGGCGGAGGTGGACAGCCCGGTGCCTTCGCAGGTCGCGGCCACGGCCTGAAGGAGCACGCCATGAACGCCGCGCCCAAGACCAACGCCACCCTGCACTCGCGCGAGCCGGTCGGCATCCCGGATGTTGCCGGCTCAGAGTCGGCGCCGGTGCTGCCGGCGCGCCCGGAGCCGCTGCGGCTGCGCCCGGAAGCCACCGCGCTGATCGTGGTGGACATGCAGAACGCCTACGCCAGCGTCGGCGGCTACGTGGACAGCGCCGGCTTCGACATCGCCGGCGCGCAGGCCACCATCGCCGGCATCGCGCGCGCCGTCGCCACCGCGCGCGCGGCCGGCATCCTGGTGGTGTTCCTGCAGAACGGCTGGGATGCCGGCTACGTGGAGGCCGGCGGCCCGGCCTCGCCCAACTGGTACAAGTCCAACGCGCTCAAGACCATGCGCGCCCGGCCCGAGCTGCAGGGCCGGTTCCTGGCCAAGGGCGGCTGGGACTACGCACTGATCGACGCGCTGCAGCCGGCGCCGGGCGACATCGTGGTGCCCAAGCCGCGCTACAGCGGCTTCTTCAACAGCGCGCTGGACAGCACCCTGCGCGCGCGCGGCATCCGCAACCTGGTGTTCACCGGCATCGCCACCAACGTGTGCGTGGAATCGACCCTGCGAGACGCCTTCCACCTGGAATATTTCGCCGCCGTGCTGGCCGATGCCACCCACGAACTGGGCGGCCCGGCCATCCAGGCCGCGGCGCTGTACAACATCGAGACCTTCTTCGGCTGGGTGTCCAGCGTGGAGGAATTCTGCGCCACCTTCGCCCCCTGACCGCCACCGGAGCCGCCCCATGCCCAAGCAAGCCGTCATTCCCCCCGGCACCAGCACGCCGATCGCCCCGTTCGTGCCCGGCATCCTGGCCGACGGGGTGGTCTACGTCTCCGGCACCCTGCCCTTCGACAAGGACAACAACGTGGTCCACGTGGGCGATGCCGCCGCGCAGGCGCGGCACGTGCTGGAGACCATCAAGGGCGTGATCGAAACCGCCGGCGGCAGCATGGACGACGTCACCTTCAACATGATCATGATCACCGACTGGGCCAACTACGCGGCCATCAACGCGGTCTACGCCGAATACTTCCCCGGCACCAAGCCGGCGCGCTATTGCATCCAGTGCGGGCTGGTCAAGCCCGATGCGCTGGTGGAGATCGCCAGCATCGCCCATCTCGGCGCGCCGGCCTGATGGCGGCCGCCGCCGCGCCGGCCCACGACCTGCATGGCGCCGCCGGCGCCGGCCCGCCGCTGCTGTTCTCCTCCGGCCTGGGCGGGCTGGCCGGCTACTGGGACGAGCAATGGCCGGCGCTGCTGGCCGCCGGCCATCGGGCGATCACCTACGACCAGCGCGGCTGCGGGCGCAGCGCCGGCATCCTGGCCGCCGACTACCGCATCGCCGACATGGCCGACGATGTGCTGGACCTGCTCGACGCCACCGGCACGCCGCGCTGCCACTTCGTCGGCCACGCCCTGGGCGGGCTGGTGGGCCTGGAACTGGCACGAAGGGCGCCGGCGCGGCTGGCCAGCCTGGTCCTGGTCAATGCCTGGGCCAGGCTCAGCGCGCATACCGCGCGCTGCTTCGAGGCGCGGCTGGCGCTGCTGGACCATGCCGGGCCGGCCGCCTACCTGCGCGCGCAGCCGCTGTTCCTGTATCCGGCCGACTGGAGCGAGGCCCACGGTGCGCGCATCGAGGCGGAGGTGGCCCACGCCATCGCGCACTTCCCCGGCGTGGCGTCGCTGCGCGCGCGCATCGGCGCGCTGCAGGCCTTCGATGCCACCGCCGCGCTGGCGCAGATCGCCACACCGACCCTGGTGATCGCTGCCGGCGACGACCTGCTGGTGCCGTGGACGTGCTCGCAGGCGTTGGCCGCCGGCCTGCCGCAGGCGCGGCTGCAGGTGCTGGCCCACGGCGCCCATGCGCTCAACGTGGTCGAGCCCGAGCCATTCAACGCCCGCCTGCTGGCGTTCCTGGCCGCGCAGGACAGCGGGACGTGAGCCTGGCGTCGGTCCCGGTCAAGAACATGAGCAGCGGCCCCTTCGACGCTGGATGCAGGCCATCACCTTCTTCTGCGTGGCGGCGCTGGCCGTGTTCACCCGCGGCCTGCTGCAGCGGCTGATGATCCTGGCCGGGCTGGCGGCGGCCAGCGCGATCTACGCGCTGCTCGCCAACGGCCTGGGGATGGGCAGGCCGCTGGACCTGAGCGGGATGACCACCGCTCGATCTGTGGGCGAACAAGGATTTCTACGACCCGAGGTCTACATCCTGCCCAAGAAGCTGGACGAGGAAGCCGCGCGCCTGCCCCTGGAGAAGATCGGCGTGAAGCTGACCCAGCTGACCCAGGAACAGGCCGACTACCTGAGCGTGCCGGTGGACGGACCGTTCAAGCCGGAGCACTACCGCTACTGAGCGGCCGCCGGCCATCACGGCAGGCCCGCAGCGGGCGCCCGCCGTGGGACTTGCCCGACTAGGACAATCGTCCTAATCTGCCGTCACCGGGCGGGACGCCGACCCGCCAGCGCAGACCGACAGCGGATGAAAGCAGTGAACAGCACCCGCGACAGCATCGTTGAAGCGGCCGACCGGCTGTTCCACGAGCGCGGGTTCGCGTACACCTCGTTCGCCGACATCGCCGACACCGTCGGCATCTCGCGCGGCAACTTCTACCACCACTTCCGCAGCAAGGACGATATCCTCGCGGCGGTGATCGCCGCGCGCACGCGCCGCACGCGCGACCTGCTGGCCGCGTGGGAGGCGCAAAGCCGCGGTCCCGCCGAGCGCATCGCCTGCTACATCCGCATCGTGGCGAGCAACCGCAGCGCGATCGTGCGCCACGGCTGCCCGGTCGGCAGCCTGAGCACCGAACTGGCCAAGCTGGACCATCCCCTGCAGCCGGGCGCCGCGGCCATCTTCGGCGTGTTCCGCCGCTGGCTGTCGGCGCAGTTCGCCCAGCTCGGCCGCAAGCACGACGCCGATGCGCTGGCCATGCACGTGCTCGCCTTCAGCCAGGGCGTGGCGGTGCTGGACAACGCCCTGCGCGACAAGGCCTTCGTGCAGCGCGAAGTGGCGCGCATGAACCGATGGCTGGCCGACATCGCCGCCGCGGCCCGGCCCGCGCACGCCTGACATCTCTCCCCAAGAGGCAATGCCATGTTCGTCGTCCTGCTCACATTCTCCGACCGCCGCGACCGCGCCGCGGACTTCGCCGACGGCCACGACGCCTGGCTGCGCCGCGGCTTCGACGACGGCGTGTTCCTGCTCGCCGGCGCCCTGCATCCGGCCGCCGGTGGCGCGATCCTCGCCCATGCCGTCACCCGCCAGGCCCTGCAGCAACGCGTGCAGGACGACCCCTTCGTCGCCAACGACGTGGTGTCGGCGCAAGTGCTGGAAATCGCCGCGCGGCGCGCCGAACCGCGCCTGCACTTCCTGCTCGAACAGGCCCGGCCATGAGCGCCACCATCGCAGGGCCGGACGGCAGGCCGCGCTGCCGCTGGTGCGCCGCCGCGCCGGAGTTCCTGCACTACCACGACCACGAATGGGGCTTCCCGGTCGCCGACGACCGCCGCCTGTTCGAGAAGCTGAGCCTGGAGGCGTTCCAGTCCGGGCTGAGCTGGCGCACGATCCTGGCCAAGCGCGAGCACTTCCGCGCCGCCTTCCACGGCTTCGACTTCGCCAGGGTGGCCGGCTTCGGCGAGCGCGACGTGCAGCGCCTGCTCGCGGACGCGGGGATCGTCCGCCACCGCGGCAAGATCGAGGCGGTGATCCACAACGCCGGGCGCGCCTGCGAGCTGGCCGCCGGCGAAG
Source organism: Pseudoxanthomonas sp. (assembly GCA_047606785.1). Classification (GTDB taxonomy): domain Bacteria; phylum Pseudomonadota; class Gammaproteobacteria; order Xanthomonadales; family Xanthomonadaceae; genus Pseudoxanthomonas_A. Next base: position 8,692 of record JASGEB010000264.1, read on the forward strand.
GCTCGCTGGCGGCGTTCTTCTGGCGCTACGAGGCCCGCCCGCGCATCCCCGAGCGGCCGCAGACCGCCGCCACCTCGGCCGGCTCGGTGGCGCTGTCCAGGGAACTGAAGCGGCGCGGCTGGAAGTTCGTCGGCCCGACCACCGCCTACGCCTTCATGCAGGCGATGGGCCTGGTTAACGACCACGCGCCCGGCTGCGTGGTCGGGCCGCGGGTCGAACGCGCACGGCGCAGCTTCCAGGTGCCGGGGCACTGACGGCGGGCGGGCGCGGCGCCGGCGCGCCGGCTCACCGCAGCGGCGCGAAACGCAACGCCTGCAGGTCCAGGCGCCCGCTGGCGGCGCCGACCACCACGGTGTTGCGGCCGTCCAGCAGCTCGATGTCGGCGCCGGCGCCCGGCGCGAGCGCGGCGGCCACGCGGCGGCCGTTGACCTCGATCCAGGCGCGGCCCGCGCCGGCGCCCTGCAGGCGCAGCCGGTAGCGCCCGGCCTGCACGGCCTCGAGCGTGTAGCGCAGCCACTGGCCCGGCTGCAGGCCGGCCACGTTGAAACCGCCATCGGCGCGCCGGGCCAGGTCCACACCGTCGTTGCGGTAGGCCTGGGCCGCGTTCCACTGCACCCAGTCGCCGCCGCCGACCGCGTGCTCGTCGGCGGCCACACGGCCGTGATAAGCGACGCCGGCGCGGCCCATGTCGAAGTCGGCCGCGGCGACCTGGCCGCCGTCGGCGCCGATCCGATGCGGCTTGAACGGCACCGGCTGCAGCGAATGCGGCGAACGGATCAGCGCGTCCACCACGTCCGCATGCTGCAGGTTGTGTTCGTAGCGCACGTCGTGGCGGGCCAGCTGCATCAGCGCGGCCTCGGCCTGTTCCGGCGCGGGCCGCGGGCCCTTGCCGTTCCAGTAGTCCAGCAGGCGCCGGTAGCCGGGGTTGGGCACGATCTGCAACGGATTGTTGAAGCCCAGCTTCTTCAGCGGCCACCACGACCAGCCGATGCCTTCGCCCTCGACCAGTTCGACCGTGCGCGCGTACCAGTCGTTGGAGTTCTCCCCGCTCTCGCCCAGCCACAGCGGCACGCGGTACGCATCGCGCACGGCCAGCGCCTGCTCCAGGCTCTTGCGGTCGGTGTGGTTCCAGTACTTGTGGAAGCTGGCCGCCAGGTTGGCGTCCCAGACCCCGCCGTCGAACACGCCGGCGTAGTTGTTGCCCCAGCAGTTGCCCTCGACGATGACGATGTGGCGCCGGTCGACTTCCCGGATGGCGGCGGTGATGCGCGCGTACAGCGCGCGCAGCGGGGCGTTGCCGGTCTCCTTGCAGCCGTGCGGATCGTCGGCATGCCCGAAGCCCCAGTTGGGCTCGTTGAGCAGGTCGTAGGCGGCCACGGCGGGCTCGTCTCGGTAGCGCTGCGCCAGCTCCCGCCACAAGGCCACCAGCTTGTCCTGGTTGGCCGGGTCCTGCCACAGCGAGGGCCGGTCCGGGTCGCGGTCGGCGATGTCGACGTCGTTGCCCTGCCCGCCCGGCGCGGCGTGCATGTCCAGGATCACCACCATGTCGTTGGCCCTGGCCCAGGCGATCAACTGGTCGGTGCGGCGGAAGCCCTCCTCCAGCCAGGTCTGCCGGCCCGGCGCCGGCTCGCGCGCCACCGGCAGGGTGTACAGCGCGTAGTGCATGGGCAGGCGCACGGAGTTGAAGCCCCAGCGCGCCAGCGCGTCGATGTCGGCCTTGCTGGTGTGGTTGTCCAGCCAGGCACGGTAGAACGCGGCGGTCGCCTCGGCGCCGATCAGCTCCTCGATGTGGGCGCGGATGCGCTGCTGGGTGCCGAACTGCGGCAGTTCCAGCATGTAGCCCTCCTGCAGCATCCAGCCGCCCAGGCCCATGCCGCGCAGGATCACCGGTTTGCCCTGGCCATCGACGATGCGCGTGCCGTCCACGCGCAGGAAATCCGCCGCCACGGCCGGCA
>JASGEB010000265.1:0-42174 GCA_047606785.1 Pseudoxanthomonas sp.
CCAGCCGCAGCAGCCGGCCGCGCTCGGTCTCCTCGACCATGTAGTCGCCGCCGGCCAGCGGCGTGGCCCGCCCCTGCATCTCGGTGCTGATCTGCTCGTGCGCGAACGCGTCGGCCAGCGGCGAGCTGATCGCACCGTCGTCGAAGTCGTAGACCAGCAGGCGGCTGTTGCCGTCCACCGCCTTGCCCAGCTCCTGCGGCGCGCCGAAGCGCAGGTGGTTGTCGAACAGCGAGATGCGGTGGTCGTCGAGGATCTCCACGTCGTGCTGGCCGGCCCACGGCCCGATCTTCCACCACAACACCTTGCCGGTGGAGGGCCGGTACAGCATCAGCATCGACTGGTTGCGCAGGCTCAGCAGCAGGTCGCCGCGCTGCCAGTGCCGGCCATCGGTGAGCACCGGCTGCACGTCGTTGAGGTGGAATGGATCGTTGGTGTAGAAATCATCGTTGGTGTCGGCGCGATTGCGCCACAGCCAGCCCAGGCCGTTGCGGTCGAGGATGTCGGCGATGCGGATCGTCCGCAGCAGCCGGCCGTCGGGCGAGACCTCGGCCACCGCGTCGTCGTTGAAGTGCGCGTTCACCTCCGGCATCGGCGAGCGCGGATAGCGGTAGGCGGCCCACAGGTTGCCGTCCGGCCCTTGCTCGACCGAGTGGTGGAAGATGCCGTCCACGACCCACTGCACCCGGCCGCAGGCGTCGAGCTTGGCCAGCGGCGAGAGGTCGTGGACCACCACGCCGCCGTCGGGCAGCAGCAGCGGATGCATCATCATGAAGCGCGCCGGGCCCTTGTCGCGCTTGAGATCGACCAGCGCCGAGCTGAAGCGCGAGCGGGCGATGATCCCCGCCACGTCCGGGACGAAGCGATGCAGCAGCTTGCCATCGGCCAGCCGCAGCAGGTGAAGTTCGGGACGCCCGCGCGCCTCGTTGAAGGTGGTCAGCAGCACGTAGCCGGAATCGACGAAGCCGCTGGCCATGTTGCGCCACAGGCCGTTGGGCAGGAGCGGATAGTCATGGCGCTTGGACAACGGCCGGGCCTGCCAGGAAAAACCGTCGTGCCGGATCTTGCTGAGGGTGTCGGGGATCTGCGCCAGCGCGACCGCGATCTTCGCATCGAGCCTGTTCGGATCGGTCTTGCGCGCCAGCGAAGCGATCTTGATCGTCAGCGCCAGCCCGAGCACCACCAGCAGCAGCAACACCCACATCGGCACCTGCGCGAAGACCAGACGCTCGCCCAGGCCCGGCGCCGGCTCGGCCGGTCCGGCGCCGCTGGCGGACTGCGCCGGGAATGTCTGCGATGGCGACTCGGTGGAGAAACGGGGACTGGACTGCATGCGGACTTCCGGTGGCTGCGGATGATGGGCGGAGCGCCTGTGAGCGGGCTGCCGCGACCGGAGCGAGCGGATCTCCACTCTTGCGCCCCATATGCCGGATCATCTTCGACCGGGGGCATGCTGCGCGGGCCAGGGCCGCGACATCCGGTTCGCCGCGATTGAAGCGCAACGCTTTGGCCTGTCGATCCCGACTTTTTTCAATGGCTGCCATGCCAGGACACATTCCGGTTCGCGCAAGCTACATGAACAGGCCGCCATAGGATGGCGGCCTGCTGCGCGGCGCCGACCTAGGGGCCGGCCGGCGCCTGCGAGCGCGCTTCCGGCGGCACCCAGATCGCCACCCCGGCGGCCTGCTTCTGGGTGGTCGGGATGCCCAGCCCCAGGCCGCCGCCGCCATGCGGGCCGTAACCGCCGGCACCGACCGACAGGCCCACCGGCGAGCCGCCCGAGCCCACGCCGACCAGGACGATGCCGTTGGCGCCGAGCTTGGCCGCCTCGGCCTTCAGCCGCGCCACCGCCGCATCGGTCTGGCCCTGGGTGCCGAAGCCGATCGCGCTCTTGGACTCGATCTGGGCGATCTGCACCGCACCGGGCGGGACGCTGGCGTAGATACGCACGCTGGCCGGATCGACCGGCGCACGCGCCGGGGCGAGCATGACCTTGCTGGCACCGGCGCAGCCGGCCAGGCCCAGCAGCAGGCCGGCGGCAAGGAAGGACGGTTTCATGGCGGACTCCTCGGGCAAGCGTGGCGGAAGGCCTATAGTGTCGCGCCAAAGGTCATCGCGAGGATGTGTGGAGATGGGCGTGATCAGCCTGCTGTGGGGCATCGTGGCGCTGCTGTGGGCGCTGCTGGCCTTCATCCCCCTGCTCGGCTGGGGCAACTGGTTCATGATCCCCTTCGCCGTGGTCGGCGCGATCATCGCCGGCCTCGGCCTGCTGTTCAGCGGCGCCGGCAAGCACGGCCGCGCCAAGGCCGGCCTGGCCCTCAACGCGCTGGCCATCGCCATCGGCATCTTCCGGCTGGTGATCGGCGGCGGCGTGCTCTGATCCGACACGCGCGGGGTGGCGCCGCGGGGCGCGGCGTATCATGTGCGCGACCTTGCAAGGACTCCCGATGGGCTACCCGCATTCCCGCCCGCGGCGCATGCGCCGCGACGATTTCTCGCGCCGGCTGATGCGCGAGACCCGGTTGAGCGCCGACGACCTGATCCTGCCGGTGTTCGTGCACGAGGCGAAGGGCCGCGCGCCGGTGCCCTCGATGCCGGGCGTGGAGCGGCTGTCGATCGACGAGTTGCTGCGGGTGGGCGAACAGGCGCTGCAACTGGGGGTGCCGGTGCTCGACCTGTTCGGCGTGCCCGACCCGGCCGCCAAGAGCGCCGACGGGGCGATCGCCTGGGACGAGCGCGGCATCGTCCCGCGCGCGATCCGTGCACTGAAATCGCATTTCCCCGAACTGGGCGTGATGAGCGATCAGGCGCTGGACCCGTACACCACCCATGGCCAGGATGGGCTGATCGACGAGCACGGCTACATCCTCAACGACGAGACGATCCAGGCGCTGGTCAGGCAGTCGCTGGCGCACGCCGCCGCCGGCGTGGACATCCTCTCGCCCAGCGACATGATGGACGGGCGCATCGGCGCCATCCGCGCCGCGCTGGAGGCCGAAGGCTTCATCCACACCCGCATCATGGCCTACAGCGCCAAGTACGCCAGCGCCTTCTACGGCCCGTTCCGCAGCGCGGTCGGCAGCGCCGGCAGCCTCGGCAAGGGCGACAAGTTCAGCTACCAGATGGACCCGGCCAACAGCGACGAAGCCCTGCGCGAGGTCGCGCTGGACATCGAGGAAGGCGCGGACATGGTGATGGTCAAGCCCGGCCTGCCCTACCTGGACGTGCTGCGCAGGGTCAAGGACGCCTTCCGCATGCCCACCTACGTCTACCAGGTCAGCGGCGAGTACGCGATGCTCAAGGCCGCCTTCGCCAACGGCTGGCTGGACGAGCGCGCGTGCATGCTGGAAGCGCTGCTGGCGTTCAAGCGCGCCGGCGCCGACGGCATCCTGACCTACTTCGCGCTAGACGCCGCGCGCGCGCTGCGCGATGGCTGAAGGCGCGCCCGTCGCCCAGGTCCGCGCCGCGGTCGCTGGCGACGCGGACGAAGTGGCGCGACTGAGCAACCTGCTCGGCTATCCGGCCGCGGTCGGCACGATGGCGCAACGGCTGGCGCAGGTGCTGGCGCGCGACGACCATGCGCTGTTCGTCGCCCAGCGCACGGACGGCGCGGACGGCCTACTGGGCATGGTCGCGGTGGAATGGCGGCTGATGCTCGAGTTGGGCGAACGCGGCGAGATCGTGGCGATGGTGGTCGACCCGGCCGCGCGCAGGCAGGGCGTGGGCCGACGCCTGATCGAGGCGGCCTGCGACTGGGCGCGCCGGCGCGGCGGCGAGGAGGTATTCCTGCGCTCCAACGTCGTTCGCCCGGAAGCGCACGCGTTCTATCCGGGCATCGGCTTTGCGCGCAGCAAGACCCAGCACGTGTACGTGCGCCGGCTGGACCCCGCCGGCGTCCGCGGCGGATCGGCAGAGAGCGCCTAGAATCACGCCCCGGCCACCATGCCCGGCCGGACACGCCCCCTTGCAGGAACCCCGCATGAGCCTCCCGCGCTACGCCGTCTTCGGCCATCCCGTCGGCCATTCGCTGTCGCCGCGCATCCACGCCGCCTTCGCCAGGGCCGGCGGGGTGGCGATGGAGTACACCGCCATCGACGCAGAGCCGGCGCAGTTCGAACAGGCGCTGGCGCGCTTCGCCGCCACCGGCGGGCGCGGCGCCAACGTCACCGTGCCGCACAAGGAGAAGGCGCTGGCGCTGTGCGCCAGCCTGACCGCGCGCGCGCAGCGCGCCGGCGCGGTCAACACCCTGGCCTGGGAAGGCGGCAGCTGGCTGGGCGACAACACCGACGGCGCCGGCCTGGTGCGCGACCTCACCGGCCGTCAGGGCCTGGACCTGCGCAGCCGCCGCACCCTGCTGCTCGGCGCCGGCGGCGCCGCGCGCGGGGTGGCGCCGGCCCTGCTGGACGCCGGTGTGCGCGAACTGGTGATCGTCAACCGCAGCCCCGAGCGCGCCGACGCGCTGGCCGATGCGCTGGGCGAACCGCAGCGCGCGCACAGCCGCTACTGGGACGACCTGGCCGCCCTGGGCACCTTCGAACTGATCGTCAACGCCACTTCGGCCGGGCGCAGCGACGCCACACCCCCGGCCCTGCCCTTGGCCCTGGTCGACCACATGACCGACGCGGTCGACCTCAACTACGGCAGCGCGGCGGTGCCGTTCCTGGCCTGGGCGCAGGCCGCGCGCTGCCGCCAGCGCATCGACGGCCTGGGCATGCTGGTCGAGCAGGCCGCCGAGGGCTTCGAACGCTGGCACGGCGTGCGCCCGGAGACCGACGCGGTCTACGCCGAACTGCGCGCGGCGGTGCTGCAAGCGCAGGCCGGCGACTGACCCGCGGCCCCCGGCTGCGGCACACTGCGCGCATGGAGATCTACCTGGTCGGCGGCGCGGTGCGCGACGCCCTGCTCGGGCTGGAGGCCGGCGACCGCGACTTCGTGGTGGTCGGCGCCACGCCCCGGCAGATGCTCGACGCCGGCTTCCGGCCGGTCGGGCGCGACTTCCCGGTGTTCCTGCATCCGCGCACCGGCGAGGAATACGCGCTGGCGCGCAGCGAGCGCAAGTCCGGACGCGGCCATCGCGGCTTCGTGGTCGATGCCGATCCGTCGGTGACCCTGGAGCAGGACTTGCAGCGGCGCGACTTCACCCTCAACGCCATCGCCCGGCGCGAGGACGGCAGCCTGGTCGATCCCCACGGCGGCGGTGCCGACCTGCGCGCGCGCCTGCTGCGCCACGTCGGCCCGGCCTTCGTCGAGGATCCCTTGAGGGTGCTGCGCGCGGCGCGCTTCATGGCCCGCTTCGCGCCGCTGGGCTTCAGCGTGGCGGCCGAGACGATGGACTTGATGCGGCAGATGGTCGCCGCCGGCGAGCTGGCCGAACTGGTGCCCGAGCGGGTCTGGCAGGAACTGCGCAAGGCGCTGGCCGCGCCGCAGCCCGCGGCCTTCCTGCGCACCCTGCGCGAGTGCGGTGCGCTGGCGCAGGTACTGCCGGAGGTCGATGCGCTGTACGGCGTGCCGCAGCGGCCCGAGTTCCATCCCGAGGTCGACACCGGCCTGCACCAGCAACTGGTCAGCGACATGGCCGCGCGGCTGGCCCCGGGCGACGCCCTGGTCGGCTTCGCCGCGCTCACCCACGACCTGGGCAAGGCGCTGACCCCGGCCGACGTGCTGCCGCGCCACATCGGCCACGAGCACGCCGGCGTCAAACCGGTGCGGGCGCTGTGCGAGCGCCTGAAAGTGCCGCAGGAATACCGCGAGCTGGCGCTGCTGGCCTGCCGCGAGCACCTCAACGTGCACCGCCTGTTCGAGCTGCGTGCGGCCACCGTGCTGGAACTGTTCGAACGCGCCGACGCCTTCCGCAAGCCCGCGCGCATCGCCCAGCTGGCGCTGATGTGCGAGGCCGACAAGCGCGGCCGCGGCGGCGCGGCCGAATCGGACTACCCGCAGGGCCGCGAGCTGCAGCGCCTGTTCGCCGCCGCGCAGGCGGTCAACGCCCGCGACCTCGCCGCCGGCCTGCAGGGCCCGGCCGTCGGCCAGGCCCTGCGCAAGGCACGCACCGCGGCGATCGCGGCGGCGAGAACCACCGGGTCATAGCGCCGCCGCGCACTTCAAGGCATCGGCGTCCCTGGCCGCGCCGGCCACCACCGCGATGCGGGTGAAGGCGGCGGAGAACGGCGCGTCGGCGCTGACCGAGAACGGCATGTCCACCGCGCCGGTGTCCACCCCAGCGAAGCAGGCCAGCGGCACCTTCACGGCGGCCTTTTTGCCGATTTCCAGCGCGGCCAGGGCGGACGTCAGGTCGAAGGCCGGCGCGCAGGCGCCGCCGCGGGCGCAGCCGAACTGCAGCCGCACCGGCGAGGCGGGCCGGTGCCTGACCACCACGTCGAACTGCAGCGCGGCGTCGGCGCGCGCCACCGCGTTGAAGTTGCCCACCGCCTCGGCCGCCGAGTAGAAGCGCGCCGGCGCCAGCCAGTCGACCTGCTTGGCGTCCTGCTGGGTGTTGACCTGCACGGTGGACACGCGCACGGCCGGCTGGCCGGCCGGCCATTCGAGCACCCGGTTGAGGTCGCCGCCGAGCGCCTGCGACTGCCCGCCTGCGCCCACGTGCAGCGCGTACGGCGCAGCATCGGCGAGGTTGAACACCGCCACCCGGGTGGCCGCGCCGCAGGCTTCGGTGCGGTCCTCGGGCAGCTTGCCGAGCCTGCCCGGCCTGGCGTAGGACAGGCCGTAGCCGAGCGCGAACAGGTCCGGCTTGCGCGGGTCCGGATGGTCCAGCGGCGCCGGGCAGGCCAGCTTCGGCCACGGGAAGCCGAGGGTGCCGCGGAAGTCGTGCGCCGGCCTGCCGCCGGCGCCGGCCACCAGCAGGTCGGCCACGCCCTTGCCCTCGCTGCCCGGCAGCCAGGCGGCGACGAAGGCGTCGGACAGGTTGAGCAGGTCGTTGGCGTACACCGGCCGGCCGGAGAACAGCACCGTGACCACCGGCTTGCCGGTCGCCGCGGCGGCCTCGAGCGCGGCCAGGTCGCGCGGGAAGCGGCGGCTGTGCGAGAGCGTGTCCGAGGCCAGGATGTCGCCGTTCATCTCGGCATACGGGGTTTCGCCGATCACCGCCACCACCAGGTCGAACGAACCCGGCCGCACGCCCTTGCCGTCGGCGCTGTACTGCACGTGCTCGGCGCCCAGCGCCGCGCGCAGGCCGGTGAGGACGCTGTCGGCGTTGGGGAAGTCGGCGTTGCCGTTCTCCGTGCCCTGCCAGGTCAGCGACCAGCCGCCGACCTGATTGGACAGATTGTCGGCGCTGTCGCCGACCACCAGCACGCGCGCGCCGGGCTTGATCGGCAGGGCAGCCTGCTCGTTCTTCAGCAGCACCAGCGACTCGCGCACGGCCTGGCGGGCCAGGTCGCGGTGCAGCAGCGCCTCGGGCCTGCCGGCGTAGGGGCCGTCGGCGGGCGCGCGGTCGAACAGGCCGGCGCGCAGCTTGACCCGCAGGATGCGGCTGACCGCGTCGTCGATGCGCGCCATCGGGATGCGGCCTTCCTTCACGTCCTGCACGGTGTTGCGGATGAAGGCCTGCCAGTCGTTGGGCACCATGAACAGGTCGATGCCGGCGTTGACCGCCTGCGGGCAATGGTCGACGGTGCAGCCGGGCACCTGGCCGATGCCGTTGTAGTCGGACACGACCAGGCCGTCGAAGCCCATCGCCTGCTTCAGCGCGCCGGTCAGCAGCGGCTGCGCGCCGTGCATCTTGCCGTAGTCGACGCCGGCGGCGGTGTCGTTCCAGCTGCTGTAGGAGGCCATCACCGTCTGCACGCCGGCGGCCAGTGCGCCGTAGTAGCCGGCGCCGTGCACGTTGACCATCTCCGACTTGGGCACGGTGGCGTTGCCCTGGTCCTTGCCGTCGTCGGTGGCGCCGTCGCCGATGAAGTGCTTGGCAGTGGCCATCGCCGCATCGGGGCCGTGCAGGTCGCCCTGCATGCCTTCGACGTAGGCGCGGGCGTACGCGCGCACCAGCGCCGGATCGGAGGAGAAGCTCTCGTAGGTGCGGCCCCAGCGCGGGTTCTGCGCCACCGCCAGGGTCGGTGCGAAGACCCAGTCGATGCCGGTGGCGCGGGTGGACACGGCGGTGGCGTGGGCGATGCGCTTCACCAGTTGCGGATCGTGCGCCGCGCCCAGGCCGATGTTGTGCGGGAACAGGGTGGCGCCATAGACGTTGCTGTTGCCGTGCACCGCGTCGATACCCCAGATCACCGGGATCGGCACCTTCATGTCGGTGGACATGGAGGCGTCGTGGTAGGCCTGCGCCAGCTTCACCCACTCGGCCGGGGTGGCGTGCTTGTCCTTGCCCGGCCACGAGCCACCGCCGTTGAGCACCGAGCCGATGTAGTACTGGCGCACCTGCGCGGGCGTGATCGCCTGGATCTCCGGCTGGGTCATCTGCCCGACCTTCTGCTCCAGGCTCATGCCGGCGACGATCTGCTGGACGCGCGCCTCCAGCGCCGGATCGGCCTGCACCGCGCTGTCCACGTGCGGCCAGTCCGACAGCGCGGCCGGCGATTGCGCGCCGGCCAGACCGGCGGCGGCGCAGGCGACCAGGACCAGGGCGGCGGGGAAGGTTTTTTTCATCACGGGAATCCTTGCGGGAACGGCAAGAGCGCCGCCGCGCCGCCGGCAGCGCGCGCCGGTCACAGCTCGTAGCGGAAGCCGAGCAGGTACTGGCGGCCGTAGAGGGTGTATTCCTCCGGCAGCAGCAGGCCGGTGGCACCGGACGACTCGCTGACCTGGGTGCGGAACGGCTCGTTGTTGAGGTTGTTGATCTGGAACAGCAGCGACAGCCCCTGCAGGCGGCTGCCTTGCGGGAATTCGTAGCTCAGCTGCAGGTCGACCACGTGCTCGGGCAGCGTGTAGCGGTACTGGCGCTGACCGAACAGCGCGCTGTACTCGCCGCGGTAGCGGTCGCGGTAGCGCTCGCTGATCCGCGCCGAGAAGCCGTGCGCCTCGTAGTACAGGGTGGCGTTGGCCACGACCTTGGACAGGCCGGGAATGGTGTCGGTGCTGGAGCCGCCGGGGCCGTCCGGATCGATCGACGACTTGGTGTAGGAAGCGTTGAGCTGCACGCCGAAGCCGAACAACGCATCGTTGACCAGGTCGCCGGACAGGGTCGCGCTGAGCTCGGCGCCCTTCATGCGCCCGCCGCTGCCGTTGGCCCAGGTGTAGAAGCTGCCGTAGTTGGAATGCGCGGTATAGCCGCTGTCGTTGGGGTAGCCGGTGAAGTCGTAGTTCTCCAGGGTCTGCTGGTAGATGTAGGTCTCCAGCTCCTTGTAGAACAGCGCCAGCGCCAGGTAGCTGGCGTCGCCGATGTACTTCTCCAGCGACAGGTCCACGCCGGTGGCGCGGTAGGGCTCCAGCTTGGGATTGCCGCCGCTGCCGGACCACTCGCCCAGGCTGCTGACCCCGGCCGAACTGGCCGCGCTGAGGTAGTTGATCGGCGCGCGCATCAGGGTCTTGGCCCAGGCCACGCGGGTCAGCCAGCCGTTACCGAAGTCCAGGGTCAGATTCATGCTCGGCAGGACGTCGCCGTAGCTCGTACCCAGGGTCTGCGAGCCGGCAATGATGCCGCTGGTGGCGTTGTAGCCGGTCGAGGACTGCTCGCTGCGCACGTACTGCACGCCGACGTTGCCGCGCAGGCGCACGCGCTCGCTCAGGTCCATGTCCAGGTTGGCGCGCGCGTAGAAGGTCTTGACCCTCTCGTCGACCGTGTAGTCCTTGAGCACGTCGTCGTTGCTCTCGCTCAGGTCCACGCTGTAGTAGCGCGACAGCAGCTCGCGTGGATCGTAGGTCAACACGCTGCCCATGCCCAGGAAGGCCAGCGAGGTCGGTGAGGACAGCAGCGAGGAGTCGACCAGGGTCGGCGCGTCGTCGAGCAGGTTGAGGAAATAGACCTGCGAGCTCTTGGCCTTGGTGCGGTGGTTGTAGTTGAAGCCGATGTCGTAGCTGCGCAGGAAGTCGGACGATTCCACCACCTGGTTCAGGTCGAAGCGCGCGGCCTTGATGGTGTCGCGCTGCCTGGAGTTCTCCAAGCGGCCGTCGTGGCCGTAGTTCTGCGCGTCCCACAGGTAGACCGAGTCCGGGTCGGACAGGTCAGGCAAGCTGTAGCCGCCGAAGCCGTTGCTCAACGGGATGTCGAAGCCCACGTCCACCGGGTACAGCAGGCCGGCGTAGGTCTCCAGGGTGGACTGCTTGCGGTCGGCGCGCGAGTAGCTCAGGTCGACGTCGAAGGTCCACGGGTCGGCGCTGAAGGTGTTCTTCCAGCCGGCCGAATACAGCTTGTCCTGGCGCAGGTTGTGGTCGTTGCGCACCAGCGGCTGCACCCCGGTCAGGGTGCCGCTGGTGACGAACGGATAGCCCTTGTACTGGCTGACGCCGACGTTGGCGTAGTCGACGCTGCCGCCGTCGGCGTTGACAAACCAGGGGCCGTTGTCCCACATCGCCCCGCGCATCAGCTCGTCCTGCTCGAACTTGGAGTAGTACACGTCCAGGATGCTGTGCCAGGTGTCGTTGGGCTTGAACTCCAGCACGCCCATCGCGCCGGTGCGCTCCAGCTCGCGCGACTTCACCCAGCCTTCCGAGCCCTGCAGGGCGATGGCGTCGTCGGGCTTGCCCGGCTGGTCGGCGCCGCCCCAGCCGTCGGTGGTGGTGCCGTTGGCCCACCACCATTCCTTGTAGTGCTGCTCCTGGAACGGCGAATCCAGCTTGGCCACCCCCAGGGCCACGCCGATGCGGTCGTCGGCGAACTGGTCGACGTAGGAGAACGAGGCGCGGTAGCCCTTGTCGGTGCCGCCGGCGGTGAGCTCGCCCAGCGAGTTGTACTCGCCCTGGCCGCTGACCACGATGCGGCGCTTGCCCAGGCTCAGCGGGCGGATGCTCTGCAGGTCGACGGTGCCGGAAATGCCCTGCCCGACCAGCGTCGCGTCGGGGGTCTTGTAGACCACCACGCTGTTGATCAGCTCGGCGGGGTACTGGTCGAACTCCACCCCGCGGCTGTCGCCGGTGCTGACCTGCTCGCGGCCGTTGAGCAGGGTGCCGGCGAACTGCTCGGACATACCGCGGATGTTGATCACCTGGGCGCGGCCGTCCACCCGCTGGGTGGCCAGGCCGGGCAGGCGCGAGATCGAATCGGCGATGCTGATGTCCGGCAGCTTGCCGATGTCCTCGGCCGAGACCGCCTCGACGATCGAGGTGGCCTCGTTCTTGGTCTCCATCGAGGTGGCGATGCTGCCGCGGATGCCGGTGGCGTGCACCGTTTCCAGTTCCTTGACCTGGCCCTGCTCCGATCCGGCCTCGCGGTCGGCCTTCTTGGCGGTGGCCGGCTTCTGCTCGGTGGTGGTCGTGGGGGTGGTCTGCTGCTCGTCGCCGGTGGTCTGCTGGGCCTGTGCCAGCGGCGCCAGCGCCAGCGCGCAGGCCAGGGTCAGGACATGGACGGTCGGACGCGTGCGCACGGAAGCGGCACGCGCTGCTGCGTGATGATGGTGGTGCATGGCTGGCCCCCTCCCGGGCGATTTGGCAGCGCTGTCATAGAGGGGGCGGCGATATGTGTCAATTCTTGTCAGCGCATTGCACCGAACCGGTCACGGAAGTGCTTGATCGCCCAAGAACAGCGCGCCAGACCTTCCTGCGCTGCAGCACGCGGCCGCGTCCTCGTCAGCGCCGACCACCCCGCCGCCGGACCCGTGCCGCCGCTGGGACGGAGACTTTCATGGTTCTTCACCCGATTGCGGGAAATGGCAGTTCCAGGCCGTTGGGCGTACTGACTTCGGAAACCTGCGCAGCCCCCGGCGGGGATACTCCTCGGCTCGGTCGGACATCCATGTCCGACTCGCCGCCGCAGGCCGTCCCTGGCCTGCTTTCCGCATCCCCACCGGAGGCTGCGCATCGGCCCGTCATTGCCGCTGCTTGCGGCCGAAGCGGCAAAACCATCAACCCACGATAGCCGTGTCCTGCCGCTGGGGGCCGCGACAAGCGCGCCATGGAAGGCGCGCGCCCGAGTCAGGGCAGGATGCCCTGCCGAGGGAAAAGCGGCTCCCGGCGGCAGGGCACGGCGTCCCGCCGAAGCCAGCGCCGCAGCGGCGTTTCCTCGGTTGGGAGAAGAACCACCTTTATCGCCCCGCCGTCGCGGGCGCCTGCTGCGCGGCCGCCCAGTCCTGCGCCTGTCGCATCACCCGCAGCACGTTGCCGCCCCAGATGCCGGCGATCTGCCGCTCGCTGTAGCCCTTGCGCAGCAGCCAGGCGGTGATCTTGGGCAGATCGGAGACGTCCTCCATGCCCTGCACGCCGCCGCCGCCGTCCCAGTCCATACCGATGCCGACGTGCTCGGGGCCGATCAGCTCGAGCACGTGCTGCAGGTGGACGAAGAAATCGTCCAGCGTGGCCTTGCGCACCGGATACCTGGCGTCCAGCGCCTTCAGCTCGGCGGCGAAACGCTCGCCGTCGGCCATGGTCATGCGCTCCTCGTCGTACTTGTCCTGCAGCGCCTTCAGCGCGGCCTGGCGCTCGGGCGTGGCGCCGTCGTCGATCAGGTAGCCGCTGTACGAATTCAGCTGGATCACCCCGCCGTGCGCGGCCAGCACCTTCAGGCGCACGTCGTCGAGGTTGCGCGGATGGTCGCGCATGGCCCGCGAACTGCTGTGCGAGAGCAGGATCGGCACCGGCGACATTGCGATCAGGTCGTCGAACACCGCGTCGGACGCGTGCGACTGGTCGATCACGATGCCCAGCTTCTGCGCATGCTCGACCAGCGCCTTGCCGGCCGGGCTGAGGCCATGCCACTCCGGCCCCTTGGGATCGGTGGCCGAATCGGCGAACTCATTGTCGAGGAAGTGCACCGTGCTCATCAGGCGCAGGCCCTGCTTGTAGTAGAACTCCAGCAGCGACGGATCAGCCACCAGCGGGCTGGCGTTCTCCATGCTGATGTAGACCACGCGCTTGCCCTCGGCCTTGATCCGTGCCGCGTCGGCCGGGGTGGTGGCCAGCTCGAACTTGTCCGCGTGCGCGGCCAGCATCTGCTTGATCGCGATCAGCCGCTGCAGGCCGGCGTCGCGGTCCTGCAGGTGCGCCCGCTCGCTGCGGTCGCCCTGGCCGGTGTAGATCGCCCAGAAGCCGCCGTCGAACGCGCCCTGGACCATGCGCGGATAGTCCACCTGCGACAGCGGGCTGCCCGGATGCGCGGCGAGGATGTCGAAGCCGCCCGGTCGCTCGAAGTTGGCCGGGGTGTCCAGGTGCGTGTCCAGCGTCACCAGCCGCTCCTGCAGGGCCTTGGCGCGCGCCAGTTCGGCCTGGGAGAACTCGACGGCGTGGGCGGTGGCCAGCGGCAGCAGGGCGAGCAGGCAGGTGGACAGCAGGCGACGGCTGGACATGGCGGGGCACTCGGCGGCAAGGACCGGACCACGGTAAATGTTGTCGCGCGCCAACGGTAGTGCAACCCGCGGCAGGATCAGCGACCGCGCTCGGCCTGCCTCAGCTCGGCCCACACCCGCAGCAGCGGCAGCGCGGCGAACGCCAGTACCGCCAGCGCGACGATCCACGCCGGGCGCATGCCGACCGCCGCCGCCAGCACCGCGACGATCGCCAGCAGCGAGGCGCCGCCGAGCATGCGCCGGCGCGAGACGGCGAAGGCGCCGACCGCCAGCAGCCCATACAGCAGCGAACCGGCCATCAGCGTGGCCACCGGCGCTGTACCGATCTCCGGCAGGCGGCGGGCGAAGGGCGCCAGCACCGCCACCAGCGCCGCACCGACCGCGGCCAGGCCGGCGACCAGGTCCGACAGCGCGAACAAGACCCGCGTCAGCCGCCGGCCGCGCGCCGGCGCGGGCGCGGCTTCGTTCAATCCAGCACCCGGCAGAACGCCGCCTTCAGGTAGCGCGACTCGGGCACGTGGGCCAGGAACGGATGGTCCGGACCGGCGCCGGCGACCTTCAGTACCTGGATCGTGCGGCCGGCGTAGAAGGCCGCGCGCCGCAGCATGTCCAGGAACTGCTCCTCGCTGACCAGGCCGGTGCACGAGAAGCTGGCGAACAGCGCGCCGGGCTTGCACACGCCGAGCGCCAGCTTGTTCATGTCCAGGTACTTCTTCAGCGCCGCGATGACCTGCTCGCGGTCGCGGGTCATCTTGGCCGGGTCGAGGATCACCACGTCGTAGCGGTCGCCGCGCACGGCCGCGTCGCGCAGCCACGGGAAGATGTCGGCCTGCACGAACCTGGGCCGCACCTGGTTCAGGCGCGCATTGGCCTTGGCGATCTCGATCACCTCGGCGTCGATGTCCACCCCCAGCACCTCGGCCGCGCCGCGCACCGCCGCGTACACCGCGAAGCCGCCGGTGTTGCAGCACAGGTCGAGCACCGACCTGCCTTCGACGTGCTGGCTCAGCCACTGCCGGTTGTCGCGCTGGTCGGCGAAGAAGCCGGTCTTGTGCGCGCCGGCCGGGTCGGCGCGGAAGGCGATGCCGTGCTCGCGGATGGTCACCGGCTCGGTACCCTCGCTGGTGCGCCAGTCGAAGCTTTCCTGCTTCTGCACGTGCTCGTCGGCGAACAGGTGGAAGCGGCAGCCGAGGAACTGCGCACGCAGCGCGTCGAGGATCCACTCGCGGTGGCGGAACATGCCGGCGGCGAAGAACTCCACCACCAGCAGCTCGCCGTAGCGGTCCACCACCAGCCCGCTCAGGCCGTCGCCCTCGCTGTGCACCACCCGCCAGGCGTCGGATATTTCATCCAACTTGAGCACCTCGCGCCGCAGCGCCACCGCGGCGGCGATCCTGCGCGCGAACCAGGCCGCGTCGACCGCCACCTCCGGATCGGTCTCCAGGATGCGCACGGCGATGCGCGAATGGCCGTTGTAGAAGCCGCGGCCGACGAAGTCGCCCTCGATCCCGAACACGTCGACGATGCTGCCCGGCCTGGGCTTCTGCGGCGGCTTGTCCACCAGCTTCTGGAAGATCCAGGGATGGCTGGAGCGCCAGGCGTTCTTGAGGCGGACGGCGGAGTTGTGAGGGATATCCATGGCGCCATTGTAGGCGCTGGGCTGTGGTTGGACCGCGCTACGCGCGCCCGCCTATCCAGGTCCGGCACACCTGCAAATCAAGGTCCAGCTCGACCAGATCCGCGCGCAAACCCGGAGCGATCGCGCCGCGCTCGTGCTGCAGGCCGAGGAACTGCGCCGGGTACAGCGTGGCCATGCGCACCGCTTCGTCCAGCGGCAGGCCGAGCAGGCGCACGCTGTTGCGCACCGCGCCGGCCATGTCCAGCGCCGAGCCGGCCAGCGCACCGGCGGCGTTGCGCACCACCCCGTCCACCGCGGTGATGGTCTCGCCGTACAGATCGAAGCTGGGGTCGTCGGCGCCGACCATCGGCATCGCGTCGGTGACCAGCACCATCTTGCCGCGCGGCTTGGCGGCGATCGCCACCCGCAGCGAGGCCGGGTGCACGTGCACGCCGTCGACGATGATGCCGACCCAGCTGTCCGCGTCCTCCAGCGCCGCGCCGACCGCGCCGGGCTCGCGCCCCTGCAGCGGCGACATCGCGTTGTACAGGTGGGTGAAGCCGCGGATGCCGGCGTCCAGGCCGGCGCGCGCCTGTTCGTAGTCGGCCGCGGTGTGGCCGGCGACGACGATCACCCCGCGCTCGGCCAGCGCGCGGATCGTTTCCAGCGGCACCTGTTCGGGCGCCAGGG
Source organism: Pseudoxanthomonas sp. (assembly GCA_047606785.1). Taxonomy (GTDB): domain Bacteria; phylum Pseudomonadota; class Gammaproteobacteria; order Xanthomonadales; family Xanthomonadaceae; genus Pseudoxanthomonas_A. The sequence goes on from JASGEB010000265.1 coordinate 15,706, forward strand.
TCAGCAGGGTCACGCCGTTGCCGAGCGAGGCGGCCAGTTCCACCTCGGCCGCATCGGGCACGCGGAACTTGCCGGCGTCGTGGGTGCCCTTGCGCGCCGGCGCCAGGTACGGGCCTTCCAGGTGGATGCCGACCACGCCGTCCACGCCGGCGGCGATGGCCGCGCGCGTGGCGGCGATGGCGCGCGCCATCACCGCCGCGTCGTCGCTGATCAGGGTCGGCAGGAAGGCGGTGGTGCCGAACCTGCGATGGGCGCGGCCGATCGCGGCGATGCCCTCGGCGGTGGGCGTGTTGTTGAACAGCACGCCGCCGCCGCCGTTGACCTGGATGTCGATGAAGCCGGGCAGCAGCCAGTGGCCGTGCAGGTCGTGCACGACGCCGGCGCGGCGCGCGGCCTCGGCGGCGTCGACGATGGCGGCGATCCGGCCATCTTCGACCACCACCGCGGCGTCGGCGCGGAAACCGTCGGCGGTCAGGACCTGGGCGTTGGCGAGGGCAAAGGTGGACACTTGTTCAGACCGTCTCGGTCACTTTATTCAAGTGCGGCGGCACGTCGGGATTGTGCCCGCGGCGCAGCGCCAGCGCATTGGCGGCGCGGTAGAAACTCTGCACCGCCAGCAGCGGCGCGCAGGCCGGGTGCGGCGCAGCGGCCAGCGGCAGCAGCCCCGGCACCGCTTCGGCCTGGCCCGCGGCCACCCACACCTGCGCGCCGCGGGTGCGGAACTCCTGCGCCAGCGCCAGGGTGCCGGCCTCGGTGCCGTCGGGCTGGGTGAAGCACAGCACCGGGAAGCCCGGCCCCACCAACGCCATCGGCCCGTGCTTCACTTCGGCCGAGCTGTAGGCCTCGGCGTGCAGGCCGCAGGTCTCCTTGAACTTCAGCGCCGCCTCCTGCGCCGCGCCCAGGCCCAGGCCGCGGCCAAGCACGAACAGGTTGCGTGCCGGCTCCAGGCCGGCCACCAACGCCGACCAGTCGGCCTGCCAGGCGGCTTCCAGCGCCGCCGGCAGGGCCTCCAACGCGGCCAGCAGGGCGGCGTCCTGCGACCAGTGCGCGGCCAGCTGCAGCAGCGCGGCCAGCGCCGCCAGATAGCTCTTGGTCGCCGCCACGCTGCGCTCGGCGCCGGCGCACAGCGGGATCACCGTATCGGCCAGCGCCGCCAGCGGCGAGTCCTCCACGTTCACCAGCGCCAGCACGTGCGCGCCGGCCGCGCGCGCGGCCTGGGCGTTGCGCAGCAGGTCCGGGCTCTTGCCCGACTGCGAGATCACCACGAACAGCGCGCCGCGCAGCCGCAGCGGCGCGGCGTACACCGAGCCGACCGAGGGCGAGGCCGAGGCGGTGACGATCCCCAGCTGGGTCTCGATCAGGTACTTGCCGAAGGTGGCCGCATGGTCGGAACTGCCGCGCGCGCAGGTGGCCACGAACGGCGGCGGCACCGCCCGCAGGCGCTGCGCCAGCGCCTCCACCGCCGCCCGGTTGCGCGCGAACTGCGCGCGCACCACCGCACCGGCGGAGGCGGCTTCGGCAAACATCAAGGTGGCGGCGGGCGCGGGCAACGTGCGAGGGTCATTCATGCGGTGGATTCCTGATTGCGGCCGGCGCGTGGGCGCATCGGTGCGGTCGAGCCGCGCACCACCAGCTGCGGGGTGAAGCCCTGATTATGCAGGGCCATGGGCGGGTCGGCGTAGGCATCCTGGCGCAGGCTCGCGATCAGCAGGCGCGCGGCCTGGCGGGCGATGTCCTCGGTGGCCTGCTTGGCGGTGGTCAGCGGCGGCCAAGAGTGCTTGGAGAACGGGCTGTCCTCGAAGCCGGCGATGGACAGGTCGTAGGGCACGTTCATGCCGGCCGAGGTGGCCGCGGCCAGCACCCCGGCGGCGATTTCGTCGTTGCAGCCGAAGATCGCCGTCGGCGGCTCGCGCAGCGCCAGCAACCGGCGCGCGCCGCGGAAACCGTCGTCGAAGGTATAGTCGCCATGCACCAGCAGGTGCTTGTCGGCCTTGATGCCGTAGTCCTGCAGCGCCTGCAGGTAGCCGGCATGGCGCTCGCTGCTGGAACGGTGCGCAACGCCGCCCATGATGAAGCCGATGCGCACGTGGCCCAGCTGGATCAGGTGCTCGGTGACCTCGTAGGCGGCGTCGCGGTCGTCCACGTACACGCAGGGCGGGCCCTCGCCCGGGTCCTCGGTGGCGGCGATGATGCGCACCAGCGCGATCCGGCGCGCCACCAGCGCGGCCACCAGCTCGTCGCGCTCGGACATCGGCGCGGTCAGCACCAGCCCGGCCAGGCGCGAGCGCTGCACGAACTCGGCCAACTGCTCGGCCAGCAGCGGCGAAGTCGAATCGACCGGCTGGATCTGCAGGCCGAAGCCGGTCTCGCGGCAGGCCGCCAGCACGCCGTTCTGGATGGCGATGATGTGGTAGGGGTTGGGATTGTCGTAGACCAGCCCGACCACGAACGGCGTGCCGCTGCGCAGGTTGCGCGCGTTCTGGTCGGGCGCGTAGTCCAGTTCGGCGATCGCGCGCAGCACGCGCTGGCGCGTGCCCTGCACCACCGAGGGCTCGTTGTTGATCACCCGCGAGACGGTCTTGAGCGACACCCCGGCACGCTCGGCGACGTCCTTGATGGTGGGTCTGTGCATGCCCGAGTCCCCAGCTCTATTGCGGCGAAGATATCGCGTCCGCCGCGACCTTGACGACCGCACCGGCGCGGTGCCCGCGCACGGCGAAGAACAGGATGTAGGCGTAGCAGGCCAGTGCCAGGAGCAGGAACACGCCCTGGAAGCCGCAAGCCTGCTTCAGGTACACGAACAGCTGCGGAACGATCGCGCCGCCGGCGATGCCCATGACCAGCAGCGCCGAGCCGGTTTCGGTAAAGCGGCCCAGGCCCTTGATCGCCAGCGGAAAGATCGCCGGCCACATCATCGCGTTGGCGAAGCCGAGCGCGGCGATGAAACCGACCGCGACGTACCCACGGGTGAGGAACGCGGCGAAGGCCAACGTAATGCCCAGCAGCGCCGACCACTTCAGGTAGGCCTGTTGCGAAACGTAGCGCGGGATGACGATCCAGCCGAGCACATAGCCGACCAGCATCGCGCCGAGGGTGAAGCTGGTGAAGAACTTGGTCTGGTCCAGCGGCAGGCCGAAGCCGTTGCCGTAAGTGCCGATAGCGTCGCCGGCCAGCACTTCGATGCCGACGTAGAAGAAGATGCACAGCGCACCCAGCCACGCGTGCGGAAACTGGAAGATGCTGGCGCGCCCCGAACCCGCAGCGTCGACGGCTTCGGTATTGGCCTCGTTGACCGATATCTCCGGCAGCGGCGAGAACAGCACGCCGATGCCCAGCAATGCCAGCAGTCCAGCCATCGCCAAGTACGGGGCGTGGATACGACTGGCGAATGCCTGCAGCAGCGCCTCCTTGCCGGCCGGATCGGCCGCAGCCACCTGCACGGACAGGTCGCCCATGCCGTGCAGCACCAGCGAGCCGAGCGCCAGCGGGGCGAGGATGCCGGCGACCTTGTTGCAGATGCCCATCACCGCGCTGCGCCGCGCCGCGCTGTCGATCGGGCCGAGCAGGCTGATGTACGGATTCGACGCGGTCTGCAGCACGGCCAGGCCGGCGCCGATCACGAACAGCCCCGACAGCGCGCCGGCATACCAGCGCTGAGTGGCGAACTGGCCGAACAGCGCCGCGCCGGCCGCCATCACCAGCAGGCCCAGCGCGATGCCCTTCTTCATCCCGGTGGATTTCAGGATCGCCGCCGACGGCAGCGCCAGCACGAAGTAGGAGATGTAGAACACGAACACGATCAGGAACGAGCGTACCTCGTCCAGGTCGAAGGCCAGCCTGACGAAACCGATCAGCGGCCCGTTGAGCCAGGTCACGAAGCCGAAGATGAAGAACAACAGGCCGACGATGGCGATCGAGGCGGTGTCGCGCGTGGTCATGGACATTGGCGTCTCGTCCGGACGGCAGCCGGCGCCGCCGGCGGATGCACGGTCGCAATGCCGTGCGCTGCTTCAACCATGACTAACGTTGTCATAGTTTCCTCGTTTCTACCAGCCCCGGATCGCCGCGTCGTCGCCGGAAGCCGGCCACGACGGGCGTTGCGGGCGATCGCCGGCACCTGTCCGGCAGACTTCAGGGCCATGTCCAAGCGCGCGCCAATCCCGGGAAATAACCACATCCATGCGTTAAATCCCTTCATGTTTTTCATTTTGTTGCAGATTTGTTGCTTATCAGCCAGCGACCGACACGAATTGATGACAACCCATTGACATCGTTGTCTTGGCCTGTCAAAACTCGGCTCGAACCGGGCGCTGGGGGGGCGCCACGACGGGCTGGGGCGTTGAGAGAGGCGTGTTCGCGATGGTCGATCCGGCTTTTGCAAATCTGTTGGCCGAAAGCGCGCCGTTCCTCGCGGCGGACATCGGCGGCACTCACGTGCGCCTGGCCATCGTGCGCAGCGGCGGCACGGGCCGTCCGCTCGAAGTACTCGCCTTTCACAAGTACGACTGCACCGATCAAGCCACGCTTGGCGATTTCATCATCGGATTCCTCGCCTCGCAGCCGGACACGAAAATCGACCGCGGCGTGGTCGCCAGCGCCGGCTATGCCCTGGACGACAGCACCGTCATCGCCAGCAACCTGCCGTGGCCGCTGTCGATTCCCGAGACCCGCGAGCGCCTCGGCTTCACCGACCTGCGCCTGGTCAATGACTTCGAGGCGGTGGCCTACGCCGCGGCCGCTCTGCCGGCCGCAGAAACCTTCCGCATCGCCGGGCCGGACGAACCGGCCGCAGCCGGCCCGGTGCTGGTGCTCGGCCCCGGCACCGGACTGGGCGCGGCGGTTTGGATCCCGCGCGGTAAGCGCCCCTTCGTGCTGGCGACCGAGGCCGGACAGTCGGCGCTGGCCCCGGGCAACCCACGCGAACTGCGCCTGCTGACCCGCATGTTCGAATCACAGCCGCACGTGTCGATCGAGCACGTGCTTTCCGGCCCCGGCATCCGCAATGTCTACGCCACGCTGTGCGAACTGCACGGCGTGCGCGCCGCGCTGGCCACGCCCGGCGAAATCACCGCCGCCGCACAGGCCGGCAGCGATCCGCTCGCGCGCGAAGCGCTGGAGATCTTCTGCGAGATCCTCGGCAGCGCGGTCGGCGACATGGCGATGAACTACGGCGCCACCGGCGGCATCCGCCTCGCCGGCGGCTTCCTGTCGCAGATCCGCGGCTTCCTCGAACAGAGCAGTTTCGTCGCGCGCTTCCTCAACAAGGGCAGCATGCGCGCCGCGCTCGAACGCATACCCGTGCGCCTGGTCGAGCACGGGCAACTCGGCGTCCTCGGCGCCGCGAATTGGTACCTCGGCCAATACGAAGCGGGTTAACAGACGCCGTCGTCCGCATGCCTTAAGCGGACGGATAGCGGGCACGGCACGCAGTCACAGGGCAAAGGCAGACGAAGCAATAGACAGGACGGTGGCAGCGCCGTCTCAACTCAATCATCTACGGGGAAGTACCATGAACCACAAGCACACCCTTCTTTCGGTTGCGATCATGGCCAGCCTGAGCTTCGTGACGCAGGCCGGCGCACAGGAATCCACTGACACCGGGCAGGCAGCGACGGAGCTGGATACCGTCACCGTCACTGGCTATCGCGCTTCGCTGGAGAAGAGCCTGGCGGTCAAGCGCGCGGCCAACGCGGTCGTCGACGCGATCAGCGCCGAGGACATCGGCAAGTTCCCCGACACCAACGCCGCCGAGTCGCTCTCGCACCTGCCCGGCATCAGCGTCGACCGCCAGTTCGGCGAGGGCGAGAAGGTCAGCATCAACGGCACCGACCCAGCACTGAACCGCGTGCTGGTCAACGGCCAGACCATAGCCTCGGGCGACTGGGGCGGCAACCCGACCGACACCAGCGGCCGCACCTTCAACTACACCCTGCTCTCGCCGGAGATCATCGGCCTAATGGAGGTGTACAAGAGTCCGGAAGCGCGCATCGACGAGGGCTCGATCGGCGGCACCGTGATCGTGCATACGCGCAAACCGCTGGACCTGCCGGCCAACACCATCCGCGGCTCGCTCGGCTACAGCTACAACGACCGCTCGGACAAGAGCAACCCGCGCGGCTCGTTCCTGTACAGCTGGAAGAACCAGGACGACACCTTCGGCTTCCTGGCCTCGGTCACCCATGACAAGCAGGACATCTCCCGCGCCGGCATTGAGTACTGGGGCTATACCACCTACAACGGCTACAAGATGCCGGTGGGCATCAGCAGCTCCTACTTCCAGCAGCAACGCCAGCGCGACGGCGCCCAGATCGCCCTGCAATGGAAGCCGAACGACCGCAACGAGTTCAACCTGACCGGCATCTACATCAAGGGCAAGTACAACAACTACAGCGAGGCGCGCTACGTCTGCCCGGCCTGCTCGACCAGTCAGATCAGCTCCTACACGACCAGCAACGGATACATCACCTCGGCCACGGTCAGCGGCGATGCCTATGCACAACTGGACGCCAACTACCGGGTGAGCGAGGTCAAGACCAAAAGTTTGAACCTGCGCCACGACTATTACGGCGACAGTTGGGTGTTCACCACCCAGGCAGGCACAACCTCGGCCAGCGGTGGCAAGGATCCGGAGTACCTGATGAAATACCTACTGCTGTCCGGAGGCTACAGCTTCGCCTACAACGGCAAGAGCTCCAACGTTTCCTACGACGACGGCAGCGCTTCCAACTGGGGGCTGACAACGGGCACCCAGGCGGGCGGCATCTACTACTCGGTCAGCGACGACCGCGAGAAGTATTTCCAGTTCGACGCGACCCGCGATATCCAATGGGGTCCGTTCAACAAGCTGCAGCTGGGCTACAAGCACCTCGACCATGACAACAGCAACAACGCCTGGGGCAATGCGATCTACGCTGACGAAGACGTCACCCTGACCGAATTCAGCCCAGGTACCACGCCGAGCAACCTGTTCGACGGTCTGAACGCCAGCGGCGACCTGGTGTATTGGAGCACCGCCAACCTGGGCCGTGTTCTGGCCTACCTGAAGTCGCTGCCGCCGGGCACCTTCCATCCCGACTACAGCTCTTCGTTCGACGTCAAGGAACTGACCAACGACGTCTATGCGCAGTTGGACTTCGAAGCCGGCAAGTTCCGCGGCAACGTCGGCCTGCGCTACGTCTACACCCTGGACAAGTCCAACTACTGGCTGGACGGCGACAACGACGGCACCTACCAGCTGGCCCACTCCAAGACGCACTACTACAAGCCACTGCCCAGCTTCAATATCGCCTATGACTTGACCGACGAGGTGGTCCTGCGCTTTGGTGCCTCGAAGGTGATCGCGCGTCCGCGCTACGGCGACCTGGCCGGCGCCGTCAGCCTCGACGACACCACCATGAGCGGCAGCGGCGGCAACCCGAACCTCAAGCCCTACGAGTCGAACAACTTCGACCTGGCAGCCGAGTGGTACATCAACAAGGCCAGCGCGCTCTCGGGCGAAGTCTTCTACCGCGACATCGGAAGCTACATCGTCAACGTCACCACCGAACAGACACGCACCAACGCGCTCACGGGGGTCAGCGGCACCTATTCGATCACCTCGCCGGTCAACTACTCCGGCGCCAAGGTCAAGGGCGCCTCGCTGGCCTACCAGCAAAGCCTGGGCTACGGCTTCGGTTTCCAGGTCAACTACACCTACGCCGACGCCGACACCCAGCCTGGCCTGAATCTGCCGTACCTGTCGAAGAACACCTATAACGTTATCCCCTACTGGGAGTACGGCCCGTTCACCATCCGCATCAACTACAGCTACCGCTCGGAATACTTCACCCAGGTCGGGCGCCTGAACTCGCAGGTATTCACCGATTCCTACAAGGAGCTCGGGCTGAGCGCGGCGTACCAGATCAACGACAGGATGTCCGTCAACTTCAACGCCAGCAATCTTCTGGACTCGACCTACTACTGGTACAGCCAGGTCAAGTACGCGCCGCTCGGCGTCTACAAGAGCGGCCGTTTTGCCCAGCTGACGTTCAACTTCAAGTTCTGATGCGGCACGGCTTGCACAACACGCAGAACCTCGGTCCGTTCTTCGAGAACGGCAAGTGGCGCGCTCGAGCAACATGAGCTGCCGGCCGCCCCCGGGATCGTTCCGCCCCGGGGCGCAGGGAACCCACCCCGTGTCCGGTCCGGCCGCTGGCATCCGCCAGCCCGGACCGGATACGGCATCGAACACCGCGGGATGGTGCGTCCATCCCGACTTCAAGGGGATAAGGCAGCATGAAAACGCATCGCGCACCGCATTGCGCCGGACCGCTCCGCCCGGCTCCGCTGGCGCTGCTGGGCTTGGCGCTGTGCAGCGCCAACGCTGCCGGGCAGAACATGCCCACCGCCGCGACCGCGGCCATGCTGTCGCCCGAGCAGATCGACACGCAGTGGCTGCAGGCCACCGCCAAATACGCGCCCGAGCGCGAGCGCCTGCTGCGCGAGGCCGGCGACGGCGCGCGCCAGGGCCCGTTCCATCCCGACTGGAGCTCGCTCAAGCAGTACCGCTCGCCGTCCTGGTACGACGGCGCCAAGTTCGGCATCTTCATCCATTGGGGCGTGTTCTCGGTGCCCGCGTTCGGCAGCGAGTGGTACTCGCGCAACATGTACCAGCCCGGCTCGAAGGAATACATGCACCACCTCGCCACCTACGGCCCGCAGGCGACGTTCGGCTACAAGGACCTGATCCCGCTGTTCACCGCGTCGAAGTTCGACCCGCAGGCCTGGGCGGCGCTGTTCCGCGAATCCGGTGCGCGCTACGTGGTGCCGGTGGCCGAACACCATGACGGCTTCGCCCTGTACGACTCGCAGCTCTCCGACTGGACCGCCAAGAAGATGGGGCCGAAGCGCGACCTGCTTGGCGAGCTGTCCACCGCGATCCGCGCGCAGGGTCTGCACTTCGGCCTGTCCTCGCACCGCGCCGAGCACGACTGGTTCTTCGACGGCGGCCGCGCCTTCGACTCCGACGTCAACGACCCGCGCTACGCCGGCCTGTACGGCCCGGCGCAGCTGCGGCTGCCGGGCAAGCACGACGGCGACGTCGCCAACGACTGGACCCCCGTCTCGCAGGCCTGGCTCGACGACTGGCTGGCGCGCACCACCGAACTGATCGACCGCTACGACCCGGACCTGATCTATTTCGACTGGTGGATCGCCCACCCGACCTTCCGCGCCACCCTGCCGACCCTGCTGGCGTACTACTACAACCACGGCGCAGCGCGCGGCGGCGTGGTGGTCAACTACAAGCTCGGCGCGTTCCCGGAAGGCGCCGGCACGCTGGACATCGAGCGCGGCCAGCTCACCGGCATCCACTCGACCCATTGGCAGACCGACACCTCGGTCAGCAACGCCTCGTGGGGCTACATCGAGCACGACAGCTACAAGTCGCCGACCTTCATCATCCACATGCTCGCCGACGTGGTCGCCAAGAACGGCAACCTGATGCTCAACATCGGCCCGCGCGCGGACGGCAGCATCCCCGATACCGAACGCGGCATCCTGCTGGCGATCGGCCAGTGGCTCCAGGTCAACGGCGATGCGATCTACGACAGCACGCCGTGGCGCGTCTACGGCGAGGGCCCGACCGAAGTGGTCGGCGGCACCTTCCAGGACATCAAGACCCGGCCGTACACGCCGCAGGACTTCCGTTTCACCGTGCGCGACGGCGCGCTGTACGCGATCGAGCTGGGCTGGCCGGCCGGCGGCAAAGCGGTGATCCGTTCGCTCAAGCCCGCCGACGGCGTGCGCGCGGTGACTTTGCTGACCGATGGCCGCCCGGTGCCGTTCGAGCAGCACACCGACGGCCTGCACCTGCGCCTGCCGGCACGGCCGGTCGGCGCGCACGCCTGGGTGTACCGGATCGAACTGGCCTCCCCGCCCATCACCCGCTGACGGAATCGACGATGATCAAGCGACTGTCCGCGCTGATGCTGGTGCTGGCCCTGGTTGCGCCGGCCCTGGCCCGGAACCCGAGCGCGCTGTTCTATCTGATGGGCACGCAGAAATCGACCAACTCGTTCCTGGCCAACGTCGACAAGATCGACGTGCTGGTGCCGACCTGGTACGGCGTGGACGCCAACGGCCTGGTCAACGGCGGGCCGAACGATTACATCTACCGCATCGCGCGCGCGAAACGGCTGCCGGTCACGCCGATCCTGTCGATGACCGCCGGGCGCGAGGGCTTCCACAGGCTGCTGCACGACGAGGACGCCAAGCGACGGATGAACGAGTCCCTGGTCCGCGAGGGCAGGGCGCGCGGCTACCGGGGCTTCCAGTTCGATTTCGAGAGCATCGCCTGGACCGACCGCGACGCCTACACGCGGATGGTCGAACAGACCGCCGACGCGCTGCACCAGGCCGGCATGACCCTGTCGGTGGCGGTGGTGCCGAACGCGCCGGGCCATGCCGAGGGCGGGCGCTTCGCCAAGTGGATGTGGGAATACTGGCGCGGCGCCTACGACCTGAAGGCGCTGGGCCAGGCCGCCGACCTGATCAGCCTGATGACCTACGACCAGCACACCCGCTGGACCGCGCCCGGCCCGGTCGACGGCATGCCTTGGATGCGCAAGAACCTGGAGTACGCGCTGACCCTGGTGCCCAGGCACAAGCTGTCGCTCGGCATCGCCACCTACGGCTACCGCTGGTACACCGGCGATCCGGTCAAGGCCGACGGCAGCGAGGCCTCCAACATCGACGCCGACTACATCGACGCCGACGAGTCGTTCCCGCTGGCGATCGAGCAGAACGCAACGGTGCAATGGGACGAGGTGGAGCAGGAGTCGTGGTTCTACTTCTACCGCGACGACATGCGCGAGTGGGTATTCCGCCCCGACGCGCGCAGCTTCCGCGCCCGCTACGACCTGGTGAAGCAGTACGGGCTGGAGGGCTTCAGCTGCTGGGTGCTCGGCGCCGAGGACCCGCAGGTATGGGACGAGCTGCCGCCGGCCACGCGCTGAGGACCTCGTCTTTCCCGAACGCTGCACACTACGCCACGCCGCCTCCGGAAGACCGCCGCATGACGCTCCCCGTGTCCCGCACGACGTTCGCCCGCCTGCTCGTTCTCGCCCTGGCCGCACTACTGCTCGGCGGCTGCAGCGACGAGCGGCACGATACCGGCGTCCCTTCCCTGCTCCCCACCGCCGACCCGCACGAGCCGCTGCCGCTGATCCCCGCCCCGGTCGAAGGCGAACGCCGCAGCGGCCGGCTCGACGTCGGCGCGGGCACGCCGATCTCGGTCGTGCCCGGCGATGCCACCGCGCTGCGCAGTGCGCGCTACCTCGCCGACCTGCTGCGGCGCACCCGCGGCCTGGCGCTGGCGGTGAAGACCGAGGCGACGCCGACACCCGGCAGCATCCGCCTCGCGCTCGACCCGCGCGCGCCGGTCGAACACCCGGAGGGCTACGTGCTCGACGTGGACGCGCAGGGCATGCGCATCGCCGCGCGCGACGACGCCGGGCTGTTCTACGGCGCGATCAGCGCCTGGCAACTGATGACCGCGGACGCTCGCCGCGGCGAGGTGTCGGCGCCGGTCGCGACGGTGCGCGACTGGCCGCGTTTCGGCTGGCGCGGGCAGCATCTGGACGTCGCCCGCCACTTCCAGGACGTCGCCACGGTCGAGCACGTGATCGACGCGATGGCCCAGCACAAGCTCAACGTGCTGCACCTGCACCTGAGCGACGACCAGGGTTGGCGGATCGAGATCAAGCGCTACCCGAAGCTCACCGAGATCGGCGCCTGGCGCACCCCACCCGGCGCCGGCAGCCATGGCGTGCCGCAGCGCGTCGGCGGCTTCTACACCCAGGACCAGATCCACGAGCTGGTCGCCTACGCCGGCGCACGCCACATCACGATCCTGCCGGAGATCGACATGCCCGGCCACGCCCAGGCCGCGGTCGCCGCGTATCCGGAGGAAGTCGGCGTCCCCGACGGGCAACGCCCGCAGGTCAGCGTCGATTGGGGCATCGAGCCGTGGCTGTTCGATACCGACGCGCGCAGCCTGGACTTCATCCGCGGCGTGCTCGACGAAGTGCTGGAACTGTTCCCCTCGCAATTCATCCACATCGGCGGCGACGAGGCGATCAAGGACCAGTGGCAAGCCTCGCCCAGGGTGCGCGCGCAGATGCGCAGGCTCGGGGTCAAGGATGCGCACGCGATGCAGGGCTGGTTCAACCAGCAACTGGCGCAGTACCTGAGCGCGCATGGCCGGTGCCTGATCGGCTGGGACGAGATCCTCGAAGGCGGCCTGCCCGACAGCGCCTCGGTGATGTCCTGGCGCGGCATCGACGGCGCGGTCGCCGCCGCGCGCCAGGGCCACGACGTGGTGCTGGCGCCGGCCGGCTGGATGTACCTGAACTACCTGCAGAGCGCGCGCAGCGACGAACCCAACGGCCACATCGGTCCGCTGCCGCTGTCGCGCGTGTACGCGTTCGATCCGGTACCGGCGGCGCTGACCGCCGAACAGAGCCAGCACGTGCTGGGCGTGCAGGGCGCGTTGTGGACCGAATACATGCCCTCGGCCTGGCACGTCGACCACGCGCTGTTCCCGCGCCTGGCCGCGGTCGCCGAGGTGGCGTGGTCGGCGCCGGCCGCGCGCGGCTGGGATGGCTTCCTGGCGCGCCTGCCGGCGCAGCTGCAGCGCTACCGCGCGCTCGGCATCGACTACGCCGACAGCGCCTTCGCCGCCGACATCGAGCTCGAAGGCGGCCCCGATCCGGTGCTGGCCGGCGCGCCGGCCAAGGTCAAGCTCGGCAACCAGGCCGGCTTCGGCCAGATCCGCTACACCACCGACGGCAGCGAACCGACGCTGCACTCCTCGCGCTACGGCGCGCCGTTCGCGCTGACCCTGCCTGCCACCGTCAAGGCCACGGTGTTCGCCGCCAACGGTCTGCCGCTGGCGGCCACCCGCAGCCGCCACTTCGACCGCGCCAGTCTGTTGTCCACCGATAGCCAGGCGCTGGTCAACTGCTACGACAAGGGCGCGCTGGGCGTGCGCCTGCCGCTGCTGCCGGACATGCCCGGCACCGATACCCCGGTCTACGACGTCGACCTGTTCTACGCCTGCTGGGTGTATCCACAGGCGCGGCTGGACGGCATCGCCGCGATCCGCGTCGATGCGGCGCGGTTGGCGCGCAACTTCGGCCTGGCCCACGACCAGTCCAAGGTGCACCAGTACCAGGCCACCTCGTCGCAGGGCGAATTGGAAGTGCTGGCCGGCTGCGACGGCGAGCGCCTGGCCAGCGTGCCGTTGCCGGCTGGCGACACCCTCGGCGAGCAGTTCGTGCTGGAGGCGCCGCTGCCGCCACGCCGCGGCGTGCACGACCTGTGCCTGCGCTTCACCGCGCCGATCGCCGGCCCGCTGTACGCGATCGGCGGCGTCCGGCTGATCGAGCACACCGCGCAGGCGCCGCCGGCCGCCGCGCCCTGATCCGCAAGAGGAGAGCACCATGCCTGCATTCCACCGTCGATTGCCCGCCGCCGCACTGACGCTGCTGCTGCTGAGCATGCCGATGCCGGGCTGGGCCGCGCCTCCGTCCACGCGGACGCTCGACAGCGGCTGGCAGTTGCGGCTCATGCCCGGCCAGGCGCAGGCCAAGGAGCATCCGCAGGTGGCAAAGTGGCTGCCGGCGCAGGTGCCGGGCACGGTGCAGACCGACCTGATCGCCGCCGGCGTAGTGCCCGATCCCTTCCTGCGCGACAACGAGGGCCTGATCCAATGGGTCGGCCTCAGCGACTGGCAGTACCGGACCCGCTTCCAGGCCGACGCGGCGACGCTGGCGCGCGAGCACGTCGAGCTGGTGTTCGACGGCCTGGACACGCTGGCCGAGGTCCGGCTCAACGGCGAGAAGATCCTCGACGCCGCCAACATGTTCCGGCGCTGGCGGGTGGACGCCAGGCCGCTGCTCAAGCGCGGCGACAACCTGCTGGAGATCACCTTCCGCTCGCCGGTCGAGGCGCTGCGCCCGTGGCTGGCCAAGCAGCCCTACGGCCTGCCCGGCACCTACGACTCGATGTTCGGCGACGAGCCGGCCGGCCGCAACAGCTCCATCTACGTGCGCAAGGCGCCCTACCAGTTCGGCTGGGACTGGGGCCCGCGCATCATCAACGCCGGCATCTGGAAGGACGTGGCGCTGCAGGCCTGGGACGCGGCGCGGGTCGACGACCTGCACATCGCCCAGCAGCGCGTCGACGCCGGCGCCGCCCAGCTGGAAGCGCAGGTCACCGTCGAGGCCGGCCGCAGCGGTCCGCTCCAGGTCGACGTGCAGGTACTCGACCCGGACGGCCGCGAGGTGGCGCGGCTGCGCGAGGAGCGCACCGTCGATGCGGGCAGCAACCGCATCGACCTGCCGCTGCGCATCGCCCAGCCGCGCCGCTGGTTCCCGGCCGGCTACGGCGCGCAGGACCGCTACACGTTCGTGGCCACGCTGCGCGACGCCGCCGGCGACAGCCAGCAGCTCAAGCGCGTCACCGGCCTGCGCTCGGTCGAACTGCGCCGCGAGAAGGACCAGTGGGGCAAGAGCATGGCGATCGTGGTCAACGGCATCCCGGTGTTCGCCAAGGGCGCCAACCTGATCCCGCTCGACAGCTTCCCCTCCCGCGTCACCGAGGCGACGATGCGGCGCACGCTGCAGGACGCGCGCGACGCCAACATGAACATGCTGCGCATGTGGGGCGGCGGCCACTACCAGGACGAGCGCTTCTACGACATCGCCGACGAACTCGGCATCATGATCTGGCAGGACTTCATGTTCGGCGGCGGCGTCCCGCCCTACGACGTGGAATTCCGCGAGAACACCCGCCAGGAGGCGGTCGAGCAGGTACGCCGGCTGCGCGACCATCCCAGCATCGTACTGTGGTGCGGCAACAACGAGGTCCAGGTCGGCTGGGAGAACTGGGGCGACAGCGTCAAGCTCAAGCAGTCGCTCGACCCGGAGGAGCGCAGCCGGATCGAGCGCGGCATGACCACGCTGTTCGGCAGCGTGCTGCGCGAGGCGGTGAAGGACAATTCGCCGGGCACGCCGTACTGGGCGACCTCGCCCGGCACCGACTTCGACGGCGCGGCCGACCAGAGCGACGACGGCGACATGCACTACTGGAAGGTCTGGGGCGGCCCGGCGCTGCCGGTGACCGAGTACATGAACGTCACCCCGCGCTTCATGTCCGAGTACGGCCTGCAGTCGTTCCCGGACATGCGCACGATCCGCGCGTTCGCCCAGGAAGGCGACCTGCAGCCGGAATCGCCGGTGATGCGCGCGCACCAGAAGTTCGACAAGGGCAACGGCAACCAGCGCCTGCTGCTGTACATCCGCCGCGAGTTCGGCGAGCCGAAGGACTTCGAGAGCTTCGTCTACCTCAGCCAGCTGATGCAGGCCGAGGGCATCGCGATCGCCGCCGAGCACCACCGGGCCTCGCGGCCGCGCACGATGGGTTCGCTGTACTGGCAGCTCAACGACGTCTGGCCGGTCGCCTCGTGGTCGAGCGTGGACTACTACGGCCGCTGGAAGGCGCTGCACTTCCACGCGCGCCGCTTCTACGCGCCCGAGCTGGTCGCCGCGCTGCGCAAGGACGGCACCACCACCGTCTCGCTGGTCTCCGATCGCACCGCGCCGCTGGCCGCGCGCTGGCGGGTGCGGGTGTTGGGCTTCGACGGCAAGCCGCTGTCCTCGCGCACGCGGCCCGCGCAGCTGGCGCCGCTGAGCAGCACGCGGGTGGCGACGTACACCGATGCGGAACTGCTGAAGGGCGCCGACCCGGCACGCACGTTCGCGGTGTTCGAGCTGCTCGACGGCGAGCGCGTGCTGTCGCGCCAGAGCGTGTTCTTCGACGCGGCCAAGCGGCTGGCGCTGCCGCAGGCGCAGGTGCGCAGCGAGTGGAAGGCCGATGGCGACGGCTACGCGCTGACGCTGACCAGCCCGGTGCTGGCGCGCGAGGCCTGGCTCTCGTTCGGCGACACCGACGTGCAGCTGTCCGACAACGCCTTCGACCTGCTGCCGGGCGAGCCGCTGACGGTGCACGTGCGCAGCGCCGCCACGCTGGCGCAGCTGCAAGCCGCGCTGCAGCTGCGCGACCTGGCCTCGACCCTGGCCGGCGCGCCGGCCGAACCGGTGCAATGAGGGGCGCCCTCGCCGCTGCGCTCATCCTGGCGCTGCCGGCCGCCCGCGCCGACCAGGCCGAGGACAAGGCCGCCGCGCTGATCGCGAGGATGACCCGCGAGGAGAAGGTCGCGCAGGCGATGAACGACGCCCCGGCGATCCCGCGCCTGGGCATCCCCGCCTACGAGTGGTGGAGCGAGGGCCTGCACGGCATCGCCCGCAACGGCCATGCCACCGTGTTCCCGCAGGCGATCGGCCTGGCCGCGAGCTGGAACACGGCCCTGCTCGAACAGGTCGGCACGGTCACCTCGACCGAGGCGCGCGCCAAGTTCAACCTCGCCGGCGGTCCCGGCAAGGACCACAGGCGCTACGCCGGGCTGACCCTCTGGTCGCCGAACATCAACATCTTCCGCGACCCGCGCTGGGGCCGCGGCATGGAGACCTACGGCGAGGACCCCTACCTCACCGGCCAGCTCGCGGTCGGCTTCATCCGCGGCCTGCAGGGCGAGGACCTGCAGCACCCGCGCACGATCGCCACGCCCAAGCACCTGGCCGTGCACAGCGGCCCGGAGCCGGGCCGCCACGGTTTCGACGTGGACGTCTCCCCGCACGACCTGGAGGCGACCTACACGCCGGCCTTCCGCACCGCGCTGGTCGAGGGCCAGGCCGGTTCGGTGATGTGCGCCTACAACGCGCTGCACGGCACCCCGGCGTGTGCCTCGGAGGCGCTGCTCGACGGCCGCCTGCGCGGCGACTGGGGCTTCAAGGGCTTCGTCGTGTCCGACTGCGACGCGGTCGACGACATGACCCAGTTCCACTACTTCCGCGCCGACAACGCCGGCTCGTCCGCCGCCGCGCTGAAAGCCGGCCACGACCTCAACTGCGGCTACGCCTACCGCGAGCTCGGCAAGGCGATCGAGCGCGGCGAGGTCGAGGAGGCCCTGCTCGACCGCTCGCTGGTGCGCCTGTTCGCCGCGCGCTACCGGCTCGGCGAGCTGCAGCCGCCCCGGCGCGACCCGTACGCGCGGCTCGGCGCGAAGGACATCGACAACGCCGACCACCGCCGGCTCGCGCTCGACGCGGCGACGCAGTCGCTGGTGTTGCTGAAGAACGACGCCGGCACGCTGCCGCTCAAGCCCAGCGCCACGCTGGCGGTGATCGGCCCGAACGCCGATGCACTGGCCGCGCTCGAAGCCAACTATCAGGGCACCTCCAGCGAGCCGGTGACGCCGCTGCAGGGCCTGCGCGCGCACTTCGGCGCCGGCAAGGTGCGCTATGCGCAGGGATCGCCGCTCGCGGCCGGCGTGCCGGGCACGATCCCCGAGACTGCGCTGCGCAGCGACGGAAAGCCCGGCCTGAAGGGCGAGTACTTCGACAACCTCGACCTCGCCGGCACCCCGCGCACGCTGCGCCAGGACCGCGTGGTCGGCTTCAACTGGGACCGGGTCGCACCGGCTGACGGGGTGGACGCGGACCGCTATTCGGTGCGCTGGAGCGGCGAGCTGCTGCCGCCCGGGCCTGGCGACTACACCCTCGCCGTGCGCGTGGCGCGCTGCTTCGACTGCGCCGGGCACGACCCGGTGCGGCTGTACGTCGACGACCAGCTGGTGATCGCCGGCAACGCCGAGGACCGGCGCATCGCCGCCGGCGTGCACAACGCCGACGGCCGCAACGTCGAGGCGACGCTGCACTTCGACGACACCCGCCCGCGCCGGATCCGCCTGGAGATCGAGCACCGCGGCCAGGACCAGGGCCTGCGCCTGGAGTGGCTGGCGCCGGCCGACGCGCAGCTGGCCGAGGCCGAGCGCGCGGTGGCGCAGTCCGACGCGGTGGTCGCCTTCGTCGGCCTCTCGCCGGACGTGGAAGGCGAGGAGCTGAAGGTCGACGTGCCCGGCTTCGACGGCGGCGACCGCAACGCGCTCGGCCTGCCGGCCGCGCAGGAAGCCCTGCTCGCGCGCGCCAAGGCCGCCGGCAAGCCGCTGGTGGTGGTGCTGATGAGCGGCAGCGCGATCGCGCTCAACTGGGCGCAGCAGCATGCCGACGCGATCCTGGCGGCATGGTATCCCGGCCAGTCCGGCGGCACCGCGATCGCCCAGGCGCTGGCCGGCGAGGTCAATCCGGGCGGGCGCCTGCCGGTGACCTTCTACCGCTCGACCAAGGACCTGCCGCCCTACGTCAGCTACGACATGAAGGGCCGCACCTACCGCTACTTCACCGGCACGCCGCTGTACCCGTTCGGCTACGGCCTGAGCTACACGCAGTTCGGCTACGACGCACCGCGGCTGTCCGCGTCCACGCTGAAGGCCGGCGACACGCTGAGCGTTTCGACCCGCGTGCGCAACACCGGCGCGCGCGCGGGCGACGAGGTCGTGCAGGTGTACCTGGAGTATCCCAGGCGTCCGCAGTCGCCGCTGCGCGCGTTGGTCGGGTTCCAGCGGGTCACGCTGCAGCCGGGCGAGTCGCGCGAGCTGACGTTCGCGCTGGACGCGCGCCGGCTCAGCGACGTCGATCGTGCAGGTGCCCGCGCGGTCGAGGCCGGCGACTACCGCGTGTTCGTCGGCGGCGGCCAGCCCGGCACCGGCACGCCCGGCGGCGAGGCCGCGTTCTCGGTCGAGGGCCGTGCGCCGCTGCCGAGATAAGGCCGCATCATTCACGCACTCTTGACAGAAGATCCACATTCCGCTATGGATACGCAGCGTCGGCGCACGCGCTCCGAACGACGCCAGCCGATCTCACGGCATCGTTCTCCGAGGCCACTCCACAGGTGATGATCGTATGCATTGCAGTCGTCGCAACCAGGATTACCACCTCGCCGACCTTCCGGAGCCGCGCGCGTCCCGCATCGCCCGGAGCCGCGCCCCATGACCCGTCGCTACAAGCTGAGCGCGCTGCGTTCGCGCTCCAAGTGCATCGCCGGCTACTCGCCGCCACGTCGCTGATCCCCGCCTAGCGGTCCCCAGCCGGCAGACACCCCGCGTCCGTTCGTGCATGTCGCACGCGTGCCCTTGCCGCGTGTCTCGCGTGTGCGTGCGCGCAACGCCCCCATGCCCCTGCCTGCACCAAAGCCAACGCCCCGAACACCGTCGCAACCCGCGATGGCGTCCAGCATTGATCAGTGAGGTGACACGTGGAAACGCGCAAGCATTGCAACCGCAAGACCCTGATCGCGGCCATCCTGGCCGTCACCGGCATCGCCTCGGTTCCGCAGGCGCTCGCCGGCACTGTGCAAGGCCAGCTCAAGGAGCGCAACAGTGGCAAGCCGGCCGCCCGCGCCCGGGTCGGCATCGCCGGCACCTCGCTGAGCACGGTCGCCGACGCGCAGGGGCATTTCGCGATCGCCGACGTGCCGGCCGGGCAGTACGCGCTGACCCTAGACTATCCCGGCTTCAGCGCCGCCGAGACCCGCTTCCAGGTGGGCGAGAGCGGGACCACCGACCTCGCCGTCGCGCTGGACGAGGTCAAGCAGTTGCAGGCGATCACGGTGGTGACCAACCGCTACGACGCCAGCACGCTCAAGATGAACGCGTCGAACACGGTGGACGTACTCTCGGCCGACGATCTCGAGCACACCGCGGTCCACAACGTCGCCGAGGCGCTCGGGCTGATCTCGGGCATCAACATCACCACCACCGGCTCGGGCTACTTCGGCGGCGTCGACGGCGCGGCGCGCGGCGAGGGCATGTTCGCCTCGGTGCGCGGCCTGCCCTCGGAATACAACGTCAACCTGATCGACGGCGTCACCGTGGCCCAGGGCATGCCCTACAGCCGTAGCGTCCAGCTCAGCCTGCTGCCGCCCTCGGGCCTGCAGACCATCGTGGTGAACAAGACCTCGACGGCCGACATGGACGGCGACGCGATCGGCGGCACCATCGACTTCCGCACCCCGACCGCGTTCGACTTCAAGGAGGCCACCAGCGGCAGCGTGACCGGCAGCGGCCGCCTGGAAAGTCGCGCGCGCGACTACGGCGACGATGGCCTCGGCGGCGGCATCGCCGGCGAGTTCCAGCACAAGTTCGGCGACGAGCAGCAGTTCGGCTTCTACGCCAGCGCCTACTACGATTACCGCACCTCGACCAACAGCGAGGTGGCCGCGGCGACCAGCGCGCTCAACGACGGTTCGTGGGAATTCCTCCACACCGATGCCGACGGCGGCAACGCCGCCGGCTACGATCCGCAGCACAACCTGACCAGCACCGGCATGAACGTCGGCGTGGTCGCCGGCTGGGAACGCCGCTACGGCGGCAACGCCTCGTTCGACTGGCACGTCGACGACAGCCTGTCGCTGTACGCGCGCATGACCTACGCCTACGCGCAGACCGACCAGGGCACGACCTACGTGCAGCTGCTGCCGCAGGACGTCACCTACGTGCCGACCTCGACCAGCGGCGTCTACACCCCGAACATCGGCCGCATCGCCTCGCGCTTCTGGTACGAGACCAACCCGGAGATCGCCGACCTGGCGACGTTCCAGATCGGCGCGCGCAAGACCTACGGCGGCTGGACCTTCATGCCCAACCTGTTCTACAGCTTCGGCGACAACGACCGTCCGAACCACATCGAGATCGACGGCCGCGAGGACAAGTTCTCGCAGGACAACTACGCCTATTCGGGCAGCACCCTGGTGCGCTACGGCAGCGGCGCCTTCCCCTACCCGCAGCTCACTCCCGCCCTGCTCGCGCAGGTCAACGACATCCCCTCGCTGTATGCCAACAGCTACGGCGAGCTGACCAAGATCTACTCGGGCCAGAAGAAGGCCGGCGCCAAGTTCGACGCACGCTACGACTTCGAGGACGGCGCGCTGGCGTCGCTGCAGTTCGGGGTCAAGTACAGCAAGAGCTCGCGCCGCTACACCAACCGCGATTGGTATACCGGCAGCATCAGCGACGCCATCACGCTGGGCGACCTCGGCATCTTCAGCGGCTACTACAGCGCGATCTTCCCCGGCAAATACAGCTGGGTCACGCCCAAGGTCAGCGAGAGCGCGGTCGCCCGGGTCATCTACAGCCACCTCAGCGACGACGACCTGGATACCTGCGGCAGCGACTACTACGTCAACAACTGGAACTGCAACACGATGCGCGGCACCGAGGCGGTCAGCGCGGCCTACGCGATGGCGACCTTCTCGCTCGGCAATCTCGACATCGTGCCTGGCCTGCGCTTCGAGCACACCAGCATCCACGACACCTTCTGGACCACGCCGACCGACGAGGACGGCAACGAGCAGGTCGGCTACTTCGACAGCAGCCACACCACCTACGACGAACCGCTGCCGAGTGTGTTCCTGACCTGGCGCCCGGATACCCGGACCGTCTACCGCGCCTCGCTGTGGGCCAGCTATACCCGGCCCGCGTTCGTGCAGCTGGGTGGCGGCACCGACATCAGCATCTCCAACGGCGTGACCACGATCACCCAGGGCAACCCCGACCTGAAGCCGATCGAGGCCACCAACCTGGACCTGTCCGGCGAATGGTCGACCGACCACGGCGGCTTCTTCTCGGCGGCCGCCTTCTACAAGCGCCTGCGCCACTACATCTACGACGCCGGCTCCAGCCAGGCCAATGCCAGCACCAGCGGCAGCGGCACGGTGCTGTACACGATGCCGACCAACGGCGGCGACGGCACCGTCTACGGCGTGGAGCTCAGCGCGCGCCAGCGCTTTCAGGACCTGCCGGCACCGTTCGACGGGCTCGGGATCAGCGCCAACGCCACGCACCAGCACGCGCGCGCCGACCTGGGCATGGACGGCTTCGAGAACGAGCACATGCAGTCCGCGCCGAGCGCGATGGCGAACCTGGAGCTGTTCTACGAGCACGCGCGCTTCTCGGTGAACCTGAGCTACCACTTCAGCAGCTCGTACCTGCTAGCCTACGACTTCCTGCTGCAGGGCGCGCCCTGGGACGACCTGTGGGCGCGGCCCACGCGGCGGGTGGACCTGCATGCCGGCTACCGCTTCGACAACGGGCTGAGCCTGGACCTGTCCATTTCCAACCTGACCAAGCAGTACAGCTACTGGGCGCACGTGGGCCGCAGCAGCCTGGCGATCTCGGACATCGTCGATGCCGGGATGACCACGCTGCTGACCGTGAAGTACGCGTTCTAGTGCGTTTTCGGGCGTGTTGCCATCCTTCCGGCGTCATCCCCGCGCAGGCGGGGGAGAGGGCGGGTGGCTTGCGAGCCATTGGCTCGCACCCGGCCGAACGCCCGCGCGCTATGCGCGCGGGCCGGGGATCGCAGATCCAGGGGCTTTCGTGCAGATCGCTGCGCAAGTCACTGGGCTCCCGCCTACGCGGGAGCGGCGATTCAAGCTCCCCAGGCAGTAGTGCGCCTGCCCAGGAACGGCGAGCGAACCACACAACACTTCGCCCACCAACGCCGGAGGCTTCGATGAAACGCAGGCGGTTCTGCGCCTTCAGCCTGCTCGCGCCGCTCGGGCTGGCGCCGCCGCCGGGCATCCCGTCGTCGGCCCGCGCGCCGATCCCGGACGGCCGCCCGCACGCGTTCGGCTTCGGGCCGGGCCACTTCACCCTGGACGGGCGGCCCTGGCAGATCCGCAGCGGCGAGATGCATCCGCTGCGGATCGCCCGCGCCGACTGGCTGCACCGCATCCGCATGGCCAAGGCGATGGGCCTGAACACGATCGCGCTGTACCTGATGTGGAACGCGCTGGAACGCGAGCCGGGTCGCTTCGACCTGGACGGTGGCGAACGCGACTTCGCCACCTTCATTCGGCTGTGCCAGCAGGAAGGCCTGTGGGTCTACCTGCGGCCCGGTCCCTACGTCTGCGCCGAGTGGACGCTGGGCGGGCTGCCGCCGTACCTGCTGCGCGAGCCGGGCATCCGCCTGCGCGACCGCGGCGACGCGCGCTACATGGCGGCGGTGCGCCGCTATGTCGGGGCGATCGCACCGCGGATCGCGCCGCTAATGGCCGCGGCCGGCGGCCCGGTGCTGATGCTGCAGATCGAGAACGAGTACTCGATGCACGGCGACGACGTCGGCTACCTGCAGGCGCTCGCCGAGCTGTGGCGCGAGCACGGCATCGACGGTCCGTTCTCGCTCGCCGAGGGCCTCAAGGACCTGCGCCGGCGCAAGGCCTGCCTGCCCGGCGCCGCGTTGGGCCTGGACGGCGCCGACCTGGACGCGCTACGCGCCGGCAGGCAGTTCGCCGGGCAGGCGCCGGTGTGGGTCGCCGAAGGCTATCCGGGCTGGCTGAGCCACTGGGGCGAGGCGGACTTCGCGCACCGCGACTACGCGCCGACGCTGCGCCGGGTGATGGCGGCGGGCTACTCGTTCAACCTGTACATGGCGCATGGCGGCAGCAATTTCGGCCTGAGCGCCGGCGCCAACGCCGAGGACGACGGCTCGCAGTTCCAGCCGGACCTGACCAGCTACGACTACGGCGCGCCGATCGACGACGGCGGGCGCGCCACGCCGGCGTATTTCGCGCTGCGCCGGATCATCGCCGGGCACCTCGACACGCCGCCGCCGCCACTGCCGCCGGCCCCGGCCCGCGCCCGCTTCGCGCCGGTGCAGGCGCATCCGTTCGCCGCGTTGTGGGACAACCTCGGTACGCCGCTGCGGACCGAACGGCCGCTCGACAATCAGCGCCTGCTCGCGCAGGACCAGGGCCTGGTCGTGTACCGGCGCCGGATCGGCCCCGGCGGCGAGCTTCGGCTCGGCCAGGTCCACGACTACGCCGTGGTCCAGCTCGACGCGCGCGAGATCGGGCATGTCTCGCGGATGCGGCATGCCAGGCTCAACAGCGAACCGTGCCTGGCACTGCCGGACACGGCCAGGGCCGGACGCCGGTTGGACGTGCTGGTCGACAGTTTCGGGCACATCAACTTCGGCCCCGCGCTGGGCGATCCCAAGGGACTGCTCGGCGAGGTCCGGCTGGACGGCAACGCGCTGCGCGACTGGCAGGTCCACGGACTGGCGCTAGACGGCGACGCCCCGCCCGCGCTGCGGCCGCTGCAAGGTCCGCCGCAGCGGCCCGGGCTGTTCTTCGCCGCCGAGATCGTGCTGGACGCGGCCGGCGACGTCCACCTGGACATGAGCGCGTGGCGCAAGGGCTACCTGTGGGTCAACGGGCGGCTGCTCGGGCGCTACTGGGAGATCGGCCCGCAACAATGCCTGTACTGCCCCGGCGCGTGGTTGCGGCCGGGCCGCAACCAGGTGCTGGTGCTGGACCTGCACCTGATGCAACCGGCGACGATCCGCTGCGCGGACGGGCTGGTGCCCTCGCCGCGCGACCGGGTCGCGGCCCTGCCCCATCCCGAGCAGGCCCGCGCATGCAGCTGACGCCGACGACCACCGCGCCGCGCGCCGCCACCGATAGCGCCGCGCCGCCGCGCACGCTCGGGTTCTGGAGCGCGCTGTCGGCCAACCTGCTCAACATGATCGGGATCGGCCCGTTCATCACCATCCCGCTGGCGCTGTCGGCGCTGGCCGGACCGGCGGTGCTGCTGGGCTGGATCGCCGGCGCGCTGCTGTGCCTGTGCGACGGCCTGGTGTGGGCCGAGCTGGGTTCGGCGATCCCGCGCTCGGGCGGTCCCTACCACTACCTGCGCGAGGCCTACGGCCGCGAGCGCTGTGGACGCCTGTTCGGCTTTCTGTACCTGTGGCAGACTCTGCTGACCGCGCCGCTGTCGGTCGGCTCGGCGGCGGTCGGCTGCGTGCAGTACCTCGCATTCCTGATGCCGGGCCTGGGCCACGTACAGCTCACCGCGATCGCGATGGCGCTGTGCCTGTTCAACACCGCGCTGCTGTACCGCGAGGTGCGCTCGGTGCAGCGGCTGTCGCTGGGGGTCAGCGCGGTAGTGCTGGCCGCCTGCGCCTGGATCATCCTCAGCGGCGCGCTGCACTTCGACACCCGCCTAGCCATGGACTTCCTGCACGCCACGCCGGCTTCCCCGCACGGGTTCTGGCTCGGCTTCGGCGCGGTCGCGCTGATCGCCGTCTACGACTACGGCGGCTACAACAACGTGTGCATGCTCGGCGGCGAGATCCGCAAGCCGCGCCGCACCATCCCGCGCGCGGTGCTCGGCTCGATCCCGATCGTCGCGGTGCTGTACCTGGGCCTCAACCTCACCCTGCTCGGCGTGCTGCCGTGGCAGCAGGCGGCGCAGTCCAAGGCGGTGGTGGCCGACTTCATGGACGCGATCTACGGCCCGGCCGGCAGCACCGTGGCGGTGGCGCTGATCGTGCTGGCGAGCTGGGGCTCGGCGCTGGTGGTGCTGCTGGGCTATTCGCGGGTGCCCTACGCGGCGGCGGCGGCCGGGCAGTTCTTCGGCGTGTTCGCGCGGCTGCATCCGCGCGGCGGGTTCCCGACCGTCTCGCTGCTGTTCGTCGGCGCCAGCTCGGCGCTGGCCTGCCTGCTCTCGCTGGACGACCTGATCGCCACTTTGATGATCATCCAGATCATGTTCCAGTTCCTGGCGCAGTGCCTGGCGGTGGTGCTGCTGCGACGGCGCCCGCGCCGGCGCGGCGCGTTCTCGATGCCGCTGTACCCGTGGCCGCTGCTGGCCAGCGTCTGCGGCTGGCTGTACCTGCTGGCGACCAGCCCGGGCCGGCGCCTGCTCGCCGCGGCGCTGGCGCTGTGCCTGGGCAGCGTGCTCTACCTGATCCAGGCCCGGAGGGAGAACGCATGGCCGTTCCAGCAACCCTGACCGCCGTCGAGGTGGTGGTGGTCGGCGAGGTCTTCGTCGACCACGTCTTCAGCGGCTTCGACGCCTGGCCGGGACCGGGCGAGGAAGCGCTCGCCCGCCACTACCACCGCGAACTGGGCGGCGGCACGATCAACACCGCCTGCGGGCTGGCGCGCCTGGGCCGCAGGGTCGGGCTGGTCGGCGCGATCGGCGAGCACGACCGCGACTTCTTCGCCCAGCGCCTGGCCGGGTTCGGGCTGTCCGCGGACGGCCTGGCGGGTGCCGCCGCCGGCACCGGCGTGACCGCCAGCGTGTCGCTGCGCGAGGACCGCTCGTTCTTCACCTATCCCGGCGCCAATGCGGGCCTGGAGGACCTGCTGCGCGGCGAGGCGGCGATCGCGGCGATGCGCGCCGCCCGCCACGTGCACTTCGCGATGCCTCTGTCGGCCGCGCTGGCGCGCACGCTGCTGCCGGTGCTGGCCGATGCCGGCTGCGGCACCTCGCTGGACGTGGGCTTCAACCCCGCGTGGCTGGCCGATCCGGCCAACCATGCCACCTGCCGCGCGGTCGACTGGTTCCTGCCGAACCAGAAGGAAGCCGCGCTGGCCGGCTGCGGCGACGGCGCGGCGGCCTGCCGGGACTGGGCGCGCGCGCTGGGCCTGCGGCAGGTGGCGATCAAGCTCGGCGGCGACGGCGCG
>JASGEB010000266.1:0-9391 GCA_047606785.1 Pseudoxanthomonas sp.
CGACGCCGGCCCGCGCCGCGGCCACCGCGGCGGCCGTCGGCGATCTGCTGCCGGCCCTGGTCCTGCCCGACCTCGATGGCCGATCGGTGGCGCTGGGCGAGGCCTGGCGCGGCCGCCGCCTGCTGCTCAACGTCTGGGCCAGCTGGTGCCGGCCGTGCCGGGAGGAAATGCCGGCGCTGGACCGCTTCGCCCGCCGGCAGGGCCCGCAAGGCGTGCAAGTGGTCGGCATCGCCCTGGATACGCCGGACAACGTGCGCGCCTACCTGCAGCGCGTACCGGTCGCCTATCCGCAGCTGCTCGCCTCGCCCGGCCCGGCCGACGCCAGCGTGCAGCTCGGCGACAGCCGTGGTCTGCTGCCCTACAGCGTGCTGGTCGGCGCCGACGGCCGGATCGAACGGCAGAAGCTGGGCCCGCTGTCGTCGGAAGAACTCGAACGCTGGCTGCAATAACCACGACAGGGCTCGACTGCATACGGGGGCGCATGCAAACCCCCGCGCAAATCGCCGGCAACGTCGCCGAACTGGACAGTATCGGCCGCATCCTCCAGACTGCGCCCCTTTCCGGAACCGGCGTGATCCGATGGCCCGGCTGCTGCTGCTCCACGGTCCCAACCTGAACCTGCTCGGCAACCGCGAACCCGAGGTCTACGGCCGCGACACCCTGGCCCAGATCGACGCCGCCCTGCAGGCCCAGGCCGGCGCCGCCGGGCATCGGCTCGACACCCTGCAGTCCAACGCCGAGCACGTGCTGGTCGAGCGCATCCAGGCCGCGCGCGCCGACGGCACCGCCTTCATCCTGATCAACCCCGCCGCCTTCACCCATACCTCGGTGGCCCTGCGCGACGCGCTGCTGGGCGTGGGCCTGCCCTTCATCGAGATCCACCTTTCCAACCCGCACGCGCGCGAACCCTTCCGCCACCACAGCTACCTGGCCGACAAGGCGGTGGGCGTGGTGTGCGGCTTCGGCGCCGACAGCTACCGCCTGGCCCTGGATGCCGCGCTGCGGCGGCTGGGCTGAACCTCCCCGACCTTCCGCGCCGGCGACGGCGCCCGTTGCAACTCGGAGTCCCCATGGACCTGCGCAAGATCAAGAAGCTCATCGACCTGCTGGAAGAATCCAACCTCGCCGAAATCGAGATCAAGGAGGGCGAGGAGTCCGTGCGCCTGGCGCGGGTGCCGCAGGGCGGCTACGCCGCGGCCGCGTCGGCGCCGGCGGCAGCGCCGATCGCCCCGGCGCCGGCCCAGGCCCGGGCGATGCCGATGAGCTCACCGACCGAGGCCTCCACCGGCGGCAGCGCCAAGCCGGCCAACGCCCTGCCCGAAGGCCACCTGGTGCGCTCGCCGATGGTCGGCACCTTCTACACCTCGCCCGGCCCGGACAAGCCGCCGTTCGTCACCATCGGCCAGGCGGTCAAGGCCGGCGAGCCGCTGGCGATCATCGAGGCGATGAAGATGTTCAACCCGATCGAAGCCGACGCCTCCGGCACGATCGTGGCCATCCTGGCCGAGAGCGGCCAGCCGGTGGAGTTCGACCAGCCGCTGTTCGTGATCGGCTGAAGTGCCGGGACTCGGGACTCGGGACCCGGGACCCGGAAAGGCAAAAGCCGCAAAGCACCTACGCGGCTTTCGCTCTTCCCGGGTCCCGGGTCCCGGGTCCCGGGTCCCGAAGCTCCCCATGCTTCGGAACCCTTCCCATGCTCGATAAAGTCGTCATCGCCAACCGCGGCGAAATCGCGCTGCGCATCCTGCGCGCCTGCCACACCATGGGCATCCGCACGGTCGCGGTGCATTCCACCGTCGACCGCAACCTCAAGCACGTGGCCATGGCCGACGAGTCGGTGTGCATCGGCCCGGCGCCGTCGGCGGAGAGCTACCTCAACGTGCCGGCGATCATCGCCGCAGCCGAGGTCACCGACGCCCAGGCCATCCATCCCGGCTACGGCTTCCTGTCGGAGAACGCCGACTTCGCCGAGCGGGTCGAGCAGTCCGGCTTCGTCTTCATCGGACCCAAGGCCGACACCATCCGCCTGATGGGCGACAAGGTCGAGGCGATCCGCGCGATGAAGGCCGCCGGGGTGCCGTGCGTGCCCGGCTCGGGCGGGCCGCTGGGCGAGGACATCGTCGCCAACACCCGGATCGCCCGCGAGATCGGCTACCCGGTGATCATCAAGGCCGCCGGCGGCGGCGGCGGCCGCGGCATGCGCGTGGTCCACGCCGAGGGCGCGCTGAAGGCCGCGGTCGAGACCACCAAGTCCGAGGCCAAGGCGGCGTTCGGCAACGACCAGGTGTACATGGAGAAGTTCCTGGAGAACCCGCGCCACATCGAGATCCAGGTCCTGGCCGACGGCCAGGGCAACGCCATCCACCTGGGCGAGCGCGACTGCTCGATGCAGCGCCGCCACCAGAAGGTGGTCGAGGAGGCACCGGCGCCGGGCATCACCGCCGAACTGCGCGAGCAGATCGGCAAGGTCTGCGTGGAAGCCTGCCTGCGCATCGGCTACCGCGGCGCCGGCACCTTCGAGTTCCTGTTCGAGAACGGCCGCTTCTACTTCATCGAGATGAACACCCGCATCCAGGTCGAGCACCCGGTGACCGAGCGCATCACCGGCATCGACCTGGTGTGCGAGCAGCTGCGCATCGCCGCCGGGCAGAAGCTGACGATCAAGCAGAGCGACATCGTGGCGCGCGGCCATGCCATCGAATGCCGGATCAACGCCGAGGACCCGGAGACCTTCATGCCCAATCCGGGCCTGATCACCGCCTTCCATCCGCCCGGCGGCCCGGGCGTGCGCGTGGACACCCACATCTATGCCGGCTACAAGGTGCCGCCGAACTACGACTCGATGATCGGCAAGCTGATCGTGCACGGCCCGGACCGCGAGACCGCGATCGCGCGCATGCGGGTGGCGCTGAGCGAGATGGTGGTGGACGGGATCAAGACCAACATCCCGCTGCAGCAGCGGATCATGCGCGACAAGGGCTTCCAGGCCGGCGGCCAGAACATCCACTACCTGGAAAAGCGCCTGGCCGAGCGCAAGAACCAGTCGATCGCGCTGGGGTGAGGGGAAGGATTTGCCGGGACTCGGGACTCGGGACTCGGGACTCGGGACTCGGGACTCGGGAAAAGCGTATCGTTTTTGCTCGTCATTCCCGCGAAGGCGGGAATCGCTCT
Source organism: Pseudoxanthomonas sp. (assembly GCA_047606785.1). Taxonomy (GTDB): domain Bacteria; phylum Pseudomonadota; class Gammaproteobacteria; order Xanthomonadales; family Xanthomonadaceae; genus Pseudoxanthomonas_A. The sequence goes on from JASGEB010000266.1 coordinate 3,172, forward strand.
TGCTTTTGGCTTTTCGAATGACGAAAGCGAAAAAGCAGAAGCGACAACCATACGTTCGTTTGTTGAAAGCCCCGCCTTCGCGGGAATGACGAGCAAGAGCCGATAGCCTCTCCCCCATTCCCCACTCCCCGCCCCACCCCATGCCCTACCTCGAACTGTCCCTGCGCTGCAGCGAATCCGAGCAGCCGCGCTACGAGCGCGCGCTGGAGGACGTCGGCGCGCTGTCGGTGACCCTGCTCGACGCCGATGCGGACACATCCAACGAGAACGCCATCCTCGAGCCGGGCGTGGGGCAGACGCCGCTGTGGCAGGCGCTGGCGCTGACCGCGCTGTTCCCGGCGCAGGCCGATGCGCTGGCGCTGCTGGCGGCGCTGGAGGCCTTCGATCCGGACCTGGACTGGTCCGGCGCCGCGTTCCACACGGTCGAGGACCAGGACTGGGAACGCGCCTGGCTGGACCAGTTCCAGCCGATGCGCTTCGGTACCCATACCTGGATCGTGCCGTGGAACCACGAACTGCCGGACGAAGCGCGCGCGGACGCCGCGGCGGTGGTGCGGCTGGACCCCGGCCTGGCGTTCGGCTCGGGCACCCATCCGACCACCGCGCTGTGCCTGGAATGGCTGGACGCGCTGGCCGCGGCCGGCGAACTGGCCGGCCGCGCGGTGCTCGACTTCGGCTGCGGCTCGGGGATCCTGGCGCTGGCCGCGCTGAAGCTGGGCGCGGCGCGCGCGGTGGGCGTGGACAACGATCCGCAGGCGCTGACCGCCAGCGCCGACAATGCCCGGCGCAACCAGGTCGACGCGCGGCTGGCGCTGTACCTGCCGGAAGCCGCGCCGGCCGCGACCTATCCGGTGGTGGTCGCCAACATCCTGGCCTCGGCGCTGGACGCGCTGGCCGGCACCCTGGCCGCGCAGGTGGCGCCAGGCGGGCGCATCGCCCTGTCGGGTATCCTCGACGGCCAGCAGGACGAACTGCTGGCGCGCTACGCGGCCTGGTTCGACGAACTGCGGGTCGAGCGCCGCGGGGACTGGGTGCGCATCGACGGGGTACGCCGCTGAAGCGGCCGCCGCGCATGCTTGAATAGGCCCATGTCCGGCGCCTGCCCCTACTGCCGCCAACCGCTGCCCGCCGACGCAGCCGTGTGCCCGCGTTGCGGCCACGCGCGGCCGGCTTCGGGACCGAGCCTGGCGACCTTCCTGCGCGTGTCGCCGGCGCCGGCGAGCACACCGGAACCGGCGCCCCCGGCCGCACCGGAGCGGCAGCACGAGCGGCCCCTCGCCGTCGTCGCGGCGACCGCCGAAGCGGCAGATGCGGCCGCACCGATCCAAGCGCCCGTATCCGCCGTCACTGCGCCGGCCCTGGAGGAGACGCCGCAAGTCACGGTCGCCGCGCCTGCCCGGAGCGAGCCCGCAGCGGCCGCGGCCACGCCCGGCTTCACCCGCATCGCGCCGGCGCGCGTGCGCCAGCCCACGCCGGCCTGGCAATGGGCGGCGCTGGCGGTCCTGGCCTTGGCCTTCGGCCTGCAATGCCTGCTGGCCGCGCGCGCGCAGCTGGCCGCCGATCCGGCCTGGCGGCCGTTGCTCGAACGCAGCTGCGCGCTGCTGCGCTGTTCACTGCCGCCCTGGCGCGAGCCGGCCGCGTTCACCATGCTCGCCCGCGACGTGCGCCCGGCCGCCGATGCGCCCGGCCTGCTCGAGGTGAGCGCGACCTTCCGCAACGACGCGCGCTGGCCGCAGCCGTGGCCGGACCTGCGGGTGAGCCTGGCCGACGCCGACGGCCGCACGGTCGGCGCGCGCGTGCTGCGGCCGCAGGACTACCTGGCCGCCGACGCCGACGCCGCGCTGGCGCCGGGCCAGAGCGGGCGCCTGGCGGTGCGCGTGCGCGAACCGGCCGCCGGCGTGGTCGCCTTCGACTTCGACTTCCGTTGAATCAGGGCCGTCCCGACGGTGCAGGCCCCGGGGCCACGCGCTAGACTCCCCCTCCCGCCGCCGCGCAGCGGCGCTCCCGCAGCATCACCTTGAACGCCGCCTCCACCCGCCACGACGGCAGCCGTGGTTTTGCCAAGCCGACCCTGCGCGACCACGTCGCCCAGTCCGTGCGCCGCTACCTGCGCGACCTGGACGGCCACGAAGCCGACGACGTGTACGAGATCGTGCTGCGCGAGGTGGAGATCCCGCTGTTCGCGGAAGTGCTCAACCACTGCGAAGGCAACCAGAGCCGCGCCGCCGCGCTGCTGGGCATCCACCGCGCCACCCTGCGCAAGAAGCTCAAGGACTACGGGCTGGCGTAGGTGCGCCCCGTGGGCGCGATCGGATTCATCGCCAAAGCCCTGTCGCGCCCCTGCGGTGCGCTCCTACGAGATGCGAAGCGGGCCGGTACAATACCGGCCCGCTTCGCGCCTCGACTTCCCGCATGCCCGCCGACCTCCTGCCCGTGCGCCGGGCACTGCTGTCCGTTTCCGACAAGACCGGCCTGGTCGAACTGGCGACCGCGCTGGCCGCGCGCGGCGTCGAGCTGCTCTCCACCGGCGGCACCGCCAAGGCGATCCGCGAGGCCGGGCTGGCGGTCAAGGACGTGTCCGACGTCACCGGCTTCCCGGAAATGATGGACGGCCGGGTCAAGACCCTGCATCCGCGGGTGCATGGCGGCTTGCTCGGCCGCGCCGGCGTCGACGATGCGGTGATGGCCGAGCACGGTATCGCGCCGATCGACCTGCTGGTGCTGAACCTGTATCCGTTCGAAGCGGTCACCGCGTGCGCCGACTGCACCCTGGCCGAGGCGGTGGAGAACATCGACATCGGCGGCCCGGCGATGCTGCGCTCGGCGGCGAAGAACTTCGCCCGGGTCGCGGTGGCGACCTCGCCCGAACAGTATCCGGAGCTGCTGGCCGAACTGGCCGCCCACGACGGCAGCCTGTCGGCGGCCAAGCGCTTCGCCCTGGCGGTGGCGGCGTTCAACCGCGTCGCCCAGTACGACGCGGCGATCAGCAACTACCTGTCGGCGGTCACCGACCGCGATGCGGAAGTGCCGCTGCGCGATCCGTTCCCCGCGCAGATGAACTCCACCTTCGTCAAGATGGCCGACCTGCGCTACGGCGAGAATCCGCACCAGAGCGCGGCGTTCTATCGCGATCTGTACCCGACCCCCGGCACGCTGGCGACCTTCACCCAGCTGCAGGGCAAGGAGCTGAGCTACAACAACATCGCCGACAGCGACGCCGCCTGGGAATGCGTGCGCCAGTTCGACGCGCCGGCCTGCGTGATCGTCAAGCACGCCAACCCGTGCGGCGTGGCGGTCGGGGTGGCCTGCGGCGACGCCTACGAGCTGGCCTACGCGACCGACCCAACCAGCGCCTTCGGCGGCATCATCGCCTTCAACCGCACGCTGGACGCGGCCACCGCCAAGGTCATCCTCGACCGCCAGTTCGTCGAGGTGCTGATCGCGCCCGACTACGAACCTGCCGCGCTCGAATACGCCAGGAAGAAGGCCAACGTGCGGGTGCTGCGCGTCCCGGCCGGCGCCGGCGCCTACGGCATCGACAGCAAGCGCATCGGCTCGGGCCTGCTGCTGCAGACCAGCGATGCGCGCGTCGTAAGCCGCGACGAACTGAAGGTGGTGACCCGGCTGGCGCCGACCGAGGCGCAGTTCGACGACCTGCTGTTCGCCTGGAAGGTGGCCAAGTTCGTCAAGTCCAACGCGATCGTCTACGCCAAGGACCAGCGCACGATCGGCGTCGGCGCCGGGCAGATGAGCCGGGTGTATTCCGCCCGCATCGCCGGGATCAAGGCCGCCGACGCGAAGCTGGTGGTGCAAGGCTCGGTGATGGCCTCCGACGCGTTCTTCCCGTTCCGCGACGGCATCGACGCGGCCGCCGAGGCCGGCATCAAGGCGGTGATCCAGCCCGGCGGTTCGATGCGCGACGGCGAGGTGATCGCCGCCGCCGACGAACACGGCATCGCGATGGTGTTCACCGGCGTTCGCCATTTCCGCCACTGACCGGGCCCGGCCAACCATGCGCACGATCTCCTTCACTTCCCTGGCGCTGGCCATGTTGGCCGGCGTCCTGGCGCTGGCGGCCTGCCAGCGCACCTCGCCGGCGCTCGAACAGGCGCGCGCACGGATCGCGGCCAAGCTGCCGCAGCCCTACTTCGAGGACCTGGTGACCGAGTCGGTCAGCGTCTCGGGCAAGCGCCTGGTGCTGCAGGTGCGCAGCCCGGCCGGCAGCGCCGATGCGACCCGCAAGGACCCGCGCTTCGATGCGCTGCGCCAGAGCGAGCAGAACCAGCTGCGCGAACTGTGCAGGCAGGCGGAGATCAAGCCGCTGCTGGGCAGCGACGCGATCCTGGTGCGGCGCTTCCTCGACCGCAAGGATCGGCTGTTCTTCGAAGTGTCGATGCCGGTCAGCCAGTGTCCCCCGCTCGCCAGCACGGAGAGAGCGCGTTGAAGGTCCTGGTCATCGGTGCGGGCGGACGCGAACACGCCCTGGCCTGGAAACTGGCGCAGTCACCGCACGTATCCGAAGTGATCGTCGCGCCGGGCAACGCCGGCACCGCGGCGGAGGCCAAGTGCCGCAACGCCGGGGTCGGGGTCACCGACCTGGACGGCCTGCTGAAGCTGGCGCAGGACGAAGCCGTCGCGCTCACCGTGGTCGGCCCGGAAGTGCCGCTGGTGCTGGGCGTGGTCGATCTTTTCCGCGAACACGGCCTGCGCATCTTCGGGCCGAGCGCCGCCGCCGCGCGGCTGGAAGGCAGCAAGGCCTTCGCCAAGGAGTTCCTCCGGCGCCACGGCATCCCGACCGCGTTCTACGAGGTGCATACCGAGGTCGATGCCGCGCTCGCCTACCTCCGCGAGAAAGGCGCGCCGATCGTAGTCAAGGCCGACGGCCTGGCCGCCGGCAAGGGCGTGATCGTGGCGACGACCCTGGCCGAGGCCGAGGCGGCGGTGCGCGACATGCTGTCCGGCAACGCCTTCGGCGCGGCCGGCGCGCGGGTGGTGATCGAGGAATTCCTCGCCGGCGAGGAGGCCAGCTTCATCTCCATGGTCGACGGCGGCCACGCCCTGCCGATGGCCACTTCGCAGGACCACAAGCGCGTGGGCGACGGCGACACCGGCCCCAACACCGGCGGCATGGGCGCGTATTCACCGGCGCCGGTGGTGACACCGGAAGTGCACGCGCGGGTGATGCGCGAGGTGGTCGAGCCGACCGTCGCCGGCATGATCGCCGACGGCACGCCGTTCACCGGCTTCCTCTACGCCGGGCTGATGATCGACGCCGACGGCGCGCCGAAGGTGATCGAGTTCAACGTGCGCTTCGGCGATCCGGAGACCCAGCCGGTGCTGCTGCGCCTGCAGTCGGACCTGGTCGAACTGGTCGAGGCGGCGATCGACGGCAGGCTCGATACCATCGCAGCACAGTGGGACCCGCGGCCGTCGCTGGGCGTGGTGATGGCGGCGCGGCCGTATCCGGACACGCCGGTCACCGGCGAGGCGATCGACGGCCTGGACGCCGTGCCGGCCAGCGCCAAGGTCTTCCACGCCGGCACCGCGCTGGACGCGCAGGGCAAGGTGGTCAGCGCCGGCGGCCGCGTGCTGTGCGTGGCCGCGCTGGGCGAGAGCGTGTCGGCGGCGCAGCGCAACGCCTATGCGGGGGTGGCGCAGATCCACTGGGCCCACGAGTTCCACCGCGGCGACATCGGCTGGCGGGCGATCGAGCGCGAGCGGCGGTAGGCGCAAAAACCGGGATCGGAATGCACTTTTTTGGTTCTTCTCCCAACCGAGGGAACGCCGCTGTGGCGCTGGCTGCGGCGATAGCCGTGCCCTGCCGCCGGGAGCCGCTTTTCCCTCGGCAGGGCATCCTGCCCTGACTCGGGCGCGCGCCTTCCATGGCGCGCTTGCCGCGGCTCCCGGCGGCAGGGCACGGCTATCGTGGGTTGATGGTTTGCCGCTTCGGCCGCAGGCAGTGGCAATGATCCGCCGATGCGCAGTCCCCGGTGGGGATGCGGAAAGCAGGCCATGGATGGCCTGCGGCGGCGAGTCGGACATGGATGTCCGACCGAGCCGAGGAGCATCCTCGCTGGGGGCTGCGCAGCTTTCCGAAGTCGGTACGCGCAACGGCCTGTCCCCGCAATCGGGAGCAGAACCTGCAATTTCTGTGTCGAAGGCGGTTGCCCGCGCCAGGCCCGAGCATTGGTGCGCTGGCAACGCCGCGGCGAGGCGTGCC
>JASGEB010000267.1:0-6998 GCA_047606785.1 Pseudoxanthomonas sp.
CACACCGCCGCGCGCGCGCTGACCATGGAGCGGGTCAGCGGCATCCCCTCCGACGACATCGCCGCGCTGGACGCGGCCGGCATCGACCGCAAGGCGCTGGCGGCCAAGGGCGTGCGGGTGTTCTACACCCAGGTGTTCCGCGACAACTTCTTCCACGCCGACGCTCACGCCGGCAACATCTGGGTCGATCCCGACCCGGCCCGGCGCACCGACCCGCGCTTCATCGCCCTGGACTACGGCATCGTCGGCCAGCTCTCCGACCAGGACCAGTACTACCTGGCGGAGAACTTCATGGCGATCTTCAACAAGGACTACCGGCGCATCGCCGAACTGCACGTGGAGGCCGGCTGGATCCCGGCCACGGTGCGCATCGACGAACTGGAGGCGGCCGCGCGCGCGGTGTGCGAGCCCTACTTCACCCGCCCCCTGAGCGAGATCTCGCTGGCCGAGGTGCTGGTCAAGCTGTTCCGCACCGCCCAGCGCTACCAGCTGACCCTGCAGCCGCAGCTGATCCTGCTGCAGAAGACCCTGCTCAACATCGAGGGCGTCGGCCGCCAGCTCGACCCGCGCCTGGACATCTGGGCGGTGGCCGAGCCGGTGCTGGCGCGCATCCTGGTCAAGCGCTACAGCCCGCAGCGGGCCCTGGCCGAACTGCGCAAGCGCCTGCCCGAGCTGATGACCCACGCCCCGGACATGCCGCGGCTGCTGCACGCCTGGTTCAAGCAGCAGGTGGAGGGCCGCCACCAGGTGCAGGTGCACTCGCACGACCTGCAGGCGCTCGATGCCAGCCTGCGCCGGTTGCAGTGGCGCGCGGTCGCGGGCATCGCCGGCAGCGGCCTGCTGGTGGTCGCCGCGGTGCTGTACGGGCTGCATCCTCCGCACGGCTGGTACTTCGCCACGGTGCCGGTGTGGAGCTGGGCGGCGGGCATCGCCGGCGGCATCGTCCTGCTGTCGGCCTGGCTGCGGCGGTAGCGGCGTCCCATGGCCGCGATGGGCCATGGGGCCGGCTCGATCATCGCGAAAGCCAGCGTGCGATGGTCGCGCCTTACCGGCGCGGCAGCAGCCAGCGTGCGGCCAGGATGCCCAGTTCGTACAGCAGGCACATCGGCACGGCCAGCAGCAGCTGGCTGACCACGTCCGGCGGGGTCAGCACCGCGGCGATGACGAACACGCCGACGATGGCGTAGCCGCGCCCCTGCGACAGCTGCGCCGGGGTGACCACCTCCAGCGCCACCAGGATTACCATCGCCACCGGCAGTTCGAAGCTGACCCCGAAGGCCAGGAAGATCACCAGCACGAAGTCCAGGTACTTGCCCGGGTCCGGGGCCAGGGTGACGATGTCCGGGGTGAACATCCGCAGGGCGTGGAACACCACCGGCAGCACCACGAAGTAGGCGAAGGCGCAGCCGGCGAAGAACAGCGCCAGCGCCGACACCAGCAGCGGCAGCGCCAGCCGCTTCTCGTGCCGGTACAGGCCGGGGGCGACGAAGCGCCAGGCCTGGTAGATCAGCCACGGCGAGGACACGAACAGAGCCAGGAAGAAGGCCAGCTTGACCGGCGCGAAGAAGCCCGAGGTCGGGTCCTGGGCGATCATCCGCGCGCCCTGTTCGACCGGCAGCTGCGCCAGCAGCGGCCGCGCCAGGTGGTCGAAGATGCGCTTGGCGAACGGCAGGCAGACCAGCAACGCCAGCGCGGTGCCGGCCAGGCCGTGGATCAGGCGCGTGCGCAGCTCGATCAGGTGCTCGAGCAGGCTGGCCTCGGCCTGCTGCTCAGCGCCGGTCGGCATCGGCCGGTTCCGTGGGTGCCGCGTCCACCGGCGCGGCGGCTTGCGTTTCGGCCACCTCCGTGTCCGCCACCGTGGCTGCTGCGCCAATCGCGGCCGCTTGCGGGGCGGCCGGCGCCGGTTCGTCGGACAGCGCCGGCGGGCGCCCGAGTTGGGTCGACTGGCTCAGCTGCTCGAACTGCGCGCGCGCCTGCTGGTCGCGCTGGGCCATTTCGGCCTGCACGTCGCGGACCTGGCGGCCGGCCTCGTCTAGCGCCTGGCGGGTGTCGTGCAGGCTGCGCTTGAGTTCCTCGGCGGCCAACTCGCGTTCCAGTTCCTGCTTGACCGAATCCCACTGGTTGCGCGCGCGTCGCATCCACAGGCCGGCGAAGCGCGCGGCCTTGGGCAGGCGCTCGGGACCCAGCACGACCAGGGCCACGATGCCGATCATGATCAGTTCGCCGAAACCGATGTCGAACATGGGATCGCGCGGCGCCCGCGGCGCCGCGCCTGCGGCTCAGTGCGCGTCGCGCTCGCGTTCCTTCGCGGCGGCCTGGTCGGCGCCGCGCGCAGTGTCGGCCAGGCGCTCGACCGGCTTGTCATCGTCCTCGCGCAGGCCCTTCTTGAATTCCTTGACCGCATTGGCGACGTCCTTGGCGCCGCCGGTCAGGCGCTTGGTGCCGAACACCACCAGCACGATGACCAGGACGACGAGCCAATGCCAGATGCTCCAGCTGCCCATGGGAAATCCGCCATGCAAATGAATGGTGCCCAGCATAGCGCAGGCCATGCTCGCCGGTCGCCCGTGCGCCGGCGTGTGGTAGCGCCGGCGCGGTTCAGTGGCGAGGACGTGCTTGCGCCCGGCGCGGGCCTACTTCAGCTGCTCGGTGCGCACTTCGCCTTCGCCCACCGGCTGGAAGCCCTGCTGCGGCACCGCCTCGGTCGTGGCCGGCTGGGCGGCGGCGGGCGTGGTGGCCGGCGGTGCGCTCGGGGTTCCGGTGGTGACCGTGCCGGTGGCGCCGCCGTCGCGGTTGGCGCGGGCCAGGGCGGTGGCCTCCTCCAGTTCGTCGCGGAAGGACACCACCGCCGCCGACGGCCGGCCGGCGCGGCTTTCGAAGATCGCCCGCGGGGTGGCGCTGGCGCCGTAGCTGGCGGCGTTGGCGTCCTTGTCGATCTGCAGCACCGCCCCGTCCAGCGCCACGCCGGCGAACAGCCCGCGCGCGCGCGACCACGACCAGATCTCGGCCTTGAGCTGGCCGTCGGTGGCGGCTTGGGCGTTGCGGCCGACCGGGCCGGCGGCCACGCCGGCGTCGGCGCCGAGGGTGAACTTGCCGTTGACCAGGTTGTTGAGGGAACGGTCGTTGCGGAACACCAGCACCACGTCGGCCGATTGCACGCCGATCTGGAAGCCGACGCTGCCGCCGGTGAGCTTGACGAACACCGGCTGCGACCAGGTCCCGTCCGGGTTCTTCACCGACATCAGACCGTGGCCGCTGCGGCCGCCGAACACGAAGCCGACCTTGAGCGTGTCGGGGACGACGACGATCGCCCGTGCCTCGTCGAGCAGCTTGTCGGGGATGGACTCCTCGGGGATCTGCTGGATCTCCTTGAGCACGCGCACCGCGTCCTGGGCGCGTGCGTCTTCATCCTGGCCGGCCCAGGCCTGCTGGGCGAAAGCGCCGGCGGCCAGCATGAGCGCTGCGGCCAGGCGCGCGCGGACGGCGAAACGGGACAGGGACATGCGGATCTCCATCGATTGCGGAAGGTGCGGGATCGCCATAATGAGGCGTCGCCGCGGCACGGCGCGAGCCTAGGAAGAGACAAGTGAACCGGCAATGAGTCCGGCCCGCTGGCCGGCTTCTGCGATCATGTCCGTTCTCCACGCCAGCCCGCGCCCGCGCCATGCCTGCTTCCGTCACGGTTCCCAACGCGCCCGCGCGCACCCTGCTGCTGGTCAACCTGGGCACCCCCGACGCGCCCACCGCGCCGGCGGTGCGCCGCTACCTGGCCGAGTTCCTGGGCGACCGCCGGGTGGTGTCGATCCCGCCGCTGCTGTGGCAGCCGCTGCTGCGCGGCCTGATCCTGCCGCTGCGCGGGCCGCGCTCGGCGGCCAAGTACGCCAGCGTGTGGCTGCCGGAAGGCTCGCCGCTGGCGGTGTATACGCGCCGGCTGGCCGCGGCGGTGCAGGCGCGCCTGCCGGACTGGCGGGTGGACTGGGCGATGCGCTATGGCCGCCCGGCCCTGGCCGAGCTGCTGGCGCGCGCCCAGGGCGAGTTGGTGGTGCTGCCGCTGTATCCGCAGTACTCGACCACCACCACCGCCTCGGTGCGCGACGTGGTCGAGGCGGTCGGGGTGCCGGCACGCTTCATCGACAGCTATTTCGAAGATACCGGCTGGGCGGCGGCGGTGGCCGGCTCGATCGCGCGCTGGCGCGAGGCCAACGGCGCCGGCGCGCACTTGCTGTTCTCCTTCCACGGCCTGCCGCAGCGGGTGGCCGACGCCGGCGACCCGTACCCGCGCCAGTGCCAGCGCAGCGCCGCCCTGATCGCCGCCGCGCTGGGGCTGGGCGAGGGCGAGTGGTCGCTGGCCTACCAGTCACGCTTCGGCCGCGAGCGCTGGCTGGAGCCGGCCACCGACGCGCGCCTGCGCGAGCTGCATGCCGCCGGCGTGCGCCGGGTCGACGTGGCCTGCCCCGGCTTCGCCGCCGACTGCCTGGAAACGCTGGAGGAGGTCGGCCTGCTGTACGCCAGCCAGTTCGCCGCGCTGGGCGGCCAGCTGCGGCTGATCCCCTGCCTCAACGACGCGCCCGCGCACGCCGACGCGCTGGCCCAGCTGGCCCGGCGCGCGCTGGAACCGGAGCGGTGAGCGGCGCCGAACTGCGCCTGCCGGCGGCGCTGGGCGAACTGGCGGCGCTGCGCCTGGGCACGCCCGGCGCGGCGCCGGTGCTGGCCCTGCACGGCTGGCTGGACAACGCCGCCAGCTTCGTGCCGATCGCGCCCTGCCTGCGCGGACCGCTGGACCTGGTGGCGCTGGACCTGCCCGGCCACGGCCGCAGCGCGCGCCTGGGGCCGGGCGCGGAGTACTCGCCGTGGGTGGCGCTCACCGCCATCCTCGACGCCGCCGACGCGCTGGGCTGGGAGCGCTTCGCCCTGCTCGGGCATTCGATGGGCGCCGGCCTGGCCAGCCTGCTGGCGGTGGCCTGCCCGCAGCGGGTCGCGCGGGTGGTGTGCATCGAGGCGCTGGGCGGGCTGGGCGAGGACCCCGGCGAAGCGCCGGCACGCCTGCGCAAGGCGATGGAGGCCGCGCGCGCGCCTTCGCGGCGCGGCCCGCGCGTGTTCCCCGACCTGGACGTGCCGGTGCGCGCGCGCATCCACGCCAACCAGCTGTCCGAGGCCAGCGCGCGCCTGCTGGTCGAACGCGGCACGGTCGCGGTGGAAGGCGGCTGGCAGTGGAGCACCGACCCGCGCCTGATCCTGCCGGCGCTGTACCGCGCCAGCCACGCCCAGGTTGATGCGATCGTCGCCGCGCTGGCGTGCCCGGCGCTGGTGGTGCTGGCCGACCCGGCCCAGCCCTACTGGCCCGAGCCGCTGCGCAGCGCCCGCAGCGCGCGCCTGCCGCACGGCCGCCGCGTGGTCCTGCCCGGCCACCACCACCTGCACATGGACCGGCCCGAAACGGTGGCGGCGGCGATCGGCGATTTCCTTCTCGCCGATGGGGAAGGGCCGGATTGATCGTGCTTACTAGCCGCCGACCAGCGCGCGCAGGCGCGCCTTCAGCCGCCGGCCCTCGGCGTGGAACCAGTCGCGCTGCGCGCGCCAGTGCGGGAAGCGCGCCTCCACTTCGGCCCAGAACGCCGGCGAGTGGTTGTGCTGGAGCAGGTGGCACAGCTCGTGCACCAGCACGTACTCGAACGCCGGCGGCGGCGCCAGCACCAGCGACAGATCCAACGCCAGCGCGCCGTCGGGGCTGAGCGAACCCCACTGCGAGGACATCCGCTTCAGGCGGACGCACGCCGGCGCGCGCGGCAGGCCGGGCAGGTAGGCTGGCAGCCAGCGGCCGATGTCGGCGCGCGCCTGCGCCTCGTAGAAATCGCGCGCGGCGCGCGGCAGCGCGGCGGGGGTGGCGCGCGCGGTCCACTGCGCGTCGATGGCGGCGCCGTCGGCGGCCAGCGCCAGCCGGGTGTAGCGGCCGGCCCGCCAGCGCAGCGGCAGTTCGCGCCCGCGTAGCGGCAGGTGGGTGCTGGCCTCGGGCCGCAGCGGCGGATGGCCGTCGGTGCCGCCGTGGCGGTCGAGCTGCGCCCGCAGCCAATCCAGGTGTTCGCGCACGAAGCACTCGCCGCTGATCGCGCTGGCGCGCAGCGGCAGGCACAGGCGCGCGCCGCGCTCGTCCACGCTCAGGCGGATGCGGCGCGCGCGCGGATCGCGCACGCGCTGGATCTCCAGTTCGCCGCCGTCGTCCAGTGCCACCCGGAAGCTGTCGCGCTCGATGACACGGGGCGTGGCGATGAGGCGGCGAAGCGGCATGCGCGCATTGTAGGCGGCGATGGCCGGTTGCAGCGAAACATGGCGGGCCGCGATCGCCATCGCACTGCCAAGCCGGTGTGGTGAGTCTCGTTTTTTCCTACGGCGCCCACCACACCTGCACCGGCCGTGTTGCGGCGGCGAGCGCCGCGGCGATGGGCAGGTGCCGGGCGGCGGCCTGTTCGAGCACCTGCGCCTTGGCCTGGCCTTCGATGTGCAGGAACAGTTCGCGCGCCTGCGCCAGCACTGCCAGGGTCAGGGTGATGCGCGGCTCGCCGGCGCCGGGCGCGCGCATCGGCAGCACGCGCGCGCCGGCATGCGGGTCGAGCGCGGCGGCCAGGTGGTCGCCGCCGGGGAAGAACGAGGCGGTGTGGCCGTCCTCGCCCATGCCCAGCACCGCCACGTCCAGCGGCAGCAGCGGCGCCAGCTCGTGCTCGAGCGCGGCCAGCGCGTCCTCGGGCGCGGGCACCTCGCGGTGCAGCGGCAGGAAGCGCGCGGCCGCTGCCGGCCCCTGCAGCAGGTGGTGGCGCACCAGGACGGCGTTGGAGCGCGGGCTGGTTTCGTCCACCCAGCGCTCGTCGACCAGGGTGACCACGACCTGCGACCAGGGCAGCTCGATCTGCGCGAGTCGTTCGAAGAAGCGCGCCGGGGTGCTGCCGCCGGACACCGCCAGGCTGGCGCGGCCGCGCGCGCGCGCCGCCTCGCGCAGCGCCGCG
>JASGEB010000268.1:0-15368 GCA_047606785.1 Pseudoxanthomonas sp.
ACGCAGCGGCGCGGCGCGAGGGCCGCCTGGGCCGGAGCCGGCCGATCGCGCCGCGCGGCGAGCCGTTCCGGCTGGCCGCGCAGGGCCGGCCGGCGGTCGCGTTCCTGTGGAGGGGCCTGATCGCGATGGGCCCGCTGTATCGCCTGCGCAGCTGGATCGTCGCCTGCGTGGCGGCCACCGCGCTGTGCCAGTGGCTGGCCGCCGATCCGGCATACCGGCCCCTGCTGGCCGTGTTCGGCAGCGCGGCGTCGGCGCTGGGCCTGTGGCTGGTGCTGGCCGGTCCGATGCTGATGCAGCACGGCCTGCGCCGCACCTTCGAGCGCATGGACGTGCTCAAGGCCATGCCGCTGCGCGGCCGGCAGATCGCGCTGGGCGAACTGGCCACGCCGGCCACGGTGATGAGCCTGGCCGCGTGGCTGCTGTTGCTGGTCGGCGCGCAGGCGCTGGCGGCCAAGGCGGGCGCGGGCATGCTGGCGCCGGCCAACCTCGCCGTCGCCGCTGCCGGCCTGGCGCTGCTGGTGCCGCCGCTGTGCGGGCTGATGCTGTGCGTGCCGTTCGCCGGCATGCTGTATTTCCCCGCCTGGACCGTCGCCCCCGGCAGCGGCGGCGCGCAGGGCATGGAGGTGATGGGCCAGCGCATGCTGTTCATGCTCGGCTACTTCGTCGCCCTGGTGCTGGCAGTGCTGCCGGCCGCGCTGCTGGGCGCGTTCTGCTTCGCGCTGGTCGGCTGGCTGGCCGGATTCGGCGCGGGCGTGCTGGCCGCGGCGGTCTGTGCCTGCGCCGTGCTGGCGTTGGAACTGCGCGTCGCGCTGCATCTGCTCGGCCGGCGCATCGACGGCTTCGACCTGGCGCAGGAATTGCGCTGAAGCAGACACCACGGCCAGCGCGTCGTGCCAGCGCGGCGATCAGCGCTTCACCGCCAGCACCCCGTCCAGCGCCGCTTGCGCGCTGAAGCCGGCCTGCTGCAGCCGGCGCGCCACTTCGCGCGGCAGGTCGCGGCCGCTGCTCAGCCGGTTGGGGCGGCCGGTGTAGTGGAACAGCCGGCCGCCGCGGCGCAGGACGCGGGCGAGCTGGGCGTAGAAGGCCTGCGAATACAGTTCGCCGGCGATGCCGAAGCGCGGCGGGTCGTGCAGGGCGGCGTCGAAGCCGGCGTCGGCCAGCGCGGCGATGGCCTGGGTCACGTCGGCGTGGGCCAGGCGCAGGCGGCCGCCGGCTTCGGCAGATGCCGGGTCGGGCGACCATGGGTTGAGCGTGCGCAGCCACAGCACGTCCGCGTTCTTCTCGAACGAGTCGATGCGCGCCACGCCTTCCTGCAGGCAGCAGGCGGCGAAGTAGCCCAGGCCGCCGCAGGTGTCGAGCACGGCCTTGCCGCGCGGCTGCACCAGCGCCACCTTGGCGCGCGCGTCCTCCAGCGGCGAGGCCTGCGCGGTCGGCAGCATCTTGATGCCGTCGATCTCGAAGGTCGGCACGCCCCACGGCGTGGGCACCAGCTTGATCAGCGCGCCGGCATAGCGCGCCAGCGGCGACCAGTCCTGGCCGTCGAACCAGTACAGCGTGCGTTCCTTGAGCGGGCCCGGCCAGGGATAGGCCCGCCCGCGCCAGGTCCAGTGCGTGGCCGCCAGGGTCGCGACGCCTTCGCTGCGGCCCAGGTCGAGCGAGCCGCGCCAGCTGTCCGCGCCGGCCGTGCGCGCAGACAGCAGCGCCGCGGCGCTGTCGTGGCTCAGCAGCGGGCCGGTATGGTGCGGCATGAGCTACCGCTGGACGGCCGGCGCCGGCGGGTACAGGTCGAGCCGCGCCAGGGTCACGCCGTGGCTCCAGCCGAAGCCGTCCTGCAGCGGGTATTCGCCGCCGCGGCGGTGGCGGCCGGGTTCGGCGGCGTACTTCTCCGCCAGCTTGCGTTCGCCGGTGGAGACCAAGGCCGCCGGGGCGCAGCAGGCCGCGCTGCGCGGCGCGCGGCGTCGAACTCGCGCACGCAGGCGGCGCCGGGGTGTGCAGTGTGCCGGCGCGCCGGCCGCGGCCGGCGCCGCATCCATGATCGATCGCGACATGGGCCAAGGGTCCCACATCGTGGCGCGTGGATCACCCCCGGTCGATGGCGCGCGCCTGCGCCGGGCGGTGTGCAGTCACGCGCACGCAGGCACCCGCATACGTATTCCGCGCGGCGCTTGCAACGGCCCGTGCCAGCAGCGGTCTGCCAGCGGCAGGTGCGCCCGGCATAATGTCGCGATGCAACAGGGACCGCCGCCATCGCAGGACGCGCAGCTGCTCAAGGGCGTGCTGCTGGGCTTCGCCTGCTACGCCTTCTATTCGGTCAGCGACGCCTTCGTGAAGCTGCTCGAGGGCGGGTTGCCGCCGTTCGTGGTGGTGTTCTTCGGCGCCGCGCTGATGCTGCTGGCGGTGCCGTTCCTGCTCAGGCCCGGCGACCGCGTGCGCGACCTGGTGGTGGCGCGCCGGCCGTGGCTGTGGTGGCTGCGCGCGGTCACCGGCGCGCTCGGCAACCTGACCTCGGTGGTGGCCTTCACCCGCCTGCCGATGGCCGAGGCGTTCGCGCTGATCTTCCTGATGCCGATCTTCGTGACCGTCCTGTCGGTGCTGTTCCTGCACGAACATGTGCGCTGGCGGCGCTGGAGCGCGGTGGTGGTCGGCTTCGTCGGCGTGCTGGTGGTACTGCGGCCGGGCTTCCGGCAGCTGGGCCTGGGCCACCTGGCCGCGCTGGCCTGCGGCCTGGTCGGCGCGGTCACGGTGATCGGCCTGCGCCTGGCCGGCGGCGACGAGAAGCGCGTCACCCTGTACGGCGCCGGCGTGATCGGCCCGCTGCTGCTGGGCGGGGTGCTGATGCTGCCCTCGTTCGCCTGGCCCAGCCTGGCCCAGTGGGGCCTGCTGTGCGGCTATGGCCTGCTGGCCGGGGTGGCGGCGGTCCTGCAGATGTGGGCCACCCGCGTGGCCCCGGTCAGCGCGGTGGCGCCGACCCAGTACAGCCAGATGCTGTGGGCGATCCTGTTCGGCTACGTGCTGTTCCACGACGCCCTGGACTGGCCGATGGCGGTGGGCATCGCGCTGATCCTCGGCGCCGGCCTGTTCACCGTGCTGCGCGAGGGCCAGGTCGGCGGCTGGCTGCGGCGGATGAAGCTGGTGTCGTAGCAGCGCCCCGCGGGCGCGATTTAGGCTTCACCGGGAAAGCTTCATCCGCCCATGGGGCGCTCGTGCGCACATCCCGTCAACGCTCGCGCACGGCGGCGGTGGCGGTCTCGACGCTGGCCACCAGGTCGCGCATGCGGAACGGCTTGTTGAGCAGCACCAGGCCCGGGTCGAGCTGCACGCTGGTGTAGCCGGACACCAGCACCACCGCGGCGTGCGGATGGCGCAAGGTCACCTCGCGGGCCAGGTCGGCGCCGGACATGCCGGGCATCAGCTGGTCGGTGATCAGCACGTCGGGCACCAGCCCGTCGGCCAGCGCGTGCAGGGCGTCCTCGGCCGAGCCGGCCTCGACCACCTCGTAGCCCATGTCGGCCAGCACGTCGGAAGTGCACATGCGCACGGCCATCTCGTCGTCGACCACCAGGGCCACGCCCTTCTTCGCCGGTTGCGCGCTTGCCATGGGAGGACCTCCTGCGATCTAGGATGGTGGCGCCTGCGGGTCGGTGGGCAGCCAGAGTTCGATGCGGGTGCCGGCGCCGGGCGCCGACACGATGGTCAGGCGCCCGCCCAGCTGCGAGGCCAGGCCGTGCGCCATCGACAGGCCCAGGCCGGTGCCGCGGCCCACGCCCTTGGTGGAGAAGAACGGTTCGATCGCGCGCGTGCGCGTGGCCTCGTCCATGCCATGGCCGGTGTCCAGCACCGACAGCACCACGTAGCGCCCTGGTTCCAGGTCGCCGGCGGCATCGGTGTCGGCGCCGACCGTGGCGGCGTGGGCGCCGAAGGTGAGGGTGCCGCCCTCGGGCATGGCGTCGCGCGCGTTGACGCCCAGGTTGAGCAGGGCCATCTCCACCTGGTTGTGGTCGGCGATGGCCTGCGGCAGCTCCGGCTCCAGCCGGGTCAGCACGCGGATGCGCGGATCGCAGCTGCTGCGCATCAGCGCGGCGATGCCCTCCACCAGCGGCGCGGCCGCCACTTCGCCGGTGCGCAGCGGCTGGCGGCGGGCGAAGGCCAGCAGGCGCTGCACCAGGGTGGCCGCGCGCTCGGCCGACTGCTGCGCCACCGCCACCGTGCGCGCGCGCCGCTGCGGGTCGGCGTCCGGATCGGCGGCCAGGTCCAGCGCCGCCACGATCGGGGTCAGCAGGTTGTTGAAGTCGTGCGCGACCCCGCCGGTGAGCTGGCCCATCGCCTCCAGCTTCTGCGACTGCACCAGCGACTCCTCGGCCTGGCGGCGCTCGCTGATGTCGATCGCTTCCAGCACCACCGCGGACACCTCGCCGTCGGCGGCGGCGGTGGCGCGCAGCGACACGTCCATGATCCGCTCGCCCGGCGGGCAGGCCACCGCCAGTTCGGCGCGCAGGCGCTGCCCCGGCACGGCGCGGGCGCGCTCGAACAGGGCGTGCACGCGCGCACCGGCGCCGTCGGCCTGGGCGAAGCAGGGCAGTTCCCACAGCGGCAGGCCGACCACCGCCTCGCGCGGCCGGTCCATGACTTCCAGCGCGGTGCGATTGGCATCGGTGACCCGGCCGCCGGGAGTGCACGGCAGCAGCAACTGGTAGCTGCTCTCGAACAGCGCGCGCAGCTGCAGCTGCGAAGCCGCCAGCGCCTGCTGGGCGGCGTGCTCCTCGGTGACGTCGCGCGCGCTGCCGTAGTACTTGCCGCCTTCGGGCACCGCCACCCACGACACTCGCCGCCAGCCGGACGCGCGCCGGCGCAGGCGGTGTTCGAAGTGCAGCAGCGGCTCGCCGGCCTGCAGGCGGGCCAGCGCGCTGCGGGTGGCCGCTTCGTCCTCCGGGTGCACCAGCGACCACAGCGCGCGGCCCTCCAGTTCCTCGGCCGGCCAGTCCAGCACCTGCGCCCAGGCCGGGTTGGTCTTCTCCAGGAAGCCGTCGGCATCGATCACCGCCAGCAGGTCCGGGCTGACCTGCCAGGTCAGCGAGCGCTCGCGGGCGCGCTCGGCCACGTGCCGCTCCAGGTCCTCGTTGAGCAGGCGCAGCTGCGCCTCGCGTTCGTGCAGGGCCATCTCCGAACGTGCCCGCGCGGTGACGTCCACGCCGTCGACGAAGATGCCCTCGACCTTGCCGTCGGCGTCCAGGATCGGCTGGTAGACGAAGTCCAGGTAGCGCTCGACCAGGCCGCCGTGACCGTCGTGTACGATCCACGGCGCGCCTTCGGCAGTGAACGGTTCGCCGCTGGCGTAGACCTGGTCGAGGATGTCCAGGTGGCCTTGGGCGACGGCTTCGGGCAGCGCCTGGGCCAGTTCGCGGCCGAGCAGGTCGTGCCGACCGACCAGTTCCTGGTAGCCGGGGTTGGCGAACTCGAAGCGGTGGCGCGGCCCGTCCAGCACCGCCAGGAAGGTCGGCGTCTGCGCGAACATCCGTTCCAGCCGTTCGCGTTCGCGCTGCAGCCGGTGTTCGGCGTGCACGTGCCGGCTCTGGTCGACGAGGATGCTGAGCACCGCCACCACCCGTTCCTGGCGGTCGCGCAACGGTGTGTGGCTGCAGCTCCACCAGGTGTCCTCGGTGCCGTCGCCGCGTTGCATACGCAGGTGCTGGTCGTCGACCCGGGTCGGCGTGCCGGCCTGGGCCCGCTCCAGCAACGGGCGGATGTCGTCCCAGATGTCGGGCCACACCTGCGCCAGCGGCCGGCCCAGCGCATCGGCCTGGCGATCGCCCAGCACCGGCAGGTAGGCGTCGTTGTAGAACATCAGCAGGTCCGGGCCCCAGCCCAGGCGCATCGGCAGGGGCGAGCCGAGCATCAGCACCAGCGCGGTACGCAGCGGCTCGGGCCATTGCCACGGCGGCCCCACCGGTGTGCCGGCCCAGTCGTGTGCGGCCATGCGCCTGGCCATGACGCTGTCGCCACGCAGGAAATCGGGAATGTCGTGGAGGACCGGGCAGGACATGGCGAGCGCGCACGTATGCACGGGATGCTGGCACAGCCGCCGCTCGCGCGGGTGAGCGCGGCGTGACGATCGCCTCTGGTCGGGCGCCGGCGGCGGCCTGCGGCCCGGCGGCGCGCGGACGCACGCCCTAGAATCGGCGCATGAGCCGACTCGTCCTGATCGATGGATCCAGCTACCTCTACCGCGCCTTCCACGCGCTGCCGCCGCTGAGCAACGCGGCCGGCGAGCCGACCGGCGCGCTGTTCGGGGTAGTCAACATGCTGCGCGCCACCCTCAAGGAACAGCCGGACTACGTCGCCTTCGTGGTCGACGCGCCGGGCAGGACCTTCCGCGACGAACTCTACCCCGAGTACAAGGCCAACCGCAGCGCCATGCCCGACGAGCTGCGCGCCCAGGTCGAACCGATGTGCGCCATCGTCCATGCGCTGGGCATCGACATCCTGCGCGTGCAGGGAGTGGAGGCCGACGACGTGATCGGCACCCTGGCGGTGCAGGCGGCGGCCGAGGGCATCGCCACCACCATCTCCACCGGCGATAAGGACTTCGCCCAGTTGGTGCGCCCGGGCATCGAGTTGGTCAACACCATGAGCGGCAGCCGCATGGATTCGGACGCGGCGGTGATCGAGAAGTTCGGCGTGCCGCCGGCGCGCATCGTCGACCTGCTGACGCTGATGGGCGATGCGATCGACAACGTGCCCGGCGTGGAGAAGTGCGGACCCAAGACCGCGGCCAAGTGGCTGGCCGAATACGGCTCGCTCGATGGCGTGATCGCCGGCGCGGCCGCGATCAAGGGCAAGGTCGGCGACAACCTGCGCGCGGCGTTGGAGCGTCTGCCGCTCAACCGCGAGCTGGTGACCATCCGCACCGACGTGCCGCTGGAACGCGGCCCGCGCGACCTGGTCCTGCGCGAGCGCCAGGTCGACGCGCTGCGCGCGCTGTACGGCCGTTACGGCTTCAACCAGGCCTTGAAGGAACTGGATGGCGGCGGCAGTGATGGGCCGATGCTCGACGCGGCGGTCGCCGGCGCGCGCAGCGAGCCCGGCCGCGTGCGCGGCACCGGCTTCGTCAGCGCGCCGGCGCCGGCCACCGTCGCCGAGCTGGACCCGGCGCTGGCCGCGCCGGGCCGGTACGAGACGATCCTGGAGCCGGGACAGCTGCAGGCCTGGATCGAACGCCTGCATGCGACCGGCACCTTCGCCTTCGACACCGAGACCGACAGCCTGGACCCGATGCAGGCCAGCCTGGTCGGCCTGAGCTTCGCCTGTGAGCCGGGCCGCGCCGCCTACCTGCCGCTGGGCCACGACTACGGCGGCGCGCCCGCGCAACTGCCGCGCGCGGCGGCGCTGGACGCGCTGCGCCCGCTGCTGGAGGACCCGGCCGTCGCCAAGATCGGCCAGCACGGCAAGTACGATCTGCACGTCATGCGCCGCCACGGCGTGGACCTGCGCGGCTACGCCCACGACACCCTGCTGGAGAGCTTCGTGCTCAATTCCGGCAGCGCCCGCCACGACATGGACAGCCTGGCCAAGCGCTACCTGGGCTACGACACCGTCAAGTACGAGGACGTGGCCGGCAAGGGCGCCAGGCAGATCCCTTTTTCGCAGGTCGCCATCGAGGACGCCACCCGCTACGCCGCCGAGGACGCCGACATCACCCTGCGCCTGCATCGCGTGCTGGCGCCGAAGCTGGCCGCCGAGCCCGGCCTGGAGGCGGTCTACCGCGACATCGAGATGCCGCTGGTGCCGGTGCTGGCGCGCATCGAGGCCAACGGCGTGCGAGTGGACGCCGAGGAACTGCGCCTGCAGAGCGCCGAGCTGTCGCGGCGCATGCTGGCCGCGCAGCAGAAGGCCATCGAGCTGGCCGGGCGCCAGTTCAACCTGGATTCGCCCAAGCAACTGCAGGCGCTGCTGTTCGACGAACTCAAGCTGCCGGCGCTGGTGAAGACGCCCAAGGGCCAGCCTTCAACCAACGAGGAGGCGCTGGAGGCCATCGCCGACCAGCACGAGCTGCCGCGCCTGATCCTGGAATACCGCGGCCTGGCCAAGCTGCGCAGCACCTATACCGACAAGCTGCCGGAGATGATCCATCCCGACACCGGCCGGGTGCACACCAGCTATCACCAGGCCGGCGCGGCGACCGGGCGGCTGTCCTCGTCCGATCCCAACCTGCAGAACATCCCGATCCGCAGCGACGACGGCCGCCGCATCCGCCGCGCCTTCGTCGCCCCGCCCGGGCGCAAGCTGATCGCCTGCGACTACTCGCAGATCGAACTGCGGATCATGGCTCATCTGTCGCAGGACCCGGGCCTGGTGCGCGCCTTCGAGAGCGGCGCCGACATCCATCGCGCCACCGCCGCCGAGGTGTTCGGCCGCGCCCTGGAGGAGGTCACGCCGAACGAGCGCCGCGCCGCCAAGGCGATCAACTTCGGCCTGATGTACGGCATGAGCGCGTTCGGCCTGGCGCGCCAGCTGGGCATCGGCCGCGGCGAGGCGCAGGACTACATCGCCCTGTACTTCAGCCGTTATCCCGGCGTGCGCGACTTCATGGAGGCCACCCGCCAGCAGGCGCGCGAGAAGGGCTACGTGGAGACCGTGTTTGGTCGCCGCCTGTACCTGGACTACATCAACGCCGGCAACCAGAGCCAGCGCGCCGGCGCCGAGCGCGCGGCGATCAACGCGCCGATGCAGGGCACCGCGGCGGACATCATCAAGCGTGCGATGGTGAGCGTGGACCAGTGGCTGGCCGGCCACCGCGGCGAATCCGGCGCATGCCCGGCGCTGATGATCCTGCAGGTGCACGACGAGCTGGTGTTCGAATGCGACGCCGATTTCGTCGGCACCCTGCTGCCGGCCGCGCGCGCGCGCATGGTCGGTGCGGCTGCGCTGTCGGTGCCGCTGGAAGTCGAGTGCGGTGTCGGCGAGAACTGGGACCAGGCGCATTAGGAAAATGTGCTCGCTGGCACGAATCGGCCGGGGAGAGCGCATTCACCTTTCCATCGATGCCTGGATAATTTCAGAACCAATGAGTTCAATAATGTGAATCGGCCCTTAATTCATGAAGCTTTCCGCGCATCTCCTTCACGTCACATCAATGCTTGAGGTGGTCATATAGCCCGCGACAGATGCAAGGTCTGTCGCGTAGATCGCTCCCATCCCCTGGAGTCGATCGACTGGTACGGCAGCCCCTCCCCAGGCTTCCGTACCCTAGCCCCGCCGACCCCCCCTGGTCCGCGGGGCTTTTTTATGGCCCGCGCTTGCCGGTGTGGGCGCGCGCATGTGATAACCCCGCTTCGTTCCGCCGCGGCCGCGATCCATGTCAGAACTGTTCGAACTGTCCGCGCCGTGGTGGCACTTCGTGCTGCGCGGGGTGGTGATCTACGGGATGGTGACCGTGCTGATGCGGGTTTCCGGCAAGCGCGCGGTCGGCCAGTTCACCCCGTTCGACCTGATCCTGCTGATCCTGATCGGCAACGCCGTGCAGAACGGCATCAACGGCGGTGACAACTCGCTGACCGGTGCGTTCGTAATGGCTACTACCCTGATCGCGCTGAACTGGATGGTGGCCTGGGGGTCGGCGCGTTCGGTGCGCTTTCGCCACCTGATCGAGGGCCGGGCGACGGTGATGGCGCGCGACGGCCAGGTATTCCAGGACGTGCTGCGCCGCGAACTGGTCAGCGAGTCGGACTTCAAGAAGGCCATGCGCCAGTCCGGCTGCGAGCACGAAAGCGACATCAAGCTGGCGATCCTGGAAACCAACGGTCACATCACCATCGAAACCAAGGACGGAAAATCCGCGTAGGAGGTTTTTCGTAGGAGCGCACCGCAGGGGCGCGATCAGGCTTTCGAGCGAACGCCTCACGCGCCCCTGCGGTGCGCTCCTACCCAGCCAGCCAGTCGCGCGGGCGCAGGTAGTCGGTCAGGCGCGCTTCGGCGCTGCCGGGTTCGGGCTGGAAGCCGTATTCCCAGCGCACCCGCGGCGGCAGGCTCATCAGGATCGACTCGGCGCGGCCGCCGCTCTGCAGGCCGAACAGGGTGCCGCGGTCGTAGACCAGGTTGAACTCGACGTAGCGGCCGCGCCGGTACAGCTGGAATTCGCGCTCGCGCTCGCCGTAGGGCGTGTCCTTGCGGCGGGCGACGATCGGCAGGTAGGCGTCGAGGAAGCCGTCGCCGACCGCGCGGATGTAGGCGAACTCGCGCGCGAAGTCGCCGTGCAGGTCGTCGAAGAACAGCCCTCCGACCCCGCGCGTCTCGTCGCGGTGGCGCAGGAAGAAGTACTCGTCGCACCAGCGCTTGTGCTCGGCGTAGCGCTGCGCGCCGCCGAACGGTTCGCACAGCGCGCGCGCGCAGCGGTGCCAGTGCAGCACGTCCTCGTCGACCGGGTAGAACGGGGTCAGGTCGAAGCCGCCGCCGAACCACCATGCGACCGTTTCGCCGTCGCGTTCGGCGCGAAAGTGGCGCACGTTGGCATGCGTGGTCGGCAGGTGCGGGTTGCGCGGGTGGAACACCAGCGACACGCCCATCGCCCGCCACGCCGCGCCGGCCAGTTCCGGTCGCGCGGCGCTGGCCGAGGGCGGCAGGCGGGTGCCGGCCACGTCGGAGAAGCCGATCCCGGCCTGCTCGAACACCGCGCCCTCGCGCAGCACGCGGGTGCGGCCGCCGCCGCCTTCGGGCCGCTGCCAGGCGTCCTCGGCGAAGCGCGCCGCGCCGTCGGCGGTTTCGATCGCCGCGCAGATGCGGTCCTGCAGGCCGCTGAGGTAGTCGCGGACCGTGTCGATGTCGGGGTTGCCCATGGCGGGGATTTTATCGGCCAGCGGCGCGGAACTCGGCGCGGATCGCCGGCGTGCACAGCTTCCAGGCCAGCCAGGCGTGCAGCAGCGCGAATACCCCGCACATCGCCATCACCAGCACGGCGTAGGCGTGGATGACGTCCTGCAATTCGGCCGGCGCCTCCAGCCCGGCCTGGGCGAACTGGGCTTCGACGATCGCCTGCATCAGCGCCGGCAGCGTCGCCACCGTCGCCAGCATCATCACCGTGCCCAGCGCCAGGTAGGCGATGAAGGCCGGCCGCGCCCACGGTCGCCGCCGCACCAGGTCCAGGCCGATCCAGGTCAGCAGCACCGAAATCGCCAGCCCCAGCATGCCCATGGCGGTGCCGTGCTGCAGGTACCACTGCAGGATCGGCGGCAACTGCGGCGGCGGCCCGCCATAGGGTGCGAACGCGCCGGCCAGCGCCCCGCCCGGCACCGCCAGCGACACCAGCGCCTGCACCAGTTCCTGCGCCGCGCCAAGCGCGCCCAGCACCACCGTCACCCAGCCCAGCGCCGTCACCAGCCGGCTGCCCGGCGGCGGTGAGGGCCGGGAGGCGGGCAGGGGTGGAGGCAGGGCGGACATCAGCGTGCGCCTGCGCCGAGTGTGTCGTCGAACAACTTGAACACCCGCCTGTACTCGTCCAGCCACGAATCGGGGTGGACGAAGCCGTGGCGTTCCAGCGGGTAGGGCGCCAGCTCCCAGCCGTCCTTGTGCAGTTCGATCAGCTTCTGGGCCATGTCGATCGAGTCCTTGAAGAACACGTTGTCGTCGATCACGCCGTGGGCGATCAGCAGGCGGCCCTGCAGGCCGACGGCGTACTCGATCGGCGAGGAGGTGCGGTAGGCCTGCGGATCCAGGTCGGGGGTGTTGAGGATGTTGGAGGTGTATTCGTGGTTGTACTGGGTCCAGTCGGCCACCGGGCGCAGCGCGGCGCCGGCCTTGAACACGCCCGCGGCGCGGAACATCGCCATGTAGGTGAGGAAGCCGCCGTAGCTGCCGCCGTAGATGCCGGCGCGCTCGCGGTCGCCCTGGTGTTCGCGCACCAGCCACTCCAGGCCGTCCAGGTAGTCGTCCAGCTCCGGGTGGCCCATGTTGCGGTAGATCGCGGTGCGCCAGGCGCGGCCGTAGCCGGCGCTGGCACGGTAGTCCAGGTCCAGCACCAGGTAGCCCTTCTGCACCAGCAGGCTGTGGAACATCTGTTCGCGGAAGTAGCTGGGGTACTGCATGGACACGTTCTGCAGGTAGCCGGCGCCGTGCACGAACATCACGATCGGGTACTTCCTGCCCGGTTCCAGCGCGGCCGGGGCGTAGAGCTTGCCCCAGACGTGACCGGCGCCGTGGCGCGAGGGCACCTGCACCAGCTGCGGCTGCACCCACGGCACGGCCTTGTAGGCCTCGCTGCGGGTGTCGGTCAGTTCGCGCGCGGCGCCGCCGCTGGCCGGCACCACCGCCAGCTGCGCCGGCACGTAGGGCTGGGAGTGCTGCACCAGCAGCTGGCGGCCGTCGGGCGAAGGCACGAAGGCCGCCACCCCGCCGTCCAGCGCGGTCACTTCGCGGGTGGTGTCGGTCTTCAGATCGTGGCGGCAGACCTCGTAGCGGCCCGGCGCGGCGCGGTTGCACAGGAAGAAGAAGCTCTCGCCGTCGGCGCTGGGCACCGGCGCGGACACTTCCCAGTCGCCGCGGGTGCGCCGCTTCGGCGCGGCGTCGCCCTGCTGGGTGTAGAGCTGGGACCAGCCCGATTCCTCCGACAGCAGCCACAGGGTGCGGTTGTCGGCCAGCCAGCCGAAGTCGTTGAAGCTCCAGTTGATCCAGGCCGGGTCGCTGAGGCGGTGGCGGCTGACCAGGCGGGCGCTGGCCAGGTCGACGGTGGCGATCCAGCGGTCCTTGTTGTCCACCGCGCGCAGCAGCACGGCCGCGTTCTGGCCGTCGCCGCTCCAGTGGATGGCCGCGCCGCCGCCGTCGCCGTCGGTTTCCACCCGCAGCGGGCGGTTGCCCTTCAGCGGCGGCGCGCCGGCGGCCTTGCGCAGTTCGGCCAGCGGATCGGCGGCGATGCCGGGCAGGGTGTCGAAGGACAGTTCGCGCAGGCTGCCGCTGCTCAGGTCGGCCAGCCACAGCTTCTGCGCCACCGGCGGGTTGCGGCCGACCAGGGTGCGCGCCTCCTGGGTCTCGGCGTAGCCGGATTCGGTCACGTACTTGGGCAGCTTGTAGACCTTGCCGGCCTCGGCGTCCTTGGCCTGGGTGACCACCAGCAGCCAGCGGCCGTCGGGCGAGAGTGCGCTGTCGGCGATGGTTACGTCCTTGCCCAGGTACACCGGCGCCGGTGCGCGGCTGGGGTCGGCCTTGCGCCAGGCCTGCTCCTGCGCCTGCAGCGCCTGGTGCTGGGCGCGGTCGCTGGCCAGGGTGGAGAGCAGGCGAAGTTGCTGTTCGCGCAGGCCGTCGCGCGGCGGCTCCTTGTCCGGGTCGTCCTCGGCCTTGGGCACCCCGGCCTGACGCACGCCGCCGTCGGCGGTCCAGCGGTACCAGTCGTTGCCGGCGCGCCAGACCAGGCCGCCGTCGCTGCCGAACTGCGGTCGCGACTCCTCCTCCAGGGTGCGGGTGAGCTGGGTCAGGGCGCCGTTGCGCAGGCTCTGCACGAAGATGTCGCCGTTGCGCACGAAGGCGCGGCGGCTGTGGCGGGCGTCGTAGGCGATCTGCTCGCCGGTGAGGGTGTCGCGTTCGCTGTCGGCCACCGGCCTGGGGGCGCCGCCGCCGGCGTCGATGCGGAAGCTGTCGCGGACCTGGCTGCCGGCGCGCTTGAGGTCGTATTCGACCGTGCGTCCGTCCCAGCTCCAGCGCGGCGCCTCGACCGGCGGGCCGATCCAGTCCGGGTCGGCCATCACCTGTTCGAGGGTCGGCGGCGCGGCGGTCTGGGCGAAGGCGGCGGGGACCAGCAGCAGGCCGGCCAGGACGGGGAGCAAGCGCATTCGGATACCGGGAAAACGCGGGAAACGGCGCAGACTAGCAGCCGCCTCCGCCGCCGGCATCCGTCCAAGGTCATCCCGGCCGGCTTGCCTTGCGGCCGGCCGGGCGGCGAAAGTGGCCGGGTTTCCCCGCCTTCGCCCCGGCCTGCGCCCGCCATGTCCGCCCAGATCCAGCCCGACTCTTCCGCCACAAGCTGCGTGCTGGGCGTGGGCGATCCCGGCCGGCCGTTCGCCTACGGGCCGGACGGGGTGCTGCCGCTGGCGCGCTTCCACGCGCAGGTGCGCGCGCTGGCCGCGCGGCTGCCGGCCGGGCGCCACGTGGTCAACCTGTGCGAGGACCGCTACCGCTTCCTGGTGGCGTTCTGCGCGGCGGCGCTGCGCGGCCAGGTGACCCTGCTGCCGTCCTCGCGCGCGGCCGGGGTGGTGGGCGATGCCCTGGCCGGCCACGCCGACAGCTACGCCCTGGGCGACGTTCCGCCGGACGAGCCGCCGCCGCGCTGGTGGCGCCTGCCGGAAGTGCTGGACGAGGTCGACGGCCCACCGCCGCAGGTGCCGGCGGAGGCCGTGGTGGCGGTCG
The DNA here is from genome assembly GCA_047606785.1 of Pseudoxanthomonas sp. Lineage (GTDB taxonomy): Bacteria > Pseudomonadota > Gammaproteobacteria > Xanthomonadales > Xanthomonadaceae > Pseudoxanthomonas_A. The sequence goes on from JASGEB010000268.1 coordinate 14,386, forward strand.
GCTTCACCTCCGGCAGCACCGGCGCGCCCAAGGCCCATCCGAAGACGATGGCCGCTTTCCGCACCAGCACGGCGCAGAACCTGGGCGCGCTGGCCGACCTGTGGCAAGGGCAGGTGCCCTCGATCGTCGCCACCGTGCCGCCGCAGCACATGTACGGCATGGAGATGACGGTGCTGATGCCGCTGCTGGCGCCGGTGGCGGTGCACGCCGGCCGGCCGCTGTTCCCGCACGACGTGGCGCGCGCGCTGGCGCAGGCGCCGGCGCCGCGGATGCTGGTGACCACGCCGATCCACCTGCGTGCGCTGGTCGAATCGGCGCTCGCACTGCCGCCGCTGGCGGCGATGGTCAGCGCCACCGCACCGCTGCCGCCGGAGCTGGCGCGCGCGGCCGAGGCGCGCTTCGGCGGCCAGCTGCGCGAGACCTTCGGTTCCACCGAGACCTGCATCTTCGCTCGCCGCCGCACCGCGCTGGAGAGCGCGTGGACGCCGCTGCCGGGGGTGCGCGTGCAGCCGCAGCCGGACGGCGCGCTGGTGCACGCTCCGCACCTGCCGCAGCCGGTGGCGCTGGCCGATCTGGTGGAGGTCGAGGCGGACGGCCGCTTCCACCTGCGCGGCCGCCAGGCCGACCTGCTGGAGCTCGCCGGCAAGCGCGCCTCGCTGGGCGAGCTCGACCGCCGCCTGCTGGCGGTGCCCGGGGTGCGCGACGGCGCACTGCTGCAGCTGGAACCGGACGCGCTGGGGGTGCGCAGGATCGCCGCCCTGGTGGTCGCGCCGGGGCTGGACGAAGCGACCCTGCTGGCGGCGCTGCGGCAGGCGATGGACCCGGTGTTCCTGCCGCGCCGGATCCGCTTCCTCGACGCCCTGCCGCGCAACGAGACCGGCAAGCTGCCGCGCGCGCAGGCCCTGGCGCTGCTGGCGTAGGAGCGCACCGCAGGGGCGCGATGAGGCTTGCGTGCGAAAGCCCGATCGCGCCCCTGCGGTGCG
>JASGEB010000269.1:0-8444 GCA_047606785.1 Pseudoxanthomonas sp.
AGAATTCCCCCTGACATCAATGCGGCAGGCGGGCCCGCGGGCCCGCCTGCCCACCGATGCGCCGGGGCTGATGTCCTCGGTTCTCCGCATCGCCAGGCGCTGGAGAAGATCATGCGCACGAGAAAATTGCTGGCCGCCGCGGTGCTGCTGGCGCTGCATTCGCCGCTGATGGGCCAGACCACGCCCGACGCCCAGAGCAGCGACAAGGAAAAGGAAAAAAAAGACGAAGCAACGGTACGCACCCTGAAGCAGGTAACGGTCACCGCCGAGAGGCGCGAAGAGAACATACAGAAGACCGCGGTGGCGATCAGTGCCGTGGACGGCGAGCAGATTCGCGAGCGCGGATTGACCAGCATCGGCGACGTGCTGGCGCAGACGCCGGCGGTGGTGATGCAGAACACCAGCAAGGGCCAGACCGTGTTCATCCGCGGCGTCGGCTCCACCGGCGACGCCCAGGAGGGCGGCGACCCGGCGGTGAACCTGAGCATCGACGGCGTCTACCAGCAGCAGGCCGCCGTGGCGCTGGCCAACGCCCTGGACATCCAGCGCATCGAGGTCCTGCGCGGGCCGCAGGGTACGCTGTACGGACGCAACGCCAACGCCGGCAGCATCAACGTGATCACCAACGATCCGGAACTGGGAAGCTTCTCCGGCAGCGGTCAGTTACAACTCGGCAACTACGGCGCCGTACGCAGCGAAGCGGCGGTGAACCTGCCGGTGAGCGAGGTGCTGGCGCTGCGCGTGGCCTATGCCACCGACAAGCACGACGGCTATCTTTCCAACGGCGCCAGCGCCGAGGACGGAACCGCCGCGCGCGTGAAACTGCTGTATCAGCCCAGCGACCGGTTGCGCATCCGCCTGACCGCCGACCACTCGCGCGAAACCGGGACGCCCGCCGCCACCGTGCCGCTGCCGCTGTCGGGGCAGGACCCCTGGCGCTCCATCGTCGTGGCCGGCGTGCAGGACGTGGAAATGTCGCGCACCTATGCGCAGCTGGACTACGACTTCGGCTTCGCCACTTTCACCTGGCTGCCGGCCTATTCGCACACTCGCCAGTACCAGGACTCGATGCTGCTGCCGACCGGCGCGGCCGCGCAGGACACCACCGAATACGCCAAGTCCAACGAGTTCCGCCTGGTTTCCAACGACAGTCCGATCAAGTGGGTGGGCGGGCTCTACTACTACGACTCGCGCGACACCGCGGATGCGACCCCGGAGATCGCCATCGACGCGACCCATTCGAGTTCCTCGGTCGGCGACGAGATCCTGCACAGTTCGCTGGCCACCTCGTACGCCGCGTACGGACAGGCCACGTTCCCGCTGACCGAACGGCTACGGCTGACGACCGGCGCGCGCTACACCGTGGACAAGAAGTCCATGGAATTCCTCATCAAGACCGGCGACGCCACTTTCGGGCCCGGCACCCACTATTCCGACACCTGGCATGCCAATACCTGGAAGGCGGGCTTGGAATACGACGCGGGACGGGATTCGCTGCTGTACGCGCAGGTCAGCACCGGCCTGAAGGCCGGCGGCATCAATACCTACGACGGTTCGGTCTACGAACCGGAAAGGATCACCGCCTACGAAGCGGGCAGCAAGAGCCGCTTTTTCGACAACCGCCTGCAGCTGAATGCCAGCGCCTACTACTACGATTACAAGGATTTCCAGGCGCGCCTGCCGTTCCCGGACCCGACCACCACCAGCGGCTTCAGCCAGAAGATCCAGAACGCCGGCGCCTCGCGCATCTACGGTCTGGAACTGGAACTGGACTGGATGCCGACCGCGCACGACCGCTTCGGCCTCAGCGCGGCCTACATGCATGCGCGCTTCGGCGACTTCCGCTACACCGACTCGACTGGGGAGGTCGACCGCAGCGGCGAGACGATGCCCAATTCGCCTAAATGGTCGGGGCTGTTCAGCTACAACCACTTCTGGGACATGGCCTCCGGCGCCAGCGTTACCGCGCGCCTGGACGTGCGCTATTCGGCGCGCTACGACTCGAGCATCCAGCAGGGCTACTACGGGATGGACATCCAGCCCGGTTTCACCCGCAGCGACGCTTCGCTGAGCTACCGGTCGGCTTCCGGCCAATGGGGCCTGCGCTTGTACGTGCGCAACATCGAGAACAAGGCCCAGCGGCTGTTCTCGCTGGTGCCGCTGGCCACGCTTGCGGCGGCCGAGGTCAGTGATCCACGTACCTACGGCGTCGCGGTCAACTTCAGTTTCTAGAGCGAGCTAGCGTCCGGGCCGCCGATCCCGGAATTTCATGGCAGGCCCAAGAGTTGACCGGGATTCCAAGTTGCGTCGAGACCCACGGTGCGGAACGGTCGCGCGCCCTTGTTCCTCACGCTTGAATGAAGAACCCTCTTTTTCCATCGACGCTGCAATGCCGCACCGCAAACCGACGTTGCGCCTTGCCGGCTCGGCCCCGGGTTCTTGCTGCGCTGCGGCTTTACACGCGCATGCAGCACCATAAACATGCGCCGAAGAAATTCCTTGCAACGTGTATTTCTGCCGCGCACGCATCGATTCCCATCACTGTCCGGCTCCTGCCGCGGATGCATCCGCAGTCCCTATCGCCTGCGATGCGGCCCTCGTCTGCGCGGCAATGTCCTTCCCGTTATTCCACCGGCGTCAGCATCTCGACACCCGAAAATTAAATTATCTACCTAGTGAATTTCGATAGCCGGCCCCGTTCGGCTCCGCTGCCACCGGCCTCCGCCAACCGTAGCCCCCGAAGTCCGAGGAAATCACCGATGCCGCTTTCCCGCCGCGACGCAGTCAAGACCCTGGGCGCAGCCGGCCTGCTGGCCGCGTCCGGCCGACGCCTGCTAGCCGGCGAGGCCGCTCTGGACGGCTTCGTCGGCACCTTCACCTACCCCAAGGGCGAGCAGCTGCCGCCCGAGTTCGGCGCGCACAACGACGTCAGCCACGGGCTGTACCGGTTCCGCTTCGACCCGGCCACCGGCAAGGCCGGGCCGATCCAGCTGGCCGCGGAAATCGAGAGCCCGGCCCACCTGATCGTCCATTCCAACCGGCGTGTGCTGTATGCCTGCCAGGGCCAGCGCGCCCGGGTCGACAACCAGAACATCATCAGCGCCTTCGCCATCGAACCCGACCGCCTGCGTCCGCTCAACCAGGTGCCGTGCGGCGGCGACGGCCCGAGCGTGGGCGTGGTCGACCGCAGCGGCCGCAACCTGCTGACCAGCAACTGGTCGTCCAACAGCGTGGTGTGCATCCGCCTGCACCCCGACGGCTCGCTCGGCGAACGCTCGGCGCTGATCGGCAATCCGCCCGGCACGCGGGTGCCGCCGCCGCGGCCAGGCGACTCGCGTCCGGCCACGCCGACGCCGGCCGGCCTGGTGCGCAGCAAGCCGCACTCGGTGATCCTCTCGCCCAGCGAGCGCTACGCGATCGTCGCCGAGATCGCCCTCAACCGCTGCGCCGTGTACCGCTTCGACGCCGACACCGGCAGCCTGCAGGCGCACGGCTTCGGCCAGGCGCACGCGGATTCCGGCCCGCGCCATTTGGCGCGGCATCCCAACGGCCGCTTCATCTATTCGGCCGACGAGGAAGGCAGTTCGGTCACCGCCTGGCGCTGGGACGAGCGCAGCGGTGCCATCGAAGCGATCCAGCAGGCGCCGACCGTCGACCCGGACCAGCGCGAAGGCAACATGGCCGCGGACATCGTCGTCCATCCGAGCGGCGATTTCGTCTACGCCTCCAACCGCGGCTCCGGCTACCTGGCCGGGTTCCGCATCGATCCACACAGCGGAAAGCTGCAGCCGCTGCCCAGGACCAAGCTCTCCTCCAGCGCGTGCTGGAGCCTGGACGCCGATCCGTCCGGCCGCTGGCTGCTGACCAGCACGCTCAGCGGCGACGACGTGTCGATCTACCAGGTCGATGCGCGCACCGGCGCGCTGCGCGACACCGGCCAGCGCCTGCCGGTGGTCACCCCCACCTGCCTGCGCCTGGCCTGAAGCATGAACGAATCCGCCGCGCCGGCAGGGCATCGACCGCCGGCACGGCTGCACATCCTTCCGGTCCAGCCCCCCACCCACGGGACGTCCCGCCGATGGACCGCCGTACGGAAATCCGGTTGCAGCCCGCCCTGAGCGGACGCAACCGCTGCCGTAGCAGCACCGACAGTCCGCAGAGACTGACCGATCCGCCAAGAACGCCCATTCACCCTAGGAGTCGAGAAATGAACCGCACGAATCTCCTGAATCCCTGGTGCAAGCGGACCTCCATGTCGGTCGCCCTCACCGCCATCCTGGCGGGCACCGCCGTGGCCGCGCCCGCCGCCGAACCCGCCGCCCAGGACGACAGCGACAGCAAGCCGACGAAGGAAAAGCTCAAGACCGTCGACCTGGACGAAATCAAGGTGACGGCCGAGCGCCGCGAAAGCACTGTGCAGAAGACCGGCGCGTCGCTGTCGGTGGTCCTGCCTGAGGACCTCAAGCGCAACGGCAAGTCGACCCTGCCCGCCATCCTGTCCGGCATTCCCGGGGTCAGCTATTCGGCCGGCGGCTCCGCTTCGGCCGGCGCCAAGACCGAGATCTCGGACAATCCCGGCGCGGCGGTGACCATCCGCGGCCTGATCGCCGACAAGGCCGCCGCCAGCAACACCCCGGCGCCGGTCACCGCCTCCTACACCGACGGCATCTACGGCGGCGTCGGCGGCGACTACGACCTGGTCCGCGTCGAGGTGCTGCGCGGCCCGCAGGGCACGCTGTACGGACGCAACGCCACCGGCGGCGTCATCAACATGATCACCCGCGACCCGGAGCTGGACTACCTCGGCGGCGACGTGCTGGCCGAGCTCGGCGACTACGGCGTGCAGCATTACTCGGCGGCGGTCAACCTGCCCCTGGCCCCGACCCTGGCCGCACGCATCTCGGCCAACAGCTACCAGCAGGACGGCTACATCGACGCCGACGGCGGCTGGTTCAAGCGCGACAGCGCCCGCATCAAGCTGCTCTACCAGCCCACCGACACCTTCTCGGTACTGTTCGGCGCGGCCATGCAGAAACAGGTCGCCCATACCGGCGGCAAGAGCTACATCCAGACCGGCGGCGCGGACGGCCCGATCACCGAGAAGATCTCGGACGTCGCCTCCAAGAAGGACAAGTTCAACCAGCTGTGGGCGCGCTTCAACTGGCACATCGGCGACTACGACCTGACCTACATCCCAGCCTACAAGAACTGGAAGGAGTCCGGCTGGACGGTGGGCGGCACCCAGACCAACTTCTCCTCCACCCCGCACGACGTGTTCCGCACCCACGAAATCAGGCTCGCCTCCAGCGACAGCGAGCGCTTCAACTGGATCGTCGGCGCCTTCAGCTTCCACAACGACGTCACCGCCACCACCACCGCGCGCTGGGTGAACTCGCAGGCGCTCAACTTCGACCAGGAAATCTCCAAGGACATCAACAGCCTGGGCGTGTTCGCCGAGGGCACCTACCGCTTCACCCCCACCACCCGCCTGTCGGTTGGCCTGCGCCACGACAAGAACCAGGTCGAGACCAAGGGCTGGTACACCGCCAACCTGAGCACCAACACCACCGGCAGCCCGTACGACGACGATTTCGCCGCGCCGGAGATCCTCGAGACCATGTGGCTCAGCGGCGACCAGACCAAGCGCAGCTACGAGAACATCACCTTCAAGGTCCGCCTGGAGAAGGACCTGACCCCGACCTCGATGTTCTATGCGCTGGTCGCCACCGGCTTCCAGCCGGGCGATATCGCCGTCACCACCGGCACCAACGGCCCGGTGGCCCTGCCCTACGACCAGCAGAAGCTCACCTCCTACGAGCTGGGCATCAAGAACGACCTGTTCGACCGCCGCCTGCGGCTCAACGCCGACGTCTTCTACTACGACTACACCGGCTACCAGCAGACCGCGAACATTTCGACCACGTCTGCACCGTCCTACATCGTGGTCAATGCGCCGGCCACGATGGTCGGTGCCGAACTGGAGGCCCAGTGGCGGGTCACCCCGCACGACAGCATCAGCGCGAGCTATTCGCACGTGCGGGCGATGTTCCATGACCAGTCGGACATCTTCAAGGCGGCCAACGTCGGCGACCGCATCCCCGGCATCTCGCCGACCATGGCGCAGCTGGGCTACGACCACGAGTTCGACCTGGGCAACGGCTCGGCGCTCAACTTCCACCTGGAAGGACGCTACCAGGCCAAGACGCCGCTCTCGATCAGCGCGGCCAAGTACACGTCCTTCTATCTGGACTGGATCCGCCAGAACGACACCCGGCTGGTCAATACCTCGCTGACCTGGACCTCGCCGACCGGCCAGTACTCGATCAGCGGCTACGTGCACAACGTGCTGGACCGGGTCACCCGCTCGATCGGCAGCAGCTTCAGCGGTACCGGCGCCAATACCACGTCCACCTTCAGCTTCAGCGATCCGCGCACCTACGGCGTGGTGCTGCAGGCCCATTTCTGACGGCAACGCCGGCCGTGCTCGAACCGACTTCTCAACCTCCCGCGAACCTCATGGAAAACAAGCACATGAAACTGCCCACCAACATCAGGATCCCGGCGCTGCGCCTGGGCGTCCTCGCCGCGTTGTGCGCCCTGCCGGCCGCGCACGTCGCCGATGCCTTCGCCCAGGATGCTGGGGCGCTGCCCGCCGGCGTGGTCGCCGGACCGGACCGTGGGACCCTCGACGGCAGCCCGCTCGGCTTCGCCAGCCCGCTGGACAAGATCGACTATGCCGCCACGGTCTTCGTCGACGACGGCGCCATCGTCAAAAACCGCTCGGACCTGTCGAAGGTGCAGGGCTCGCTGACCGGCAGCGGCGGCAGGCACGTCACCATCACCTCCAACACCCAGCACGTCAACGGCGTCTACACCAAGGGCAGGACCCGCTTCACCCTGGCCGATTCGACCGTGGACATCGCCGGCCACTCGCTCTCGGCCGACGAGAACCACGGCGTCGGCGCCGGCATCACCGCCGGCAAGGGCTCGGAGGTGGTACTGAAGAACGTCAAGATCCGGGCCGACGGCGCGCACGTGTCGGCCGCGATCGCCGCCGACGGCGTGCTCAGGATCTACGATTCGGAACTGGTGTCCCACGGCGGCCAGGTCGCCGAGGAAAACCGCGCGCCCGGCAGCGGCCCCGGCTTCTTCGGACCGCCCGAACCGCTGGAGATGGAGGGCACCGCGCGCACGGTCAACGTGATCGGCTCGGGCCACGCCTACATCTACCACTCGCACATCAGCGCCGACGGCTGGGGGGCGGTCTCGACCGATTCGGCCAGCAAGGACGGGGTCGTGCTGGAGGTGCACGATAGCGAGGTCGAGGCCCGGCCCGCAGGCTACGGCACCTACGCCGACAACAACTGCGACGTGAAGTTCTTCGACACCCATTTCCATACCCACGACTACACCGGCATCATCTCCGGCGACGGCAAGATCGCCTTCACCAACGTCACCGAGGACACCGCCAAGCACGGGGTGATGCTGCACGCGCCGGGCCGCGAGTTCCAGCGGATCGCCACCCTCGCCATCACCGGCGGCGAGTTCACCACCCGGCAGTCGCTGGTCTTCGTCAAGAGCCACAACGCCGACATCGTCCTGGACGGCGTCAAGGCGCACCCGGGCGACGGCGCGATCATCAAGTCGGTGATCAACGACAGCAAGCGCTCGCCCATGCTACGCACGCTGCTGGAGCCGCCCGGCGGCCCGGGCGGAGCGGGCGGGCCGCCGATGCAGGCGGCGGAGCCGGCGCCTTCCGTGCAGCCGGTCCACGGCATCCACGCCGTGCTGCGCAACATGCCCGACCTGGCCGGCAACATCGAGCATTTCGACACGATGCGGACGATGGACATTGCGCTGGAGAACACCACGCTGTCCGGCGACATTGTCGGTTCGACCTGGGCCATCACCGACATCCGCCTCAAACTGGACGCCAACAGCCGCTGGCACGCCAAGCACGACGGACGAGTGACCCTGCTGCAGGCGACCGACGCGTCCCGCTTCGACGCACCCGCCGGCGTCATGATCATCGCCATCGCCGGCGAGGGAACGACCCTGCGCGGGACCTACCCGCTGGCTTCGGGCGGGCGCCTGATCGTCAAGCAGCCCGCTCCCGCCGCCAAGAAATAGCAAAATCCCGTTCGTCCCCGACACGCCTGCCGACGCTCCGGAACCGATTAATGATGCCGATGGCGCGGACGACAGGCACCACCCCTGCCAACCACCCGTAAACGAGAGACCTCAATGTCCCCGAAGCACGAACATGACGCCATCCCGCCCGCTTCGATGAGCTGGAAGCTGCCCCTGCTCCTGTGCGCGGCCCTGCAGGTCGCCGGATGCCACGCTCCCGACAAGGCGGCGAGCGATGCCAAGGACGCCGGTCCGGACGCCGCGGCGGCCCCGGGCCCCGGTGCGGCGCCCGGCCCCGCCGGCGGCCCTCCGCC
>JASGEB010000270.1:0-5160 GCA_047606785.1 Pseudoxanthomonas sp.
TGGCGCAGGCGCGCGGCGCGTCGGCCGGCGTCGCGTTCCCAGGCCGCGTCCAGCCGGCGCAGGGCTTCGACCTGGCGGCGGCGCATACTTTCCAGGCGCGCCTGCGGGCCTTGCGCCTGCAGCCGCAGGCCGGCGCGGTCGGCGCGCTGCATGGCCAGTTCCAGCCGGTGCGACTGCAGGGTCTGCAGGCGCCGCGCCAGCCCGCGCAGGCGGGTATCCAGGTCGGCGCGCGCCGGCACCAGCAGTTCGGCCGCGGCCGAGGGCGTGGGCGCGCGCAGGTCGGCGGCGAAGTCGCACAGGGTCACGTCGGTCTCGTGGCCGACCGCCGACACCACCGGCACCGCGCAGGCGGCCACCGCGCGCACCAGCGCCTCGTCGTTGAACGCCCACAGGTCCTCCAGCGAGCCGCCGCCGCGGGTGACCAGCAGCGCGTCGTAGCGGCCGCCGGCGCCGGCGGCGCGCACCTGCGCGGCGATCTGCGCCGCCGCGGCGGCACCCTGCACCGGGGTCGGCAGGATGTCCACCTCCAGCAGCGGGAAGCGCCGGCCCAGCACGCTGAGCACGTCGCGGATGGCCGCACCGCTGGGCGAGGTGACCACCGCGATGCGGCGCGGGAAGGCGGGCAGGGCGCGCTTGCGCCCGGCATCGAACAGGCCCTCGGCCTGCAGCCGCGCGCGCAGCTGCTCGAAGGCCTGCCGCAGCGCGCCCTCGCCGGCCTCCTCCAGGTGCTCGGCCACCAGCTGGTAGTCGCCGCGCGCCTCGTACAGGGTCAGCCGCCCGCGCGCCAGCACCCGCAGACCCTCGCGCGGGGCGAAGCGCAGCCAGGTGCTGCGCGGCTTGAACATCGCGCAGCGCACCTGCGCGCGCGCGTCCTTGAGGGTGAAATACAGATGCCCGGATGCGGGCCGGGTGACGTTGCCCAGCTCGCCCTCGACCCACACCGAGGGGAAGCTGCCCTCCAGCAGGTCGCGCGCCAGCGTGTTCAGCTGGGTGGGAGTGAGGACGTCTTGGGCGCTGGTGTCGTTCATCGGCCGGCAGTGTAGCGGCCGGTCCCCGGTCCCCGCTTGGTCATCCACCCTCGGTAAAATGGCGGGCATGAACGCCATCCCCGTACCACCGCCGACTTCCGAACCCGTGCCAGCCGGCGCGCAGCCGCGCCGGGTGACCCACGGGGTGCGGGTGGGTGGCGTGCAGGTCGGCGGCGGCGCGCCGGTGGTGGTGCAGTCGATGACCAATACCGACACCGCCGACGTGGCCGCCAGCGTCAAGCAGGTGGCCGAGCTGTGGCGGGCCGGCTCGGAGCTGGTGCGGCTGACCGTCAATACCCGCGAGGCCGCCGCGGCGATCCCGCGCATCGTCGACAAGCTGGCGATGATGGGCGTGCAGGTGCCGCTGATCGGCGACTTCCACTACAACGGCCACCAGCTGCTGGCTACGGAACCGGCCTGCGCCGAAGCCTTGGCCAAATACCGCATCAACCCCGGCAACGTCGGCTTCGGCAAGAAGAAGGACGTGCAATTCGCCCAACTGATCGAGTTCGCCATCCAGTACGGCAAGCCGGTGCGGATCGGCGCCAACTGGGGTTCGCTGGACCAGGCGCTGGCCGCGCAGCTGATGGACGAGAACGGCCGCCGCGCCCAGCCCTGGGACGCCGGCGCGGTGCTGCGCGAGGCGCTGATCCGCTCGGCCATCGATTCGGCCGAACGCGCAGTGGAACTGGGTCTGGCGCGCGACCGCATCATTCTCTCGGCCAAGGTCAGCGGCGTGCAGGAGCTGATCGCGGTTTATCGCGACCTGTCGCGCCGCAGCGACTTCGCCCTGCACCTGGGCCTGACCGAGGCCGGGATCGGCTCCAAGGGCATCGTCGCCTCCTCGGCGGCGCTGGCGGTGCTGCTGCAGGAGGGCATCGGCGACACCATCCGCATCTCGCTCACCCCCGAGCCGGGCGCGCCGCGCAGCAAGGAAGTGGTGGTGGCGCAGGAACTGCTGCAGACCACCGGCCTGCGCGCGTTCACGCCGATGGTCACCGCCTGCCCGGGCTGCGGCCGCACTACCTCGGAGTTCTTCCAGGAACTGGCCAAGGTGGTGCAGGAGCACGTGCGCGCGAAGATGCCGGAGTGGAAGATCACCCGCCCCGGCGCCGAGCACATGACCCTGGCGGTGATGGGCTGCGTGGTCAACGGGCCGGGCGAATCGCGCCACGCCAACATCGGCATCTCCCTGCCGGGCACCGGCGAGGCACCGTCGGCGCCGGTGTTCATCGACGGCGAGAAGGCGCTGACCCTGCGCGGGGAGAACATCGCCCACGAGTTCGTGGCGCTGGTGGACGAGTACGTGGACAGGAAATACAGTCGCACCTGATTGGTGGAGGGCAGGCGATGGACGAACTGCAGCGCTTCTGGTTCCCGCGCAAGACCTACGGCTGGGGTTGGGGCCTGCCGTGCGCCTGGCAGGGCTGGGCGGTGCTCGCCGCCTACCTGTTGATCATGATTGCCGCGACGTTCTTGCTCCGCCTCGACCACGTTGCTGCCTGGCTGGCCGTGGTCGTCGTGGCGACCGTGGCGCTGCTCGCGGCCTGCTGGCTCAAGGGCGAGCCGCCTGGTGGCTGGCATTGGGGTGATTGATCCCTGGCTTTAGGCCGCTTCGGGCAAATCCGTTTCAAGGCAGGATTACCTGGAGAGCAACTGTTCTGACAGTGTCCTTGACGGGTAATGTTTTTTTACATTACCTTCCTCGCATCGGTACTCCACGGCGAGGACAGGGCAATGGCATCGATATCGCAGACGGTCACGGCGAAAGGTCAGGTCACGCTGAAGCGGGACCTGCTGCAGCATCTCGGCATCAAGCCGGGGGAGCGGGTCGATTTCGAAAAGCTGCCCGGCGGCGAGCTGCGGGTGCGGGCCACGCGCCCGACCGGTACGATCGACGGGTTTCTCGGGCTGCTGGCCGGCAAGACCAAAAAAGTCGCCACGATCGAGGAAATGAACGAGATCGCGGCAGCGGGATGGGCCGGCCAGTTGGACGAAAAGTGAAAGTCACCGCCGATACCAACATCCTTGTGCGCGGCGTCGTGCAGGATGATCAGGAGCAAGCGGTCGCCGTCGCCAAGCTGCTGCGCGAAGCCTCGCTGATCGCCGTTTCTCTGCCGTGCCTGTGCGAGTTGGTATGGGTGCTGCGACGGGTGTACGACTTCGACAACGCGGCCTGCGCGGCCGCCATCCGCGCGTTGCTCGACGCCGACAACGTCGTCATGAACCGCCCCGCCGTCGAAGCCGGCCTGGCCCTGCTCGATGCCGGTGGTGACTTCGCCGACGGCGTCATGGCCCACGAAGGCAAGTGGCTCGGCGGCGAAACCTTCGTGTCCTTCGACCGGCAAGCCGTCGTGCTGCTGTCCAGGCAGGGCGAAGCCGCGCAGCTTCTTACGTAAGGACGGGGTGCTTGGGCGGATGGAGACGGTCGTTGCCCTGGTGGTGATCGCCATGCTGCTCGCGGCCTGCCAACTCAAGGACGGGCCGCCCAGTAGTCAGCGCGTATAGCTTCTCGCCGCTTTGAGCAACTGGCGCTTCAAGGCGCGGTTGCCTTGATGGAAGGCCAGAATCACTCGATGGTTCCGACGTCAAGTGGTTCAAGGAGTAACTGGAGAGATTTGGAGGCGCATCGTTCTCAAAAAGAGACAACGGCAAGGGCACTTTGATGCCCTTGGCCTAGAGCGTGTTATGCACTTTTGGGTGCGTTATCCGCACTTTTGTGCCGTTGCCAGGCAAGGCGCGGGCCGCCGGCAAGGCTGGCGGCCTTGGCAAGGCCCGCAACGCCGCCTGGCGGCGGCACAAGAGTGCGGGAGGGTGCTCAAAAGTGCATAACACGCTCTATGTCACTTCCCGCGCCGCCGCTTCGATGATCTCGGCCGGTACGCCGCGTCGGCGCAGGGCTTCGGCCAGGCGTGCGGCGGGGCCGAATACGTGCGCGGCTTCGTCGCGGCGCAGGCCTTCGCTGACGTAGGCCTTGAGCAGCGCCTGATATCCGCTCATGCCCTTGAGCGGGGCGATGGCCTTGAGCGATTCCACCACGTCCACCGGCATGCGCAGGGTGATCGTGGTCATCGGGCGGTCTTTTTGCAGGCGGATCTTGAGCTTGTCAGGAATCATGGTCGTTGCGTTCCGTAGTCGTGGCCTTGCGGGCCGAGATCAGGCGGATGACTTCGTTCTCGAACACCAGGTGCACCACGTACAGCAACTGGCCGTGGCTGTCGTAGCCGATGGCGGCGTCGCGGGCCTCATCGTTGCGGCTGGCGTCGACGAGCCGAAAGAACGGATCGAAGAACACTTCCGCCGCCTGTTCGAAGGTGATGCCGTCGTGGCGGATCGTATTGAGTCGCGCCTTTTCGTCATCCCAGACGAAACCAACGCCATTGAGATCGAAGCGGACATCCATGCCGGGCAACCTAGACGAATGTATTTACATTGTCAAACAATCAGCCTGGGGGCGAGTCCAGTTCATTGACCGGTCCGCTCACTCCACCGCCTTGGCCGCCCCCGCCGGCGCGCTCGACGCGGCGCGGCGCGCCAGCACGGTCTCGCGGTGGGCGATGTAGGCGATGGAGGCCAGGATCAGGGCCGCGCCGGCGGCGGTCCAGGCGTCCAGCTTTTCGCCGAACAGCCAGGCGCCCATCGCGATCACCACCGGCAGCTGCATGAAGCTGATCGGCTGCAGCGTCGACACTTCGCCCAGGGCCAGGGCGCGTGTCCACAGCAGTTGGCCGCCGGTGCCCAGCATGCCGGTCAGGGCCAGCCACAGCCAGCCGAGCGGGGCGGGCCAGCTCCACTGCCACAGCGCCACCAGCAGCGACATCGGCACCCAGAACGCGTAGGTGTAGAACACCACCGTCTCCGGGCGGTCGCTGCGCGCCAGCTGCTTGATCTGGATCGCCACCACCGCGCTGATCATCGCCGCGGCCACCGCCACCAGCAGGCCGGGGCGGAACTGCGCCGACCACGGCCGCAGGATCACCAGCACGCCGCAGAAGCCGGCGGCCACCGCCAGCCAGCGGCGCAGGTGCACCTGCTCGCCGATCCACAGCACCGCCAGCACGGTGACGAACAGCGGGGTGGCGTAGGACAGCGCCACCGCCTGCGCCAGCGGCAGGTGGCCGAGCGCCCAGAA
>JASGEB010000271.1:0-4480 GCA_047606785.1 Pseudoxanthomonas sp.
CCCGCTGACCGAGCACGGCCGCGGCGAGGCCGCCGCCGCCGGCCGCTGGCTGGCCGCGCACGGCCCGGCGCCGGCGCTGGTGCTGTGTTCGCCGGCGCTGCGCGCGCGCCAGACCCTGGCGGCGGTGCTGGCCGCGTTCGGCCGCGAGCTGCCGCAGCGCGTCGACGCGCGCATCTACGAGGCCACTCCCGGCACCCTGGTGACGGTGGCCGACGAGCATGCGCAGGGGGCCGGGCGGGTGCTGCTGGTCGGCCACAACCCGGGGCTGGAACGGCTGCTGGCGCTGCTTGGCAGCGGCCAGTCCGGCGATTACCGCGGCATGCCCACCGCCGCGGTGGCGGTGCTGGCGCTGCCCGCTGCGGCGGCGCTGGAACCGGGCGCGGCGACCCTGACCGACTTCTGGTGGCCGTGAGGGGCGACGGCCGGGCCGCCTGCCTGGCCCTGCTGCTGTGCGCCTGGACCGCGGCGGCGCGCGCCGACGGCGGCGAGGGCCGCTACCTGCCGCTGGACCCGGCCCGCAGCGTGCTCGGCTTCGAGCTGACCACCCGCTTCGGGCAGAAGCTGGAGGGCCGCTTCGTCCGCTTCGACGGCGGCGTGCGGGTGCTGGAGGACGGCCGCCACCAGGTGACCCTGCGCATGTTCGCCGATTCGGTGGAGATCACCGGCCATCCGCACTACAGCCAGTGGGCGCGCGGGCGCGCGTTCTTCGACGCCGGACGCTGGCCGCAGCTGACCTTCGTCTCGCAGCCGTACGACCCGGCGATGCTGCGGGAAGGCGGCGAGGTGACCGGCGACCTGACCATCCGCGGCATCCGCCACCCGTATGCGCTGCAGGTGCGGCCGGCGCCCTGTGCGCGGCCGGCGATCGACTGCGCGGTGGTCAGCACCGGCGCGATCCAGCGCAGCGAGTTCGGCATGGACAACTGGCAGCTGGCGGTGGACGACCAGGTGGTGTTCACCATCAGCGCGCGGCTGCTGCCGCCGCAGGCGCAGCCGTGAGCCGCTGGCGCAGCGCCGGGCTGCTGCTGGCCTGCCTGCTGGCCGGCGGCTGCGCCAGCCTGGGCCCGGCCCAGCACGCGCGCGCCGAGCAGATCGCGCGGCAGGCGCGTTCGGCGGTGATCGACTGCGTGCCGGTGCAGGCCTGCGCACTGGATTCGCCGCTGCGCGCGCTCGGCCCGCAGGCGCTGGCCGCCTCCGCGCCGCAGGCGCCGCGCCACTACGCGCTGCTGCTGGACCGCGGCGAGGACTCGCTGCTGGCGCGCCTGAACCTGATCCGCAGCGCCCAGCGCGACATCGACCTGCAGACCTACATCTTCGACACCGACGACAGCGCCCGGCTGGTGCTCGACGCGCTGCTGGCCGCGGCCCGGCGCGGGGTGAAGGTGCGGGTGCTGGTGGACCAGCTGACCGCGCTGCCGGACCTGCCGCTGCTGGCGGCGCTGTCCGGCGCACACCGCAACCTCGAGCTGCGCATCTACAACCCGACCTTCAACAAGGCCGTGCCCGGCTACCTGGACTATGCGGCCAGCGTGCTGTGCTGCTTCCGCCGCTTCAACCAGCGCATGCACACCAAGCTGCTGGTGGTCGACGGCCTGGTCGGCATCAGCGGCGGGCGCAACTACCAGGACGACTACTTCGACTGGGACGGCGAATACGACTTCCGCGACCGCGACGTGCTGGTGGCCGGGCCGGCGGCGGCGACCATGGACGCCAGCTTCGAGCAGTTCTGGGACGCGCCGCGCAGCGTGCCGGTGGAGGACCTGAACGACGTCGGCCGCACCCTGCTGCGGCAGGGCGTGCCGGCGCTGCCGGCGCGCACGCCGCGCCGGCCGGCGCGGGTGGCGGCGATGTCCGCCGCCGCCGACGACGCCCAGATAGTGCGCGAGCGGCTGGTCGCGCGCGCGCTGCCGGTGGGCACGGTCGGCTACGCGGCCGATTCGCCGGACAAGCACCGGCTGGAACAGCAGGCGCAGATCGACGCCACCGCCGCCGACTGGGAGCTGCGCGCTCTGCTGGGCGGGGTGCAGCAGGAACTGGTGATCCAGACCCCGTATCTGATCCTGTCCAAGCCGGCGCGGGCCTTCTTCGAAGGCCTGCGCCGGCAGCCGCAGCCGCCGCAGGTGATCGTGTCCAGCAACAGCCTGGCGGCCATCGACAACCCGATCGTGTATTCGGTCTCGCACAAGTACAAGCGCCTGTACCTGCGCAGGCTGGGCTTCCAGCTGTACGAGTACAAGCCGTTCCCGGCCGACGCGCCGGTGGACTACGCCAGCATGCTCGACCAGCCGCCACTGGCGCTGCCGGCGGCGGCCGGCGAGGACGCGTCCACCCGGGCGCCGGACGAAACGGCCGCCGCCGAGGCGGACGCGGAGGCGCGCCGCATCAGCGGCAGCCGCGCGCCGCGCCACGACGTGGACCGGCGCCTGCAGCGCACCGAGAACCGGCCCTCGTTCCTCAGCAGCAGCCCGTCCAGCGACCCGCTGCCGCTCAAGCGCGCCGGCGTGCGCATGGGCCTGCACGCCAAGTCGATGGTGATCGACGGGCGCATCGCGGTGATCGGCTCGCACAACTTCGACCCGCGCTCGCACGACTACAACACCGAGGCGGTGGTGGTGATCCCCGACCGCACCTTCGCCGAGCAGCTCAAGCAGAGCATCGGCCGCGACATCGAGCCGGACAACTCGTGGGTGATCGCGCCGCGGCCCAAGCCGGTGCTGCTGTCCGGGCTCAACTACAGCCTGGACAAGGTGTCCTCCTCGCTGCCGCTGTTCGACCTGTGGCCGTGGCGCTACGCCACCAGCTGGGAGTTCCGGCCCGGCCCGGGCTGCCCGGCGCCGGTACCCACCGACGATGCGCGCTTCGCCGCCTGCTACCGGCCGGTGGGCGACTTCCCGGAAGTCAGCCTCGGCCCCAAGCTGGTGTACGTGCGCATCCTGATGGCCTTCGGCGCCGGCCTGACCCCGATCCTGTGACCGCCGCCGGCGGTCCCCGCTTTCTTGCTTGAGGAGTTTCCCGCATGGCCTTCCTGCAGCCGGTCGACCTCGACGCGCTCAACGCTCTTTCGCGCGACAGCCTGGTCTCGCAGCTGGGCATCGTCCTGACTGCGGCCGGCCCGGACTGGCTGCGCGGCACCATGCCGGTGGACGCGCGCACCCGCCAGCCGTTCGGCCTGCTGCACGGCGGCGCCTCGGTGGCGCTGGCCGAGACCCTGGGCAGCCTCGCCGGCGGCTTGTGCGTGGACCCGGCCACGGCGATGGTGGTGGGCCTGGAGATCAACGCCAACCACGTGCGCGGCCAGCGCGAGGGCACAGTCACCGGCACCGCCCGCGCCCAGCACATCGGCCGCAGCACCCAGGTCTGGGAAATCCGCATCGAGGACCAGGCCGGCCGGCTGGTATGCCTGTCGCGGCTGACCCTGGCGGTGGTGGCGCGGCGGTGAGGGGCGGGGATTGGGGATTGGGGAAAGGCGATTCCCGCCTTCGCGAGAATGACGAGCAAGAGCCATTAGCCTTCCCCGGTCCCCGAGTCCCGAGTCCCGGTCCCCGCACCCTCCATACGCCGCCGCAGTACCGCTGCAGTGCATCATCCGGTATCGTTCCGCCGATGACGTCCATCCCCCAAACGACGTCGGCTGCCGGTGGCGCGGGCCGCGCCTTGCGCTACCTCTATCGCGTGCCGCTGCTGCTGTGGCTGCTGCTGGTGGCGCTGCCGCTGGTGCTGCTGACCATGGTCCCGCCGCTGGCCCCGCTCAGGGTCGGCGACGAATCGCTGCGCCACTGGAGCGTGCGCCGCTGGTCCGGCGCGCTGATGCGCCTGTTCGGGCTGCGCACCCGGCGGGTGGGCACGCCGCTGCCGGGGGCGGCGATGTTCGTGGCCAACCACGTCAGCTGGGTCGACATCGAGGTGCTGCACAGCCAGCGCATGATGGGCTTCGTGGCCAAGCGCGAGATCCGCGGCTGGCCGGTGGTCGGCTGGCTGGCCGCGCGCGGCGAGACCATCTTCCACAAGCGTGGCGACACCCGTTCGCTGGACGGGGTGATGGAGGCGATGGTCGAGCGCCTGCGCGAGGGCCGCGCGGTCGGCGTGTTCCCCGAGGGCGGCACCCGCGGCGGCGCCGAGCTGGGGCCGTTCCACGCGCGCATCTTCCAGCCGGCGGTGGAGGCGCAGGTGCCGGTGCAGCCGGTGGCGCTGCGCTACGGCGAGCGCGGCGGCGCGCAGACAGTGGTCGCCTTCGCCGCCGGCGAGAGCTTCTTCGCCAACTTCCTGCGCCTGCTCGGCGAGCCGGCGCGGCCGGTGGACGTGTGCTTCCTCGAACCGATCGCGCCGGCGCAGTTCGAGATGGGCCGGCGGGCGATGGCCGAGACCGCGCGCCGCCGCATCCTGGCGGCGCTGGCCGGCTGATGGCCGGCCTCGGCGCCTCCGACGGCCTGCGCCGCCAGGATGCGGCGGCGCGCGGTCTCGGCCATCGCCCGCCGGCCCA
>JASGEB010000272.1:0-13859 GCA_047606785.1 Pseudoxanthomonas sp.
GCAGCCGCACCCCGCCTTCCGGCGCCGGCAGCGCACCGCCGCGCAGCGCATGCAGCATCGCGTCCAGGGGAGCATCGGCCGGGTTCATGGTCCTCGCGGAAATCGGGACATGCGCACGGCAAGCGCGCCGCATGGGGCGCGACAGGATAAGCCTTGGGGCCCGCGATCAACAGGCAGCGGCGGTGGGCAGAACCGCGCTACTTGGGCAATTCGGCTAGCGAGATGCGCCCGTCGCCGTCGCGATCGAGCTGGCGGAACTCCGCGTTCGCAAAAAAATCATATTCGTCCTTGGATATCGCTCCGTCCCTGTTCCGGTCCTTGGTGTAGATCTCGCGACGGGCCACGGCCTCTACTCCCACCTCAGGCACAGCCACGTACTTGCCCTCCGGGAACCCCCGGATATGGGTGTGCAGGTAATAGGCGATCTCCGCCTTTTCGATCCGGCCGTCATGATTGGCGTCCCACACGCGGAACTCGGCAGCTCTGAAAGCAGCATCCTCCTTGGCATCGATATAACCGTCGCCGTTACTGTCCGCCGTGGTGAATCTCTCCGGCACCTGCCCGGCCATGGCCAGGCCCGCGAACGCGAGCAGCCCCAGGGCGATGCCGTGCTTGATGACCATGCCGAACTTCCTCCCGATCGTTTTGCGGCCCCGGCCGGGGCCAGGCCCCGTCAGTGCGACACGGGGACGTCCTGTGGATCGCCCTGCCCGCCCCAGCTGCCGTCCTGGCGGGCGTTCGGGCAGACGCGGCCGTACTGAATCAGCGAATCGACATCCGCGGAGGTCCATTGCTTGCCGTAGAAATAAAAAGGTGGATCGCAGAAGGCCGGGAGATTGAACATCCACCCACCCAGATGATCGGTCGGTATCCAGCACTTGTCGTCGTTGCGCTGGCCGTAGGTACAGAACACGAACGGATCGTCCATGCGGTACCGCAGCGCTTCGTACATGCCCGCGTCCTGCGCGCTCGCCTGCCAGGACAGCAGGGCCAGGACCAGCGCGTTCCATCGCGTCTTCATGCTCGCACTCCCTTGCGGCATCCGGGCATCCGGTCCGCCTCCTTGCAATCCGTGGGCAGACCATAGACCCGCTTGGGTTGCGTTTTCAAGCCCGGCGGACCCGCCGCGCCGGCCGAACCTACAGCTCCCGCAAGGTGACCGCAGGCGGCGCAGCGAGCACGCGGCGGGTGGCGAACAGTCCGGCCAGCAGGGTGACCGCCACGCCGAGGCCGCCGCCGGCGGCCGCGAGTTTCCAGTCCAGGGTCCAGGGCAGGTCGAACACCCGTACCGCGACCACCCCGGCCAGCGCCGCCGCGGCGATCGCGGCGACCAGCCCGGCCAGCAGGCCGATCGCGGCGAACTCCGAGGCCTGCGCCAGCCGCAGCTGGGCGCGGCTGGCGCCGAGCACGCGCATCACCGCGCCTTCGAGCAGGCGCTCGTCCTGGCTGGCCGACACCGCCGCCAGCAGCACCAGCAGGCCGGCGGCCAGGGCGAACCAGAACACCACCTGCACCACCGTCGAGACCTGGTCGGCGGTGCGCCGCACCTGGTCGAGCACCTGGTCGATGTCGATCACCGACAGATTGGGGAAGGCCTGTACCAGTGCGGCGGTGAAGCGCGGGCGCGAAGGCGGCACGCTGACCGCGGTGACGTGGCTGGCCGGGTAGCCGGTCAGCGCGCCGGGCGAGACCAGCACGAAGAAGTTGGGCTTGAAGCTCTCCCAGTCGACCTTGCGCAGGCTGGTGATGGTGCCGGCCAGCGGCTGGCCGGCGATGTCGAAGCCGATGCGGTCGCCCAGCTTCCAGCCCAGGTCGCGGGCGAACTTCTCCTCCACCGACAGTTCGACCCACCCGTCGTTGCCGCGCGCCGGCCAGAAGCGGCCGGCGGTCACTTGGTTGTCGGCGCGCAGGGTGGCGGCGGTGGACAGGTTGAACTCGCGCTCGGCCAAGCGGCGGGCGCGCTCGTCGGCGTAGTCGGCGCCGCTGACTGCCTTGCCGTCGCGGCTGGACAGGCGCGCGCGCACCATCGGGAACAGCGTCGGCGGCGCCAGTCCCTGCGCGGCGATGAACTCGCGCAGCGGCTGCACCTGCTCGTCCTGCACGTTGACGATGAAGCGGTTGGGTGCGTCGGCCTGCAGCGAGACCCGCCAGCGGTCGAGCAGGTCGGTGCGCACGAAGGTCAGCAGCAGCAGCGCCATCAGCCCCAGCCCGAGCGCCGCCACCTGCGCCACGCTGCTGCCGGCGCGGCGGCTGACGTTGGCCAGGCCGTAGCGCAGCGGCCCGCGCAGGCGCGTGCGCAGCGCACGCACGGCCAGCACCAGTCCGCCGGCCAGCAGCGCCAGCACGGCGAGGGTGGCGGCCACCCCCAGCAGCATGGCCAGGGCCAGCGCCGGCGAACCGGCCTGCCACCACAGCAGCGCGGCCAGTCCGCCCAGCCCGGCCAGCACCACCGCCCACGCCGCCGGCTCGGCCGCGTCCAGGTCGCGGCGCAGCACCCGCAGCGCCGGCACCCGCCGCAGCGCCAGCACCGGCGGCGCGCCGAAGGCCAGCAGCACCAGCAGGCCGACGCCGTAGCCGTGCAGTGCCGGCCACGCGCCGGCCGGTGGGATGTCCACCTGCAGCGCCCGCGCCAGCCAGGCGCCGACGCCCCACTGCAATCCCCAGGCGATCGCCACGCCGGCGCTGCAAGCCAGCAGGCCCAACAGCACCAGTTCGCCGACGTGGATGCCGACCAGACGCGCCTGCGAAGCGCCCAGGCAGCGCATCACCGCCACTCCCGACAGGTGGCGCTCGCTGTGGCGGCGCGCGGCCATCGCCACCGCCACCGCCGCCAGCAGCACCGCCACCAACGCGGCCAGGCCGAGGAAACGACCGGCGCGGTCCAGCGCCGAACGCACTTCCGGGCGCGCGTCGCCGATGGTCTCCAGGCGCTGGCCGCGTCCCAGCCGCGGCTTGACGGCGCGGATGAAGCCTTCCACCGCGCCGGCCCCGCCGGCCACCACCAGCCGGTAGTCGATGCGGCTGCCCGGCTGCACCAGCCCGCTGGCGGCCAGGTCGGCGGCGTTGAGGAAGGCGCGCGGGGCCAGGTTGAAGTAGTCCATCGCCGCGTCCGGCTCCTGCACCACCCGCGCGGCCAGGCGCAGTTGGGTATCGCCGATCCCGATCGTGTCGCCCAGCTTCGCGCCGAGGGTGTCGGCGCCGGCGCGAGCGAGCCACAGCGTGCCCGGCGCCGGCACCGCGGCGGCGGCGTGCTCGCCGCGCGCGTCGGCGATGCGGAACGCGCCGCGCAGCGGGTAGCCGGCGCCGAGCGCATGCAGTTCGCCCAGCTGCAGGCGCGCCTGCTCGCCCTGGCCCAGGCGCAGCATGGAATTGAGCTGGACCACCTCGGCATGGCGCAGCCCGGGCGCGGCGGCGGCCTGGCGCAGGGCCGGCGCGAACGGCGTATCCGAGCGCAGCACCGCATCGCCGCCGAGCAGGCGGTTGGCCTCCTGCTGCAGGGCGCGGCCGGCGCGGTCGGTGACGAAACCGACCGCGCTCACCGCCACCACAGCCAGCACCAGCGCCGCCAGCAGGATGCGGATCTCGCCGGCGGCCAGGTCGCGGCGCAGCTGCCGCCAAGCCAGCTTCAAGGTGTTCATGCGAGCAGGCGCCCGGCGTCCAGGCGCAGCACGCGCCGGCAGCGCGCGGCCAGGGCGTCGTCGTGGGTGACCAGCACCAGGGTGGTGCCGGCGCGCGCGTTGAGGTCGAACAGCAGTTCGACCACCGCCTGGCCGGTGGCGCGGTCGAGGTTGCCGGTGGGTTCGTCGGCGAACAGCACCTGCGGGCGGGTGACGAAGGCGCGCGCCAGCGCCACCCGTTGCTGCTCGCCGCCGGAGAGCTGGCGCGGGTAGTGGCCCAGGCGCGCGCCCAGCCCGACCAGCTGCAGGATCGCCCGCGCCGGCGCCTGCGGATCGGCGTCGCCGCGCAGTTCCAGCGGCAGCATCACGTTCTCCAGCGCGGTCAGCGCCGGCAGCAGCTGGAAGTTCTGGAACACGAAGCCGACCTTCTCGCCGCGCAGCCTGGCCCGGCCGTCTTCGTCCAGCGCCGACAGCGACGCGCCGTCGAGCAGCACCTGCCCGCCGGTGGGCGTGTCCAGCCCGGCCAGCAGCGACAGCAGGGTGCTCTTGCCCGAGCCGGAGGCGCCGACGATCGCCACCGTGTCGCCGCGGGCGATGTCGAAGGACAGGCCGTCGAGGATGGTCAGGGGGCCGCCCGGCAAGGCGACCTGCTTGGCCAGCACCTCGGCGCGCAGCACGGGAACGACGGAGGCGCGGACTTCAGCACCGGGCGCGGTGGTATCGGCCATGATCGAGGCATCCATCGACGGCGGAGACGTGGGATGAAGTCAGGGTATGGGGTCCGGCGCGGCATCGTCCAAGGCCTGCTGGGCGCGATGCTGGCGCTGTTCATGCCGGCGCTGGCGGCGCGGGCGCCGGCCGACGCCGCCGCGCCGACGCGCAGCGTGCTGGTGATGGGCGACTCGCTCTCGGCCGGCTACGGGCTGGCCGCCAGCCAGGGCTGGGTGGCGCTGACCGCGCAGAAGATCGTGCGCGAGAAACCGGGCTGGAACGTGGTCAACGCCAGCATCAGCGGCGACACCAGCGCCGGCGGCGCGGCCCGCATCGGCGCGCAGCTGGCGCGGGTCAGGCCGGCGGTGGTGGTGATCGAACTGGGCGCCAACGACGGCCTGCGCGGCCTGCCGCTGGCGCAGACCCGCGCCAACCTGGAGCGGATGATCGCCGCCTCGCGCCGGGCCGGCGCCAAGGTGCTGCTGGTCGGCATGCGCATGCCGCCCAACCTGGGGCGCGAGTACACCCAGGGCTTCCAGGCCCTGTTCGCCGACTTGGCCGGCAAGTACGAACTGGCGTTCGTGCCGTTCCTGCTCGAGCCGGTGGCCGCCGAACGCGGCAACTTCCAGGACGACGACCTGCATCCCACCGCCGCCGCCCAGCCGGCGCTGCGCGACCACGTGTGGAAGGCGCTGGCGCCGCTGCTGGACCGGTAATCGGGGTCAGGGTCCGGACCATGGCGGGAGGCGGGCGGACGCGGTCCGGGACCGCCGCCCTGGCGCGCCGCGGGTACAGCCGGCGCGATGGAACCCGGCCTGTACGCGCAGCCGCGTGTGGCCTTGCCGGAGCCACCTGCAGGCGCACAATGCAGGCGGGGCAGGTCACCCATCCCTCCCGCGTGGAGCCACGATCATGAAAACACACCACTTCCGCCTGCTCGCGCCCGCCCTGGCGCTGGTCCTGGCCGCTTGCCTGCCCGCCGTGGCCGCCGGCCCGGTCCGGGTCACCGATCCGTCCGCGCCGCACCAGCTGCCCGCCGACGGCCCGGTGTCGGTGTCCTGGACCGACCCGGCGCAGTTCTCCGATATCCGCCAGAGCCGCAACCGCTGGGCCGCCGAGCGCGGAGACTGGGTGCAGCAGCTGGCCCGCTACTTCCGCAAGAGCGCGCAGAAGCGGCTGGCGCCGGGCCAGACCCTGCAGGTCACCATCACCGACATCAAGCGCGCCGGCGACTACGAGCCGTGGCACGGCACCCAGCTGGACGACGTGCGCTTCCTGCGCGACATCTACCCGCCGCGGATCACCTTCGACTACGTGCTCGAGGACGCCGACGGGCGGGTGCTGGCGCAGGGCTCGGAGAAACTGGCCGACCTGGCCTACCTGCTGGGCAGCCGCCCGCTGGACACCGACCCGTTACGCTACGAGAAGCAGATGATCGATCGCTGGACCGGCACCAAGCTGCCCACCGATCAGCGCCTGGGCGCGCGCTGAGCGCGGCGCGCCCTGCGAGCCCGGGCATGAGCCGCTTCGACCTCGCCCCGCCCGGCGCCGACCAGCGCGCCGCGCTGGCAGCCGGGCTCGCGCCGGAAGAGCGCTACGTGCTGCTCCGGCACGGCACCGAGGCGCCGTTCTGCGGCGTGTTCCTGGACGACAAGCGCGACGGGGTCTACTGCTGCCGGCTGTGCGGGCTGCCGCTGTTCGCCTCCGCCGCCAAGTTCGACTCCGGCACCGGCTGGCCCAGCTTCTTCCAGCCCTACGACCCGGACCACATCGCCTGCGTGCGCGACGCCAGCCACGGCATGGTCCGCACCGAGATCACCTGCGCGCGCTGCGGCAGCCACCTGGGCCATGTCTTCCCCGACGGTCCGCCGCCCACCTTCGAGCGGCACTGCCTCAACTCGGTGTCGCTGTCCTTCACCGCGGCCGGCCAGCCCTTCCCCGATCCGCTGCGGCGCGGCGAAGACCGGCTGTCGGCCTGAGCGCACTCGCGGCTGGCCTATGCTTGCGGGATGACCTCCGCCGCCTGCCCGCACGCCCACCGCCACGCCTCGCCGGAGCGGCGCTGATGGCGGTGTACGTGGACGACGCCATCTGGCCGTGGCGCGGGCAGCGCTGGGCGCACCTGATGGCCGACACCCTGGCCGAACTGCACGCCTTCGCCGCCGCGCTGGGCCTGCCGCGCCGCTCCTTCCAGGACAAGACCAGCGGCGCCCACTACGACATCAGCGCCGAACTGCGCGAACAGGCGCTGCGGCACGGCGCGGTGGCGATCTCGCGCCACCGCGACCGCGCGCGGGTGCGCGCGGTGATCGCCCGCGCCCGCGCGCAGGGGCGCGGGCTGGCGGACTGAACCGCCATCCCGGCGAAGGCCGGAGCGACGAACAAGAACGCACCCGCTCGAAGCGGTCGCCGATTTGGAACCGCCGGCCCTGGCGACTATCCTGTGCGCCGTTTTTCGTCGCCGAGCCGAGCCGCCCGCCATGTCCGACACCCCGCCCGACCGCCTGGCCGTCGATCCCGCCAGCCGCTGGCACGACGCCGCCGCGCTCGACCGCGGCGTGGGCATCCGCTTCAACGGCGTGGAACGCGACAACGTCGAGGAATACTGCGTCAGCGAGGGCTGGATCCGGGTCCAGGCCGGGCGTGCGCTGGACCGCCGCGGCCGGCCGATGACGCTCAGGGTCAAGGGTGCGGTCGAGCCCTACTTCAAGACCGCGGCGGCGGATCCGTAGGACGGCCGGGCCGCCTCTCAGCGCTGGCGCGATTCCAGCAGGTCCAGGTTGCGTATCAGCCGGCGCGAGACGTCGTCGGACAGCTCGCCCTCGCGGGTCAGGCGGAACAGTTCGGCGCGCTCGGCGCGCAGCCCGGCCTGGCGTAGTTGCCGTTCCACCCGCTCGATCCGCCGCGCCTGCTCGGGCGGGATCTCCTCCGGTCCGCCCAGGCGATCGACGTGGCGCTGGTAGTTCTGGCTGACCCGCTCGGCGCAGGCCGCGTACAGGGCGATGTCCTCGGCCGACGGGCTGGCCGTGGCCAGGCGCTGGCGCTCGGCCTCCACCGCCGCCAGCGCCGCGTGCGCGGCGCGCCGGCGCGCGCGGTCCTCCTGCAGGCTGTCCTGCGGTTCCTCCGGCAACTGCAGCCCGCGCAGCAGCATCGGCAGGCCGAGGCTGGCCGCCAACAGCGAGACCAGGATCACCGCCGCGGCCAGGAACACCACCAGTTCGCGCGCCGGGAAGGTGCCGCCGTCGTCCAGCACCAGCGGCAAGGTCAGCACGCCGGCCAGGGTGACCGCGCCGCGCACGCCGGCCAGCGAGGTGGCCAGCAACAGCCGCCAGGACGGCTTGGGCCGGGGTTCGCCGCGGCGCTTGGCCTTGAACAGGTTCCAGCGCAGCGACAGCCACGCCCACAGCAGGCGCAGCGCCATCAGCATGGCGCTGATCGCCAGCACGTACACCGGCAGCCACCACGGATCGCCGCGCCCGGCCTGCTCGACCGAGCGCATGGCGTCGTCGAGGATGCCCGGCAGTTGTTCGCCGAGCAGGGTGAAGACGATGCCGTTGAGGGTGAACTGGACCATGTCCCACACCGCCGCGCGCTGGATGCGCAGGCCGGCGGCGGCGCGGCCGGACATCTCCACGTAGCTCATGGTGATGCCGGCGGCCACCGCCGCCAGGATGCCCGAAGCGTGCAGCAGTTCGGCCAGGCCGTAGGCGGCGAAGGGCAGCAGCAGGTTGACCAGGATCGCCGAGCCGCCGTCCTCGCCGAACTTGCGCGCAACCCGCCGCTGCAGCAGGTTGCCGCCCCAGACGATGCCGATGCCGCAACCCACCCCGACCAGCGCCACCCACAGGAAGGTCAGCCCGGCCTGGGCCAGCGAGAAGCCGCCGGTGACCACCGCCGCCACCGCGAACTGGAAGCACACCAGGCCGGAGGCGTCGTTGAGCAGCGACTCGCCTTCCAGGATGTGCATCAGCCGCTTGGGGATGGGCACGCGCGCGGCGATCGCCGACACCGCCACCGGGTCGGTCGGCGAGACCACCGCCGCCAGCGCGAAGGCCACCGCCAGCGGCATCGCCGGGATCAGCCAGTGGATCATCAGGCCGGCGCCGACCACGGTGAACACCACCAGCCCCAGCGCCAGCTCCAGGATCACGCCCTTGTCGCGGAATAGCCCCTGCTTGGGGATGCGCCAGCCGTCCAGGAACAGCAGCGGCGGCAGGAACAGGAAGAAGAACAGCTCCGGGTCCAGCGCCACCCCGCGGTTGCCCAGCGAGATCACCGCGCCCAGCGCGATCTGCACCAGCGGCAGCGGCAGCGAGAACGGCAGCAAACGGACGAGGAAGCCGCTGGCGGCCACCGCCAGCAGCATGAACAGGACGATCTCGATCGAATGCACGGAAGACGCAGAAGGAAGGTGCGGACCGTTGCACGTTAGCAGAGCACGGCTGTCGCCCGGCTATCCGCGCAGGAGCGGCGCGTGGCGCGATGACGCGGCCGGTGCTGCATCCCGGCAAAGCCTCGCCCAGCGGTGTTCCTACACGCCCAGCGCGGCCAGCGTCTGCGGCCGCCCCAGCAGGTAGCCCTGTACCTGCTCGCAGCCGTTGCTGCGCAGCCAGTCCAGCTCGGCCTGGGTCTCCACGCCCTCGCCGATGCAGACCAGGCCCAGGCTGCGCGCCAGCTGTAGCATCGTCCGGCAGATGGCGGCGTTGCGCGCGTCGGTGTCCACCCCGCTGACGAAGGCGCGGTCGATCTTGACCACGTTCAACGGCATGTGGCGCAGGTAGGCCATCGACGAGAAGCCGGTGCCGAAGTCGTCCAGCGACAAGCCCACACCCATGCCGCGCAGTTGCGCCATGGTCGCCAGGGCCTGCTCGGGGCGCTGCATCAGCACGCTCTCGGTCAGTTCCAGGTGCAGCATCGCCGGCGCCACCCCGGCCGCCTTGCAGGCCGCGGCCACCGTCGCCGGCAGGTCGCCGTGCAGCATCTGCAGGGCCGAGACGTTGACCGCCACTGGCACGTCCAGGCCGCGCGCGCGCAGTTGCGCCTGCGCGCGCGCGGCGCGCTGCAGCACCCATTCGCCCAGCGGCAGGATCAGGCCGGTGTCCTCGCACAGCGGGATGAAGCGCGCTGGCGGAATCTGGCTGCCGTCGCGCTGCGACCAGCGCAACAAGGCCTCCAACGCCACCATGCGCGCATCGCTGGTGCGCACGATCGGCTGGAACAGCAGTTCGAACTCCTCGCACCGCTCCACCGCCGTGCGCAGGTGCGCAGCCAGGCGCAGGCGCTCGCCGTAGCTGCGCGCCAGCGCGCCATCGAAGCGCGACACCGCCGGGCCGGCGGCCGCGTGCAGCGCGTGCGCGGCCAGGGCGGCGTTGTCCACCACCTGCTCGGCGCGCAGGCTGCCGGCTTCGTCCTCGGCCACGCCCAGGCGCGCGCCCAGGCTCTGCATGGAACCGTCGCCCAGCGGCTCGCGCACCGCCGCCAGCACCGCTTCCAGCGCCGCCTCGGTATGGCGCGGGTCGAGCACGGCCAGGACGAAATCGTCGGCCGGCTGGTGCGCGGCCAGGCCGAAGCGGGTCGACCAGTGCTGCAGGCGCTCGGCCAGGGTGCGCAGCACCACTTCTGCCGCCTCGCGGCCGAGCGAATCGCGCAACGCCTGCAGGCTGGTCAGCTGCAGGTAGATCACCTGGTAGCCGGGGTACTGGCCGCTGTCCAGCGCCTCGGCCAGCACCTGCAGGTTGAGCAGGCCGGTGGTCTGGTCGTAGCGCGCGCGGTAGGCCAGTTCGCGCTCCTGCTCCAGCCGCTCGGTCACGTCCTCGGCCATCACCAGACGCGCGTCGCGGCCGTCGAAGGCGAGCTGGCCCACGTGCATGCGCACCTGCAGGACCGAGCCGTCGCGGCGACGCTGCGACCACACCCGCGCGCCCTCCGGCCCGAAGTCCGGATGCGCCATCAGCTCGCGCAGCGCGGCGCGGTCGTCGCCGGCGTGCAGGTCCGGCAGCGACATGCCAGCCATCTCGGTGCGGCTGAAGCCGTAGCGCGCCAGCACCGCCTGGTTGAACTCCAGCAGCGCCAGGCTGTCGGCCGCCACCACCCAGAACGGCAGCGGATTGCGGTCGAACACCTGCCGGAACTGGCGCTCGGCGTCGCTGACCCGCGACTGCGCGCGCACCCGCTCGGTGATGTCCACCAGGGTGCCGGTCATGCGCCGGCGGCCGTCGCCGCCCTCGACCATGCCGCCGCGCGCCGCCACCCAGCGGCTGGCGCCGTCGTCGCCCTGCAGGCGGAATTCGGCACTGAACACGCCGCCGCCGCGCCAGGCCTCGGCGAAGCGGCGGATCACCTGGGCGCGGTTCTCCACCGCGACATGACGCACCACGCTGCGCAGCGACTGCCCGTCCGGGCCGCCGATGCCGAACAGTCCGTCGGCGTCGGAATCCCATTCCAGGCCCTGGCCCTGCGCGTCCATGGTCCAGGCGGTGACCATGCCGGCGCGCTGGGCGCGGCGCAGGGTCTCGATGTTGCGGTTCAGCCGGTCGAGCAGGTGCGCCTGCTGCTGCTCGGCCCGGTACAGGCCGAACAGCAACACGGTCAGGGCCAGCACGTACAGCACCATCACCACCGTGGCCACGCCCAGTGCGCGGTACCAGGGCGCCAGGATGCTCTGCATCGACAGCCCCGCCCACAGCAACAGCGGATAGCGCTGCAGCTCGCGCCCCACCACCAGCCGGTCAACGCTGTCGATCTGGCGGCTGCGCAGCGGCGCCTGGCCCGCAGCCGAGGCCGGCATGCCCAGGCGCTGGCCCGGTTCGACCCGCGGGCTGACGTTGCTGGCGATCAGCTGGTCGCCGGGGCGGCGGGTCAGCACGATGGCGCCGCCGCCGTGCTCGGCGTCCAGCGCGCTCAGCAGGTCGTGCAGATGGGAGCAGCGGAGGCGCGCCAGCAGCCAGTGGCGGCGCCCGTCGGCCGCGACCAGCGGCAGGGCCAGCGGCAGCAGCCAGCCCGCGCGGCCGTCGGTCTGCATGTCCCCCAGCGCCACTGTGTCGGCGGGGAAGGACGGCGGCGTCCACAGCGGCGTGGCCGCGGCCGTGTCCATGTGCGTCAGCGGGGCGCCCGCGGCGTCGAGCAGGGTGATGTCGGCGATCTGCGGATTGCGCTCGAGCACACCCGCAGCGTAGCCGTCGACCAGCACGGTCAGCTGCTCCGGCGCCAGTTCCTGCGCCCGGCGCGTGTTGCTCGCGACCGCGCGCAGGGCGGCATCGACGTGGCGCAGGTCCTGTTCGACCAGCACAGCCGCGCCGGCGGCGGTCGCGACGGCCTGGCGCTGGGCGGCCTGCAGCCGCATCAGCCGCTCGCTGGCCAGCCAGAACACCAGCAGGCCCAGCAGGCCGAGACCGACCACCAGCCCGAACAGGGCCGCGGCACGGGCCGGCCGGATCCGCGCCCGCCCTGGCGGGCGCTCGTAGGCCTGCGATTGCAACGCCAAGAGGGTTCCCCGTTTACGCAACGCCCAAGTCTGCGCGCAGCAAGCATAACCGAGCCGCCAGCGCGATTCAGGTACCCGGTCACAGGCCCCATCGTGAAGAAAAGGTTATGCCGGCAATGGTTCCATCCACGCACACCAACGCCGCAGGCAGGCACTATGCTGTGGTCGGGAGTCCTCTCCCGCTTTTTCGCTGCCGCGATTTCGGAGTGCACATGAGCAAGCTGTTCAAGGGCCTGGGCCTGCTGATGGACGACAACGCGCTGCACCACAAACCGCTGGCCGAGCAGGCCGCGCACTGGAGCGCCAAGTCCGACCGTGCGATCGAGCACGAGATCCACCTGCTGGACATCGCCAAGGGCCAGTGGCTGGCCGGCTCGGTGATCGCCTGGCTGGGCGTGTCGCTGACTGCGCTGGCGATCATCGCCGACAACCTGTGGGAGCACAGCTACAACCCCAGCTTCGCCAAGATCGTGCTGGTGCTGATCATCTGGGTGGCGATGCTGTTCGTGCTGTGGCTGATCGCCAACGTGTTCGACCAGAAGGCCGGCTTCGCACGCTGGTTCAGCGCCTTCGCCAGCCGCGCGCCGCTGACCCGCGACAGCGATTCGCTGGAGGAAGTGGCCGAGACCATCGAGCTGGCCAAGCGCTATCCGGACGTGATGGCCTACAAGCTCGGGGTCAGCGCCAAGCGCCCGCTGCGCCACGAGGACCTGCGGATCATGCGCGAGATGGGCCGCCAGCACCGCCACGCCGAGCTGGCGCGCGAACTGGAAGCACTCGGCCCGGCCGACCTGGGCCACGCCTGAAGCCGGTGGCGCCGCCGCTGGCCGGCACCGGGCGGCCGTCCTGCGCCGCCCTGTTGCTGCTGCTGTTGCTGCTGTGCGCAGGCCGCGCGCACGCGGCCGACCCCTGCCCAGCACTGGCGGCGCAGACCGCCGCGCCCGACCCGGCCACGCGGGTGGCGGCGCTGGCCTGCGCCGAATCGCTGGCCTGGTACCGGCCCTTCATCGACCGCGATGGCCGGCTGGCTCCCGGGCCAGTGTACGAGGCGGAGAACACCGCGCTGGCCGGTGGCGAGCCGGCCTGGCGCAAGGTCGCCGGCTACTGGCAGGGCAGCGGCCTGCTCGAGCGCATGGCCAACTACCCCGGCGCGCAGGAATGCGGCTGGGCGCTGGCCGGCAGCAGCGTGGCGCCGGCCTGCCGCGCCTTCGTGGTCGACCACCCGTGGTCGGCGGCGTTCGTGTCGTGGGTGATGGTGCAGGCGCGGCTGCCGGGCTTCCGCGGCTCGGCCAGCCACATCGACTACGTGCGCGACGCCTGGCGCCGGCCGCAGCAGAGCGCCTACCTGCCGGCCGACCCCTTCAGCACGCCGCCAGCCGCCGGCGACCTGCTCTGCCACGTGCGCCTGAAAGGGCAGGTGCTCGGCTACCAGGGCCTGGCCAGGATCGCCGCCGGCCGCGCCGGCCTGCCGATGCACTGCGACGTGGTGGTGGCCGCCAACGCCGGCGGCGACAGCACGGCCTGGCTGGTCGGCGGCAACGTCCAGCAGGGGGTGACCCTGCGGATCCTGCCGCTCAACCGCAACGGCCTGTTCTGGGGCCTGCCGCAACGGGCGGCGGTGGACGGCGAGTGCGGCCCGGACCACCCGGCCGAATGCAACCTGGACCGTCAGGACTGGGCGGTGCTGCTCAAGCTCAAGCCAGCCGCGCAGCTGGCACAGCTGCCGCTGGACGGGCTGGTGCCCGCCGGCGAGGCCACGCCCGACGTCGAACAGGGCGCGGCGCCCGCGCCGGCCGCGCCGCAATGCTGCGTCAACTGCGTGGTCGGCAGCGGCGTGCCGCGCTGCCCGGCGGCGCAGCCGGCGCCTGGCACGGTGCCGGTGCCGGTGCAGCAGCAGTGAACTGACCGGGACCCGGGACCCGGATCGTTGCTGACGCCTATCGGTCAAGGCCGGGTTGCAGTCGCTGTCACTTCGACGATCCGCGGCGGCGGCGCGCCCGCCGCGGGCGCGTCCACGCGCAGCCGCAGGTAGCGCGCGGCGATGCCGC
>JASGEB010000273.1:0-9851 GCA_047606785.1 Pseudoxanthomonas sp.
GCCACCTCGCCGGCCAGGGCGGCGGTGGCGCGTGCGGCCGCGGCCGGGTCGGGCGGGGACGAAGCGGACGTGTCCGCCGGCGCAGGGGCGGGTGCGGCGGCGACGGCGGGGCCGTCGCCCGGCCATTCGATCACGAGCCGCGCGTCCTGGCCGCCGCCCTCCAGATGCGGCTTGAGCGCCGCCACCGGGCTGCTCAGGTCGAACACGATGCGCAAGGTCCCCGGCACCGGCTGGCCGGTACGCACGGCGGCGACCACGCCGGCCGCAGCCGGCAGCTTGAGCCCGGCGCGCGCCTTGGCGTCGGGCAGGTCCACCACCAGCCGCGCAGGGCCGGACAGCGGGATGAGCTTGTATTCGCCGGCCCCGGCCAGCTGGATCTCGGCGCGGGTGCCGGTGGCGCCGGTGTCCACGGAAATGCCGCGCACTTCGCCGGCAAACACCGGCGCGACCGCCGCCAGGAGCAGGCCGAGCCCCCCGATCCGTTGCGCGATGCTGGCCTTCCCCGTCGACATGGGCCGGATTCAAGCACCATCGGCCGGTCAATGCAAGAAGATTCTCTTTAATAATCCGCAACCTGCACCAACTTCCTTGACCAGCCTGGAACTGCAGCCGCTAACTGGCCAGAATCCGGTCGCCGGCGGCGGCCAGTGCGGCCAGCCAGGCCAGGCCCGCCGCGCTGTCGGCCTGCAGCTGCGCCTGCCGGCCGTCGTTAGCCAGCGCCAGCGACACCCGCAGGTCCGCCGCCGGCAGGCCCGCCCCGCCCTTCTCCGCCCATTCGACCAGCCACAGGCTGGCCGCGGCCTCGTCCAGGCCGAGGAAATCCAGCTCGGCAGCGTCGCCGAGCCGGTACAGGTCCAGATGCCAGGCTTCGCCGCCGGCCGCCAGCGGATAGCGCTCGACCAGGGTGTAGGTCGGACTGCGGATCGCGCCCTGCACGCCCAGCGCGCGCAGCAGCGCGCGCGCCAGGGTGGACTTGCCGGCGCCGAGATCGCCGTGCAGGTGGACCACCGCCTGCGCCGGGCGGTTGGCGGCCAGTGCACGGCCGAGCGCCCCGGTGGCCTGCGCGTCGGGCAGGTGCAGGCGCATCAGGCGGTTTCCGGGTTGGCCATCCGCTGCAGGGGCGCGAACAGGTCAGAGGCCAGCAGCCCGCGTTCGCCCAGTCCGGCCGCCGCCGCATCGCCGGCGGCCGAGTGCAGCAGTGCCCCGGCGCTGGCCGCCTCGAACGGCGCCAGCCCTTGCGCGCGCAGCGCCGCGACCACGCCGGTGAGCACATCGCCCATGCCGCCGCTGGCCATGCCCGGATTGCCGGCGTCCAGCACCCGCGGCGGCTGGCCGGCGGCGGCGACCAGGCTGCCGGCGCCCTTGAGGATCGCCGCCGGCGCCAGCTGCGCCAGTGCGGCCACGGCGGCGAAGCGGTCGGCCTGCACCTGCGCGGTGTCGCGGCCGAGCAGGCGCGCGGCCTCGCCCGGATGCGGGGTGAGGATGGCGTCGTCCAGCGGCTGCGGTGCGCTCGCCAGCAGGTTGAGCGCGTCGGCGTCGAGCACCAGCGGCCGGCCCGCGCGCAGGGCCAGGCGCAGCATCGCCTGGCCCCAGGCGTCCTGGCCCAGGCCGGGACCGATCGCCACCACGCTGGCCGCCTGCAGCAGCGGCGCCAGGTCCTCGCCGGACTCGACCGCGTGCGCCATCGCCTCCGGCCGGCGCGCCAGCAGCGGCGCGACGTGCGCCGCGCGCGTGGCCACGCTCACCAGTCCGGCGCCGCTGCGCAGCGCCGCTTCGGCGGCGAGCAGGATCGCACCGCCGTGGCCGCGGTCGCCGCCGATGCACAGCACGTGGCCGGCGTTGCCCTTGTGGCTGTCGCGCAGGCGCGGGCGCAGCCAGTGGCCGAGCATGGACGCGTCGAGCAGGTGGG
Organism: Pseudoxanthomonas sp.; assembly: GCA_047606785.1. Taxonomy (GTDB): domain Bacteria; phylum Pseudomonadota; class Gammaproteobacteria; order Xanthomonadales; family Xanthomonadaceae; genus Pseudoxanthomonas_A. The sequence goes on from JASGEB010000273.1 coordinate 1,910, forward strand.
CGTCGGCCGGTTGTGCGGCGAGCAGTTCGTCGGCGATGTCCAGCGTGTCCAGCGCCGCTTCGCCGACGTGGTCCAGCGCCGCGCCGGTGTACAGGCCAGCGTGGCGCTGCAGGAACTGCACGGTGGCGTGCGCGCGCACCGCCGCGCCCGGCACCGCGCCGCTGCCGGCGTCCACGCCGCTGGGCACGTCCAGCGCCAGCACCGGCGCCGGCTGCGCGTTGATCGCCTCGACCAGCGCCTGCGCATCGCCTTGCGGCGCGCGCGCTAGGCCGATCCCGAACAGCGCGTCGACCACCACGTCGGCCGGCGGCAGTTCGTCGGGGAACAGCGCCACCCGCCCGCCCTCGCCCAGCCAGGCGGTGCAGGCGCGCTGCGCCAGCGGCGTGCGCGGCACGTGTTCGTCCAAGTGCACCACGCAGACCTGGCGGCGCGCGCGCCTGGCCAGGCGCGCCAGCACGTAGCCGTCGCCGCCGTTGTTGCCCGGCCCGCACACCACGGTGATGCGGCGCGCGTCCGGCCAGCGCTGCGCCAGGAACTGCCAGGCGGCGCGGCCGGCGCGTTCCATCAGCGCATAAGCGCCGCCGTCGATGCGCGCACTGGCCGCCGCATCGAGCGCACGCGCCGCGGCCAGGCCATGCAGGGAAAGGAAGGGCGCCATGCGCGGCGATTCTATACTTGCGCCCATGCCCGAACCCGCCACCGCCCCGGCCAGCGACGCCGCGCGCATGCAGGCGCTGGCCGCGCGCATCCGCGCGCTGGCGCACGCCGCCGGCTTCCAGCGCGTGGGCATCAGCAATGTCGAGTTGCAGCAGGACGCCGAGCACCTGCGCGACTGGCTGGACGCGGGCATGCACGGTTCGATGGCGTGGATGGCCGCGCACGGCGACAAGCGCCTGCGCCCGGACGCGCTGGTGCCGGGCACGCTGCGGGTGGTCTCGGTCGGCCTGGACTACGGCCGCGACGACGCCCCGCAGGCGTGGCAGACCCTGGCCGAAGGCGAGCGCGCCTACGTCGCCCGCTACGCGCTGGGCCGCGACTACCACAAGCTGATGCGCAACCGCCTGCAGAAACTGGTCGAGCAGGTGCAGGCCGAGATCGGCCCGTTCGGCCACCGGGTGTTCGTCGATTCGGCGCCGGTGCTGGAACGCGCGCTGGCGCGCAATGCCGGGCTGGGCTGGATCGGCAAGCACACCTGCCTGATCGACCGCGACGGCGGCTCGTGGTTCTTCCTGGGCGAGCTGTTCGTCGACCTTCCGCTGCCGGTGGACCCGCCGGCCAGCGCGCACTGCGGCACCTGCACGCGCTGCATCGACGTATGCCCGACCGGTGCGATCGTGGCCCCGCAGCGGCTGGACGCGCGCCGCTGCATCTCCTACCTGACCATCGAACACCAAGGTGCGATTCCCGAGCAGCTGCGCCCGCCGATCGGCAACCGCATCTTCGGCTGCGACGACTGCCAGCTGGTATGCCCGTGGAACAAGTTCGCCCGCCGCAGCGACGAGCCGGACTTCCGCGCGCGCAACGGCCTGGACACGGCGAGCCTGGCCGAGCTGTTCGCGTGGGAGGAGGAGGAGTTCCTGCGCCGCAGCGAGGGCTCGGCGATCCGCCGTGGCGGCCATGAACGCTGGCTGCGCAACATCGCGGTGGCGCTGGGCAACGCGCCGACCACGCCGCGCACGCTGGCGGCGCTGGCTTCGCGCCGGGACCACCCCTCGGCGCTGGTGCGCGAGCACGTGACCTGGGCGCTGGCGCGGCACGGCGTCTGAGCCGGGCCGCGGACGCGCGAAACGCAGGCGGCGCGGACGCCGGGCAAACCGGGCCTGCCCGCAATCGGCGGGCGATCAGCCCTGCCGCTCGCCCTTGCTGCCGGCGCGGTACAGCAGCCAGCCGACCACCGCCAGCACCAGCAGGCCGGCCACCTGGCCGAAGTGGAAGCGCTCCGGCAGCGCCAGCACGTCGGCGCGCTTGCTGGCCACGATCGGGATCGCGATGAAGATGCCCATCAACGCCTCGCCGGTGATCAGGCCGGCGGAGAACAGCACACCGGGCCGGTGCACGCGGTCGCGCAGGGCCTCGTCATGGGTGCCGACGATGCGGTGGCGCTTCTCGACCAAATGCGCCAGCAGGCTGCCGAGGAAGATCGGCACCATCAGTTCCAGCGGCAGGTAGATGCCGATCGCCGCCGCCAGCACCGGTACGCGGAAACCGGAATTGCGCGACTTCAACCAGCCGTCGAACGCGATCACGAGGGCGCCGATCACGCCGCCGGCGGCGATCATGTCCCACGGCAACTTGCCGCCGAACAGGCCCTGCGCGACCGACGCCATCAGCGTGGCCTGCGGCGCCTGCAGCGAGCCGGGGCGGGTCGGATCGCCAATGCCGTAGGCCTGGGCCAGCAGGTTCAGCACCGGCGCCATGATCAACGCGCAGGAGAACGCACCGATGCCCAGCATCAGCTGCTGCTTCCACGGCGTCGCGCCGACGATGTAGCCAGCCTTGAGGTCCTGCAGGTTGTCGCCGCCGACCGCGGCCGCGCAGCACACCACCGCGCCGATCATGATCGCCGCCACCGCACCGATCTTGGAATCGCTGCCCAGCAGCAGCATCAGCACCACCGAGGCGAACAGGATGGTGGCGATGGTGATGCCGGATACCGGATTATTGGACGAGCCCACAAGGCCGGCCAGATAGGCCGAGACCGACACGAACAGGAAGCCGGCCACGATCATGATGATCGTCATCGGCACGCTCACGCCCCAGTTCTGCACGATCGCCTGGTACAGGCCCAGCAGCGGCAGCACGAACAGCACCAGCGCCACCAGCATCCACTTCATCGGCAGATCGCGTTCGGTATGCGGCACGAATCCGTCGTCCGATCCCTTGCGCGCGGCGGCGATGCCGCTCTTGACACCCGACAGCAAGGACTTGCGCAGCGAGAACAGCGTCCAGATGCCGCCGATCAGCATGGCGCCGACGCCGAGGTAGCGGACCTTCTCGGCACGGATCAGGCTGGCCGCGTCGGCCGCGCTCAGGCCGGCCAGCTTGCCGGCGAACACCGGATCGAACGAGGCGGCGAAGGCGTGGTAGATGGGGATCGCGACGTTGTAGGCGAGGATGCTGCCGGAGACGACCACGATGCCGATGTTGAGGCCGACGATGTAGCCCACGCCCAGCAGCGCCGGCGACAGCCCGGTGCCCATGTAGCCCAGGTACTTGCCGAAGAAGCCGGCGCCGGCGGCGTTGTCCGGGATCACCCGCAGACCGCTTTCCGCGGCCAGCTTCACCAACGCGCCGATGCCGGCGGAAGCACCCAGGATCCTCAGGCCGGGGCCGGGCCCGTCTTCACCGGCATGATCACCGGCCTTGAGCACCTCGGCCGCGGCCTTGCCCTCGGGGAACGGCAGCGGCTCCTCGACGATCATCGAGCGCCGCAGCGGCACCGAGAACAGCACGCCGAGCAGGCCGCCGAGGCCGGCGATGGCCAGCACCCACCCGTATTTGAAATCGGGCCAATAGCCCAGGATGATCAATGCCGGAATGGTGAAGATGACGCCGGAGGCGATCGACGAGCCGGCCGAGGCGCCGGTCTGGACGATGTTGTTCTCCAGGATGGTGCCGCCGCCGAGCAGGCGCAGCACGCCCATCGACACCACCGCCGCCGGGATCGCGGTGGCGATGGTCAGCCCGGCGAACAGGCCCAAGTAGGCGTTGGCAGCCGAGAGAATCACCGCCAGCACGACGGCCAGCAGCACGGCGCGGAGGGTGAGCTGGCGCGGCGGCGCGGCTTGGCTCATCGGGACGGCCCTTGAATGGCAAAAATCCGCCACACGCTAGCGCCTGGCCCGGGGCAAGTCCAGCCGTCCGCCGGCCTTGACGCGCAGCGCCGGCCGCATGCCAAGATCGACGCATCCGCACCGCCGCTTCCGCGGGCAGCACGCGATGATCCTCGGCTTCGCCAGCACCCACGCCTATCCCGGCTGCCACGGGCGCCTGCTCGATGCGCACCGCCTGCATGCTGGCCGCTGCACGGTCGAGTTCGCCGACGGCCACGGCGCGACGGCACGGCTGCAGCATGGCGACGCCGGCTGGATCCTGGCCATCGCGGCGCACACCACCGCCCGCGGCACCCGCATCGCGGCCAAGCGCTGGCGGCTGCAGGCGGACGCCGCCGCCGTGCGGATCATCCGGCGACTGCCCGACGAGGCACCATCGGGGCCCGTCTCCGGCCCGGCGTGACGGCCGCCGCGTCAGCGCGGCGGCAGGGCGATGCGGTCCAGCACCGGTGCCAGCGCATCTTCCCAGGCCGGCAGGACCAGGCCGAAGTCGCGCTGGAAGCGGCGGTTGTCCAGCACCGACCAGGCCGGCCGCCGCGCCGGGGTCGGGTACTGGTCGCTGCCGATCGCCTCGACTCGCGGCGCGTGGGCGAGCAGGCCGCGCGCCACCGCTTGATCGAAGATGCGCTCGGCGAAGCCGTGCCAGCTGGTCCGGCCGGCGGCGGTCAGGTGCCAGGTGCCGGAGGCGTCCGGCGCGCGCGCGATGGCCTGCGCGCTGGCGTCGGCGATCAGCCAGGCCGGGGTCGGCGTGCCGATCTGGTCGGCCACCACCTGCAACACCTCGCGCTCGCCGCCCAGGCGCAGCATGGTGCGCAGGAAATTGTTGCCGCGGGCCGCGTACACCCAGGCGGTGCGCAGGATCAGATGGCGCGCGCCGGAAGCGCGGATCGCCTGTTCGCCGGCCAGCTTGCCGGCGCCGTACACGCCCAGCGGGCCGGTGGCGTCGTCCTCGCGGTACGGCCGCGCGGCATCGCCCGGGAACACGTAGTCGGTAGAGTAGTGCACCAGCAGCGCATCGTGCGCACGGCAGGCCCGCGCCAGCACGGCCGGCGCCTGCGCGTTGGCGCGCGCGGCCGCCTCGGGCTCGGCTTCGGCGCGGTCCACCGCGGTCCAGGCGGCGGCGTTGACCACCACGTCCGGGGCGATGCGCTCGACCAGCGCGGCCAGGCTTTCGGGCCGATCGAGGTCGGCGGTTTCGCACGGCGCGCCATCGGCCAGCCGGCCCGAACGCGTGCTCGCCATCACCTCGCCCAGCGGCGCCAGCGCGCGCAGCAGTTCGAAGCCGAGCTGGCCGTTGCCGCCGAGCACCAGCAACTTCATTCGGCGAACACCGGCAGGCGCGCGGGCGCCACCTCGGCCAGCAAGGGCGCGGCGGCGTCCTTGGGCGAAAGCTGCGGCTCGGCGACCGGCCAATCGATGCCGATGGCCGGGTCGTCCCAGCGCACGGCCGCGTCGGCCGCCTTGTCGTAAGGCGCAGTGCACAGGTAGCTGAACAAGGCGCGCTCGGACAGCACCGCGAAGCCGTGGGCGAAGCCCTCCGGGATCCACAACTGGCGCTTGTTGTCCGCGCTCAGCAGCACCGCGGTCCACTGGCCGAAATGCGGCGAGCCGCGGCGGATGTCCACCGCCACGTCGTAGACCTCGCCCTCCAGCACGCTCACCAGCTTGCCCTGCGGATTAGGCCACTGGTAGTGCAGGCCGCGCAGCACGCCGCGGCTGGAGGACGAGACGTTGCTCTGCACGAAGCGCTCCGGCAGCCCGTGCTCGCCATAGCGCCGGGCGTTCCAGCTTTCGAAGAAGAAGCCACGCTCGTCGCCGAACACGGCCGGTTCGACCACCACGCAGCCGGGCAGGTCGGTGGCGATCGCCTTCACTTCACCGCTCCGCGCGCGAGCAGGTTCAGCAGGTACTGGCCGTAGCCGCTCTTGGCCAAGGGCCTGGCCAGCGCCTCCAGCTGCGCCGCGTCGATCCAGCCGTGGGCGAAGGCGATCTCCTCCGGGCACGCCACCTTCAGGCCCTGGCGCACCTCGATGGTCTCGATGAAGTTACTGGCCTCCAGCAGCGACTGGTGGGTGCCGGTGTCCAGCCAGGCATAGCCGCGCCCCATCAGCTCGACATGCAGCGAACCCTCGTCCAGATAGCGCTTGTTGAGATCGGTGATCTCCAGCTCGCCGCGCGCCGAAGGCCGCAGAGAGGCGGCGAACTCGCTGGCGCGGCCGTCGTAGAAGTACAGGCCGGTCACCGCGTAGTTCGAACGCGGCCGGGCCGGCTTCTCGGCGATGTCCACCACCTTGCCGCGGTCGTCGAACTCGGCCACGCCGTAGCGCTCCGGGTCGCGCACCCAGTAGCCGAACACGCTCGCGCCGCGCGCGCGCGCATCGGCGTTCCTGAGCAGGTCGGTGAAGCCGTGGCCGTAGTAGATGTTGTCGCCGAGCACCAGGCAGCTCGGCCGGCCGGCGACGAAGTCCGCGCCGATCAGATAGGCCTGGGCCAGGCCGTCGGGGCTGGGCTGCACGGCGTACTGGATGTCCATGCCCCACTGCGAACCATCGCCCAGCAACTGCCGGAACAGGGCCTGCTCGTGCGGGGCGTTGATGACCAGCACCTGGCGGATGCCGGCCAGCATCAGCACGCTCAGCGGGTAGTAGATCATCGGCTTGTCGTACACCGGCAGCAGCTGCTTGCTCACCCCGCGGGTGATCGGGTACAGGCGGGTGCCGGAGCCGCCGGCCAGGATGATGCCTTTGCGTTGGGTCATGCTGATTCCTTCATGGTCATTGGCCGCCATCCATGGCGTGATATCGAAGTCGTCGGAACGCCCTGCCCGGCCATCCATGGCCGGGCGCTCGGCGACGCAGCAAACGCCTGGAAGGCGTTAGCTAGCTCGCGTCACCTCGCCCAATCCGCTGCAACCGGTAGCTGCCGTCCAACACCCCATCGACCCAGTCCTGGTGCGACAGGTACCAGTCCACAGTGGAGGCGAGGCCCTGCTCGAAGCTGTGCCGCGGCGCCCAGCCCAGTTCGTTCCTCAGCTTGCTCGCGTCGATCGCATAGCGGCGGTCGTGGCCGGGGCGGTCGGCGACGAAGGCGATCTGCGCGGCGTACGACGCGCCGTCCGCGCGCGGGCGGCGCTGGTCGAGCAGCGCGCAGATCGTCCTGACCACCTGGATGTTCTCGCGCTCGGCATCGCCGCCGACGTTGTAGGTCTGTCCCACCCTGCCCCCGGCCAGCACCGTGCGGATCGCCTCGCAGTGGTCGGCCACGAACAGCCAGTCGCGCACCTGCCGGCCGTCGCCGTACACCGGCAGCGGCTCGCCGGCCAGCGCCTTGGCGATCACCAGCGGAATCAGCTTCTCGGGGAAGTGGTAGGGGCCGTAGTTGTTCGAGCAGTGGGTGGTGAGGGTGGGCAGGCCGTAGGTATGGTGGAAGGCCCGCACCAGGTGGTCGGAAGCGGCCTTGGAGGCCGCGTACGGCGAGTTCGGCGCGTACGGCGTTTCCTCCGTGAACCTGCCCGTCTGCCCGAGCGTGCCGTAGACCTCGTCGGTGGACACGTGCAGGAAGCGGAAGGCGCGCCTGGCCGCACCGTCCAGCGACTTCCAGTAATCGCGCAGCGCCTCCAGCAGGGCCAGGGTGCCGACCACGTTGGTCTGCACGAACGCCGCCGGGCCGTCGATGGAACGGTCGACGTGACTCTCGGCAGCGAAGTTGAGCACCGCCTCGGGCCGGTGTTCGGCCAGCAGGCGCGCGACCAGGGCGCGGTCGCCAATGTCGCCGTGCACGAACACGTGCGCCGGATTGCCCGCCAGCGGGGCCAGCGTGTCCAGGTTGCCGGCGTAAGTCAGGGCGTCGAGGTTGACCACGCGCTGGCCGCTCGCCACCGCGTCCAGCACGAAGTTGCCGCCGATGAACCCGGCACCGCCGGTGACCAGCCATGTCCGCACATCCGCTCCCGTGGCCGCAGTGGCCGGCACTGGTTAAAGACGGCGTTCCTCAGAACGGGATGTCGTCGTCCTCGAAGCCGCCGTCGAAACCGCCGCCGGCCGGGCCGGCGGGCGGCGCCGAGGACGGCGCGCTGCGCGCGGGCGGCGACATCCCGTTCTGAGGAACGC
>JASGEB010000274.1:0-10214 GCA_047606785.1 Pseudoxanthomonas sp.
ACCCGCGAGCTGAAGGCGGTCAACGTCACCGGCAGCGCGCTGTCGGTCGGCGGCGGCTGACCGTGGAGACAGCCTTGGCCGCGCTCTGGTACTCCATGTAGCCGCCGCCGACCGACAGCGCGCTGCCGGTGACGTTGACCGCCTTCAGCTCGCGGGTGCGCTGGGTGTCGTTGGCCGCGGTGGTGTTGGAGGTCGAGGTGACGCTGGTGGCGGTGCGGCTGGTTTCGGTGTCGCCGGTGGACTGGGCGAAGGCGGCGCCGCAAGACATCGCAAGCGCGGAGAAGACGGCGGAACTGAGCAGTGAGCGTCGCATAGTGGGAGATCTCGGAAGGTCAGCGGGAGAGGGCGCGGCATGGACGCGGCGGCATGCGGGGCGGTCGCGGCGGGCGTTCATGCCGGCGGTGGGACAGCGAGGATCGCGGCGTCGGGCTCATCCCAGTACCTGCCGCAGTATGAACAGCGCGGCGATCACCCAGCTCGCCGGGTGCACCTCGCGCCAGCGCCCGGCGCCGAGCTTGAGCGCCGCGTAGGCGAGGAAGCCCAGCGCCAGGCCGTCGGCGATCGAGTAGGTCAGCGGCATCGCCAGCGCGCACAGCGCCGCCGGCAGCGACTCGCTGAGGTCGTCCCAGCGCACGTCGACCAGTTCGCGCAGCATCGTGCAGGCCACGTAGACCAGCGCCGGCGCGGTCGCGCAGGCCGGCACCATCGCCGCCAGCGGCGAGAACAGCAGCGCCAGCAGGAACAGCGCGGCCACGGTCAGCGCGGTCAGGCCGGTGCGGCCGCCGGCCTGCACGCCGGCCGCGCTCTCGATATAGGCGGTGGTGCTGGAGGTGCCCAGCAGCGAGCCGGCCAGGATCGCGCCGCTGTCGGCGAACAGCGCGCGGTTGAGGCGCTTCTGTCCTGCCGGCGTGTCCAGCAGGCCGGCGCGCTTGGCCACGCCCATCAGCGTGCCGGTGGCGTCGAACACTTCTACCAGCACGAACACCAGCACCACATGCAGCACCGCCGCCAGCGCCGAACCGGCGCCGTGGCCGTGCAGCGCGCCGGCGATGTCCAGCTTCAGGAAGGTCGGCGCCAGGCTCGGCGGCCACGCCAGCAGGCCCTGCCAGTGCACCGATCCAATCGTGCCGGCGGCGGCGGTGACCACCAGGATGCCGAGCAGGATCGCGCCGTGGATCTTGCGCAGGTCGAGGATCGCAATCAGCGCCAGTCCGGCCAGCGCCAGCAGCGGCTCGGGCTTGTGCAGGTCGCCCAGGGTCACCAGGGTGGCCGGGCTGGCCACCACCAGCCCAGCCTTCTGCAGGCCGATGAAGGCCAGGAACAGGCCGATGCCGGCTGCGATCCCGCTGCGCAGCGCCGGCGGGATGCCTTCCACCAGCCAGCGCCGCGCTCCGCTCAGGGTCAGCAGTACGAACAGGCAGCCGGAGACGAACACCAGCCCCAGCGCCTGCTGCCAGCCGTAGCCGAGCGTGCCGACCACGGTGAAGGCGAAGAACGCATTGAGCCCCATCCCGGGCGCGGCGCCGACCGGATAGTCGGCGAGCAAGCCCATCAGCGCCGAACCGAGCGCCGCCACTAGGCAGGTGGCGACGAACACCGCGCCGCGGTCCATGCCGGTCGAGGCGAGGATGTCGGGGTTGACGAAGACGATGTAGGACATCGTCAGGAAGGTGGTCAGCCCGGCCAGCACTTCGGTGCGCGGGGTGCTGCCGGCGGCGGCGAGGTCGAAGAAGCGTAGGCTCATCGGGCGGTTCCGTGGTCGGTCTGTTGTGCGGCGAACGATGTACGGATGCGCGGTTCCATCAGCTGCCCCGGTAGGTCGAATAGGCGTACGGCGAGACTAGCAGCGGCACGTGGTAGTGGCCGTCGCCGGCGATGCCGAAGTCGATGCCGACCTCGTCCAGGAACGGCGGTTCGGCCAGCGCCACGCCCTGCGCGCGGAAGTAGTCGGCGACCGCGAACAGCAGCCGGTAGTGGCCCGGCGCGATCGCCAGGTCCTTCAGCGGCGGGCAGCGGCCGTCGTCGTCGCTGCGGCTTTCCAGCAGCAGCGCGCCGTCGCGGTACAGGCGCAGCGCCACACCGCGCGCCGGGCGGCCGTGCATGGTGTCCAGCACATGGGTCGAGAGTGTGCTCACGGCGCCGCCTCCGTGGCCGGTGGCGGCCATTGCCCGGTGAACTCCGGCTCGTTATAGCCGAAGAAGGCCTCGATGGCCGCCTCGCGCTCGTCGAGGAACAGCTGGTCGGCGACCGCGCGCGCCAGCTTCGGCAGTGCGTACTTCAGCCCCGACAGCGCCGCCGCTGACAGGCCGTGGTTGATCAGCCCGGAGTAGTTGAAGGCGAACAGCCCGTGCAGCGCGGCGGCGTCGGCTGGGTCGCGCGGCAGCAGCTCGAAGCCGGGGCCGAGGTAGGGGTGCGCGTCGAGCAGCGCGTTGGCCTCGCCCGGCGGCGGCGCGTAGCGGTCGCACCAGCGCAGCACGCGCGGCGCCAGCGCGGCCAGCTCCGGGCGCAGCGCCGGATCGGTGACCAGCCCGGTGGCAATGGCGAGGAAGTCGAAGGCGTGCTCGCCCTGTGGCGTGGTCACGATGGCCTGGCCGTCGCGCTCGGCCACCGCCCGCCACGGCGCGCCCAGATGCAGGTGGAAGCCCGGCAGCGCGCAGGCGCGGTTGAAGGTGTCGTTGGTCGGCGGCTGGTTGTGGGCGAAGAAATGCGCCATCAGCCGGTACTTGTCGGCGTCGGGCAGCGCGGCGAAGCGTGCGATCAGTCCGCTCGCCTCCATGTGCCGGATCGGGTTGATCCGCGGCAGCTGCGCGCGGCGCACGAACACATGCGCTTCGGCCACGCCGGTTTGCAAGGCGAATTGCGCGTTGTCGAAGGCCGAAGCGCCGCCGCCGAGGATGCCGATGCGCTTGCCGGCCAGCGCGGCGTAGTCGATCGGCCCGGAAGTGTGCGCGTACAGTCGCGGCGGCAAATGGTCCGCCACGATGCGCGGCACCGCCCACTGGCCGCCGCCGTGGATGCCGGTGGCGAGGATCACCTTGCGCGCCAGCAGCGGCGCGCCCATCGCCAGGTGCAGGCGATGCACGCCGGGGGCGGCCTCGGGTTCGATCCGCGCCAGTTGGGTGTTGTTGCGCACCGGTAGGCGCAGCACCCGGCGGTACCAGCGCAGGTAGTCCATCCACTGTCCGCGCGGAATCTTGTCCAGCGCTTCCCAGCCTTCCGGCCCGTGCTGCGCTTCCCACCAGGCACGGAAGGTCAGCGACGGCACGCCCAGGTCGATCGCGGTCAGCTGCTTGGGCGTGCGCAGCGTGAGCATGCGCGCGTAGGTGATCCACGGGCCTTCCAGCCCTTCGGGGTTCTCGTCGATCACCAGCACGTCGTTGACGCGCTCGCGCTGCAGCGCGAACGCCGCGCCCAGCCCGCTCTGGCCGCCGCCGACGATGATCGCATCGTAGACGTGGCCGTCGCGGTGCACGCGCGGCCGGGTCCACGACGCACCGCCGTGGGCCAGCCGCTGCAGGTCGCGCGCGAGTTCCTGTTGCAGTCGCTCCAGGCTCATGCCGGCGTTTCTCCCGTGGTCTCCAGCCGCAGCCTGACGATCTGTCCGATCTGTTCGATCGCGGTGGCGATTTCGGCGTCGCGGCCGTTGCCCAGCCGCCGCTGCATCGCGGCGAGGATGCCGGCCTTGTCGATCAGGCGCACGCAGATCACGAACGGGAAGCCGAAGCGCTCGCGGTAGGCGGCGTTGAGCGCGTGGAAGCGCGCGTATTCGTCGGGTGTCAGCCGGTCGAGCCCGGCGCTGGCCTGTTCGGCGGCCGAGGCGTCGGTGAGCGTGCGGTCGATCGCCGCTTTCCCCGCCAACTCGGGATGGGCGCGGATCAGGCGCTCCTTGTCTTCATCGGTGGCCGCGTGCACGACCGCCATCAGCCCGGCGTGCAGGTCGGCGAACGGGCGCAGTCGCGCCGCGCGTTCCACCACCCACGGCGAATGCTCGAACAGTTCGCGGTAGCGGGCGACGAAAGCGGCTTCGTCCAACGCGTTGAAGTCCGCGCGTGCCGTCATGCGCCGGCTCCGGCGAAGGGATGCTCGCGCTGCCAGTGTTCGGCGATGTCGATGCGCCGCGCGATCCAGGCATCGCCGCTTTCAATCACGTGGTCGAGGAAGCGCGCTACCGCGCGCGCGCGGCCCGGCCTGCCGGCGATGCGCCCGTGCAGGCCGACCGACAGCATCCGCCCGCCCTCGGCGCGCAACTGCTCGAAGCTGTCGCGCAGGTAGCGGAAGAATTCCTCGCCTTCTGAAAAACCGTTGTAGGCGACGATCTTCATGTCGTTGACGTCCAGCGTGTACGGCACGATCAGTTGCGGCTTGCCGAAGCGGGTGTCGTAGTACGGCAGATCGTCGGCATAGGAATCGGCGTCGTAGGCGAAGCCGCCTTCCTCGACCACCAGCCGCGCGGTGTTCGGGCTGGTGCGGCCCTGGTACCAGCCCAGCGGGCGCGAGCCGGTCAGCGCCGCGTGCAATTCGACCGCGCGGGCGATGTGCTCGCGTTCGACCGCCTCGGGTACGTGCTGGTAATCGATCCAGCGATAGCCGTGGCTGGCGATCTCCCAGCCGGCGCCGAGCATGGCCTCGACCGCGGCCGGGTTGGCCTGCATCGCGCTGGCCACGCCGAACACCGTCAGCGGCACGCCGCGCTCGGCGAACAGCCGGTGCAGGCGCCAGAAGCCGGCGCGGCTGCCGTACTCGTACAGGCTCTCCATCGCCATCGCGCGCATGCCGGGGTGGCTGTGCGCGCCGACCATTTCCGACAGGAACGCCTCCGAGCTCTTGTCGCCGTAGAGCACGCTGTTCTCGGCGCCTTCCTCGTAGTTGACCACGAACTGCACGGCGACCCTGGCGCCGCCGGGCCAGCGCGCATCCGGCGGATTCGCGCCGTAACCGACCAGGTCGCGTTCGCCGCTCATGCGCCGATCTCCGCGTTCCAGGCCGCCAGCGCGGCCTCGACGCCGGCGCCGGGCGAACAGGCGAAGCCTTCGCCGCGCAGCACCGTCTCCAGCGCGCCGAGGGTGATCAGCACCTTGTGCTTGGCCGCGTTGTAGCCCATCGCGCCGATCCGCCAGAGCCTGCCCTGCAGCGGGCCGAACGCGGTGCCGATTTCGATCTCGAAGTCCTCGCGCATGCGCCGGCGCACGCGCTCGCCGTCCACGCCGGCCGGGATCACGATGCCGGTGACGTTGCTCATCCGATGGCGGTCGTCGCCGAACACCTCCAGCCCCAGCGCGCGCGCGCCGGCGGTCACCGCGCGGCCGGCGGCGCGGTGGCGGGCGTAGCGCTGCTCCAGGCCTTCCTGCAGCACGATGCGCGCGCATTCGCGCGCGGCGTACAGCATCGAGGTCGCCTCGGTGTGGTGGTTCAGGCGCTTGTCCGACCAGTAGTCCATCACCATCGCCAGGTCGAAGTAGTTGGACAGGATGCGCGCGCCGTCGCCATCATCGAGGTCGTCGCGCACGATGCCGCGCTCGACGTGGCGGCGCGCGAAGATCGCCTCGGCGGCCTGCTCGGAAACGGTGATCGGTGCCGAGCCGGACGGCCCGCCCAGGCACTTCTGCAGACCGCCCGTCACCACGTCCACGCCCCAGCGGTCGGCCGCCAGTTGCATGCCGCCGATGGTCGCGGTGGCGTCGACGTAGGACAGCGCGCCGTACTTGCGGCAGATCGCGCCGAAGCCGTCCAACGGTTGCGCCATCGTGGTCGAGGTGTCGCCGTGGATCGTCGCGACCAGCTTCGGCCGCACGCGTACGACCGCCTGCTCGATCGCCTTCAGCGGCACCACTTCGCCCCACGGTGCATCGACGGTCTCGATCTTCGCGCCGATGCGGCCGAGGATCTCGGTCAGCAGCAGGCCGAAGCGGCCGAAGTTGACCACCAGCACGGTCTCGCCCGGTGCCACCAGCGACACCAGCGCGGCCTCGATGCCGGCGCGCGCGGTGCCGTCGACCAGGAAGGTCCAGTGGTTGGCGGTGCCGAAGATCGGCCGGTACAGCGCCATGGCCTCGTTCATGTACGCGGTCATTTCCGGATCAAACTGGCCGAGCAGGTCGGCCGACATCGCCCGCAGCACGCGCGGGTGCGCGTTGACCGGGCCGGGCCCCATCAGCAGGCGCTGCGGGGGATCGATCTCGCCGAAGACTTCAGTTGCCAAGGTGTTCTCCCAATCGTTCGATGAAATCCAGCATCGCCGCCACGGCGAGGCCGGCGTCGGCCGGGTCGACGGACTCGGCCGGGTTGTGGCTGATGCCACCCGCGCAGCGCAGGAACAGCATCGCGGTGGGGCATAACGATGCCATCACCATCGCGTCGTGGCCGGCGCCGGAGACCAGCGTGCGCGGCGCGATGCCCTGCGCGGTGACGGCGCGTTCGAGCAGCGCGACTAGGCGCGGATTGCAGGGGCTGGCGGGCAGGTCCTGGACCTGTTCGGTCTCGATGGTGACGCCGCGCGCGGCAGCGATGGCGCCGAACCGGCGCAGGATCTCGGCGGCGCCGGCATCGCGCGCGGCATCGCTGCCGGCGCGCACGTCCAGCGAGAACGCGACCCGCCCCGGCACCACGTTTGTGGCGCCGGGCAGCACCTCCATCCGCCCGACCGTGGCGACCAGGTCGCTGGCGGCCTCGCGCGCGACCGCCTCCACCGCCAGCACGCACTCGGCGGCGGCGGTCAGCGCGTCGGCGCGCAGCGGCATCGGCGAAGTGCCGGCATGCCCGGCGCGGCCGCTCACGTTCACCGCGAAGCGCAGCTGTGCGGCGATCCCGCTGACGATGCCCAGCGGAAGGCCCTCGGCTTCCAGCACCGGGCCCTGTTCGATGTGCGCTTCCAGATAGCCGATCACGCCGGCCGGATCGCGCGCCGCCTCGCTGATGCGCTCCGGGTCCAGGTCCCAGGCCGCCAGCGCCTGTGCGACCGTGGTGCCGGCGGCGTCGGCGACGCCGTCGAGCGCGCCGGGCGCGAGCGTGCCGGCGACGGCGCGGCTGGTGAACATCGAGGCCGGGAAGCGTGAGCCTTCCTCGTCGCCGAAGGCGATCACCTCGATCGCGAACGGCAGCCGCCGCCCGGTCGTGTGCAGCGCGGCCACGCATTCGATCCCGAGCATCACCCCAAGCGGGCCGTCGTAGCGGCCGGCGTCGCGCACGCTGTCGATGTGGCTGCCGACCAGCAGTGCCGGCGCGCCGGGCACGGCGCCCTCGTAGCGGCCGACCAGGTTGGAGGCCGCGTCCACCCGCGTGCTCATCCCGGCCTCGCGCATCCAGCCGGCCACCGCTTCCTGCGCAGCACGGTGCGCAGACGTCAGCCAAGCGCGATACAGGCCGGTATCGCTGTCACTGTACGGTACTGTGCCGAGCGCATCGCAACGGGCGACAGCGCGCTGGCCGGCGGCGGCAAACGTCGCGCTCACCAGCCCGCCACCATGCCGTCGCTGCGCGGATCGGCGGCAGCTTCGAGGCTGCCATCGGCATGCCGTACCAACGCGCCGGCATGGCCCATCACCGAAGTGAATTCCGGCAGCAGTTCGACCCGATGCCCGGCCTTGCGCAGGGCTTCGACCAGCGCCGGGTCGAAGCGGTCCTCCAGCTTCAGCGAGGTGCTGTCCTCGCCCCAGGTGCGGCCGAGCAGCCAACGCGGCGCGGTCACCGCCTGCTGCAGCGGCACGCCGAAGCGGGCGTAGCGGGTGAAGATGGCGGCCTGGGTCTGCGGCTGGCCTTCGCCGCCCATCGTGCCGTAGCTCATCACCCGGCCGTCGTCGAATACTGCCAGCGCCGGGTTGAGGGTGTGGAAGGGCTTGCGCCCGGGCTTCAGCGCGTTCCAACCGTCGCTGGCGAGACGGAAGCTGCAGCCGCGGTTCTGCCAGACGATGCCGGTGCGCGGCAGCACCAGCCCGGAACCGAATTCGAAATAGGTCGACTGGATGCCGCTGACCGCGCGGCCTTCGGCGTCGATCGCGCCGAACCAGACGGTGTCGCCGGCCTGCGAGGGCTGCGGCCACGGCAGCGCGCGCACCGGGTCGATGCGTGCGGCCAGCGCGTCGAGCGCGGCCGCGTCGTCGAGCAGGGCTTGCGGGTCCAGCGTCATGCAGGCCGGGTCGCCGACGTGCGCGTCGCGGATCAGGAACGCCTGCTTGGTCGCCTCGACCACGCCGTGCAGATGATCGAAGCCGTCGGCGGCGCCGGCGTGCAGGCGGTCGAACAGCGCCAGGATCAGCAGCGAGGCCAGCCCCTGCGTCGGCGGGGCGTGATTGAAGACCCTCGCGTCGCCGACACGGACGTGCAGCGGCACGTTGGCCTGCGCACGGTGGGTGTGCAGATCGGCCAGCGCGAGCGGGCTGCCGAGCGCGGCGAGGTCGGCGGCGATCGCCGCGGCCAGTTCGCCGCGGTAGTAGTCGTCCAGACCGGCGTCGGCCAGCCGTTGCAGGGTCGCGGCCAGTGCCGGCTGCGCAAGCAGCTCGCCTTCGCGCAGCGGACGGCCCGCGGGCTCGAACACCTCGGCCCAGGCGCCGGGCTGCACGCGCAGTTCGGCGCCCTTCATTGCTGCGATCTGCGCCCCGCCGGCGGTCACCGGCACGCCGCTGCGGGCGTGGTGGATCGCGTCCTCCAGCAGCCGCAGCAGCGGCAGGCGCTGCTCGCCGTGGGCCAAGGCGAACTGCCAGCCGGACACGGTGCCGGCGACGGTATTGGCCGCGCCCGGCCCGCGCCAGGGAATCGTGTCGCGGCCGGCGTAGAAGTCGAGCGTGGCTGCCCGCGCGGCGCGGCCGCAGGCGTCGATCGCGTGCACGCGGCCGTCCGGCTCGCGGATCAGCCAGAAGCCGTCGCCGCCGATGCCGGTCATGTGCGGGTAGACCACCGCCAGGCAGGCGGCGGTGGCGACCGCGGCCTCGACCGCGCTGCCGCCGTCGCGCAGGACGTCGCGGCCGGCCTGCGCTGCCAGGTGATGCGGTGCGACGACCAGGCCGCGGCGGGCGCGCAGGGTGTGCAGCATCAGGCCTGCACCTCCGGCGCGCTGTAGCCGATGAGGCCATCGTGTTCGAGCCGTGCGGCGAGCGCGAACAGGCGGTCCTCGCGGCCGGGCGCGGCGATCAGCTGCACGCCCAGCGGCAGCCGGCCGGGGCGCCTGAGCGGGGCGGCCAGCACCGGGCAGCGCGCCAGCCCGAGCGGCTGGGTCAGGAGGCCGAGGTTGGCGCGCGCGGACACCGGCTGGCCGTCGATCACGATGGTTTCCTCGTCGATGCGCGGGGCCACGCAAGGCACGGCCGGGGCGAGCAGCACGTCGACTTCGTCCCACAGCCGCTGCATCGCGCCGGCGAACCAGTCGGCGAAGTGGTGCGCGTCGGCGATGACCCGGGCCGGCAGTTGCAGGCCGGCGAACAGGCGGTCGCGGGTGGCCGGGTCGAAGCCGGCGGCCTGCGCGGCCAGCGCTGCGCGGTGACGGTAGCCGCCCTCGGCGGCGGTCATCACGAACGCGGCCGCGCGCGCGCGCTCGGCGTCGGGCAGTTCGCGCACGGCGGTGGCGCCGAGGTGGGCGGCGAGCGCGTCCAAGCCGGCGGCCAGTTCCGTATCGAGGTTGCGCGCAAACCAGCCGCCGAGGCGGGCGACGCGCAGCGTGGAAGCGTCGCGGTCCGGCAGCGGCGCGCCGGCCATCGCCTCGTGCACCGCGCGCAGGTCGGCGACCGAGGTGGCGAACGGGCCGGCCACGTCGAACGCCTCGACGAACGGGAACACGCCCTCCAGCGGCAGGCGGCCGTGGCTGGGGCGCAGGCCGTAGATGCCGCACAGCGCGGCCGGCACGCGGATCGAGCCGTTGGTGTCCGAGCCGAGCGCGAACGGCACCAGTCCGGCCGCGACCGCCGCCGCCGAACCGCCGGACGAACCGCCGGCCAGGCGCGCCGGATCGTGCGGGTTGCGGGTGGTGCCGTAGTGGGCGTTGACGGTGGCGAAGCCGTAGGCGAATTCGTCCATGTTGGCGGTGCCGACCAGGATCGCGCCGGCATCGACCAAGCGCCGGACCAGGGCGGCGTCGTGCGCGGCCGGCGCGGCGCCGGCGCGGATCGCGGCGCCGGCGGTGGTGGCCAGGCCGGCGACGTCGAACAGGTCCTTGACCGCGAATGGCGCGCCGGCCAGCGCGCCGCCGTCGCGGCCGCCGTCCAGGCTGGCCTGCACGCGCGCGGCGT
>JASGEB010000275.1:0-6517 GCA_047606785.1 Pseudoxanthomonas sp.
CATCCCCACCGGGGGCTGCGCATCGGCGCGTCATTGCCGCCATCTGCGGTCGAAGCGGCGAGCCATCAACCTGCGATAGCCGTGCCCTGCCGCCGGGGGGCGCGTCAAGCGCGCCATGGATGGTGCGCGCCCGAGTCAGGGCAGGATGCCCTGCCGAGGGAAAGCGGCCCCGGCGGCAGGGCACGGCGTCCCGCCGAGGCCAGCGCCACCAATGCGTTCCCTCGGTTGGGAGAGGAACATGAAAAAGCCCGCGGCGACGGCGGGCTTTTCGATGATCCGATCCGCGGTTTTTCGCAGTGGATCGTGGTGGCTACGGGTGGACTCGAACCACCGACCCCGGCATTATGAGTGCCGTGCTCTAACCGGCTGAGCTACGTAGCCATTGCAGTCCCGCATTGCCGCGGGAACCGCGAATTCTCCCCTGCATCGGATCAGCCTGTCAACGACATCCGGCCGTCGCCGGTCCCGGCAGGTCAGGTCTCGAAGCGGTAGCCGGCACCGTAGACCGAGCGGATCCAGTCCTCGCCGCCGATCTCGGCCAGCTTGCGGCGCAGGTTGCGCACATGGCTGTCGACGGTGCGATCGGTGACGATGCGGTGGTCGGTGTAGAGCCGGTCCATGAGCTGGTCGCGCGAGTACACGCGTCCGGGCATGCAGGCCAGGGTGTGCAGCAGGCGGTACTCGACCTGGGTCAGTTCCAGGTCGCGACCCTGCCAGCTGGCGCGGCAGGCGGCCTCGTCGAAGTGCAGTCCCTGCGCCGCCGGCGTGCGCGGGTCGTGGCGGTGCCGGCGCAGCACCGCCTGCACGCGCGCCACCACTTCGCGCGGGCTGTACGGTTTGCACACGTAGTCGTCGGCGCCGACCTCCAGGCCGAGCAGGCGGTCCACCTCCTCCACCCGCGCGGTGACCATGATGACCGGCACGTCGGCGTGCGCGCGCAGTTCGCGGCACAGTTCGACGCCGTCGCGGTTGGGCAGCATCAGGTCGAGCAGCACCAGGTCGGGCGCGAGCCGGCGGAAGGCCGGCATCACTTCGGCGCCGTCGGCGATCCAGTCGCTGGCGTAGCCGGCCGCGTGCAGGTAGTCGCGCAGCACCCCGGCCAGGCGCGGCTCGTCCTCGACCACCAGGATGCGGGCGGCGGCGGGCTCGGCCGTCACGGCAGCGCCGGCAGGTCGACGACGATGCGCAGACCGCCCAGCGCCGAGGCCTCGGCGCGGATCGTGCCGGCATGCGCCTGCACGATGTTGCGGCAGATCGCCAGGCCCAGGCCGCTGCCGCCGCTGGCGCGGTTGCGCGAGGCCTCGACCCGGTAGAAGCGCTCGAACAGGCGCTCGCGCCGCGGCTCGGCCACGCCCGGCGCGCTGTCCTCGAGGGTCGCCTCGATCCGCTCGCCGCGGCGCTGCGCGCCGACCGCGACCTCGCCGCCGCGGTCGGTGTAGCGCAGCGAGTTCTCCAGCAGGTTGGCGAACAGCTGCTGCAGCCGGCGCTCGTCGCCTGCGGCGCGCAGCGGCTCGTCGGCCAGCGCCACCCGCAGTGCCAGCCCGGCGTCGGCGAAGCGCCCGCGCATGCCGGCGACGCTGGCCTGCAGCACTTCGCCCAGGTCGAGCGCGTCGAAGCGGTAGGACACCTCGCCGCTCTGGGTCAGCGCCAGTTCGTGCAGGTCGTCGACCAGCTTGCCCAACTGCTGCACCTCGCCCTGCAGCGGCGCCAGCGCGGCCGGCGCCATCGGCCGGATGCCGTCCTGGATCGCCTCCAGTTCGGCGCGCAGCACCGCCAGCGGCGTGCGCAGTTCGTGCGAGATGTCGGCCATGAAGCCGCGGCGGTTGCGTTCGGTGTGCTCGAGGGTGTCGGCCAGTTGGTTGACGTCGGCGGCCAGGCGGCCGACCTCGTCGTGGCCCAGCGGCGGCAGGCGGTGGTCGTAGTGGCCGGCGGCCAGGCGGTGGGTGGCGGCGGCCACGCTGCGCACGCGCCGGACCAGCGCCTGCGACAGCGGCCAGGCCAGCAGCGCCGACAGCAGCACCGAGCCGCAGGCGATCAGCCACCAGGCGCTGGACTGGCGGGCGTAGAAGCGCGCGTCGCCGGCCGCCAGCGCACGTTCGAACGGCAGCATCGCCATCCAGCCCACCACCTGGCCATCGACCTGGATCGGCCGCAGGATCGCGGTGCGGTCGGCCTCGCGGTTGCCGACCAGCACGCGGTAGTCGCGATCGAGCACCGCGAAGCGGAACACCGCGCCGGTCTGGTCGGAAATCGGCGGCCGCGCCGGGCCGCGCGGAGCGTCGACCCGTTCCGGCCGCATCATCACGAACCAGGCATCGGGATTGTCGCGAATGAACTGCCAGTTGCCGTGCTGGGCATAGGCATCGCGCACGCGCGGCAGCACTTCGAGCATGCGCGCCAGGCCTTCGTCGTTGAGGTAGTCCATGAAGGTCCGCCCGAAGAACAGGCGCGCAGCGATCACGTTCACGCCCAGCACCAGCGCGCAGGCGATCAGGACCGTGAAGTACAGCTTGGCGGAGATGCCCAGTCTCATCAGGGCCGTACTAAGCCGCAGCGGCGACCAGGAAAGCAAGGCGTTGGCCGCCGATTCAGCCAATCTCCCCAATTGCTGCACATTCGCACCCGAGCATGCATAGTCCTCGCTCCGACGTTCTTGGATTGGCCGCATGTCTCCGTCCGTCCGCCGCTTCGCCCTTGGTCTTTCCCTGCTCCCGGCGCTGGCCGCCTGCGGCTCGCAGGAGGCATCGCAACAACCGCAGAGCACGGTCGGCGTGCAGGTCGTGGCCACCCAGCGGCTGGCGACCGAGCAGACCCTGCCCGGCCGCACCGTGGCCTACATGGTCTCCGACGTGCGCCCGCAGGTCGGCGGCATCATCCAGAAGCGGCTGTTCACCGAGGGCGAGGAAGTCAAGGCCGGCCAGGTGCTGTACCAGCTCGACCCGGCCAGCTACCAGGCCGCCTACGACAGCGCCAAGGGCGACCTGGCGCAGGCCGAGGCAGCGGTGCTGTCGTCCAAGCCGCAGGCCGAGCGTTACGCCAACCTGCTCAAGGCCGACGCGGTGAGCAAGCAGGATGCCGACGACGCGCTGGCCACGCTGCGCCAGAACGAGGCGGCGGTGATGGCGGCCAAGGCCACCCTGCAGACCGCCAGGATCAACCTCGGCTACACCCGCGTCATCGCGCCGATCTCCGGCCGCATCGGCACCTCGACCTACACCCCGGGCGCGCTGGTGACCGCCGAGCAGGACACCGCGCTGGCCACGATCCAGCAGCTCGACCCGATCTACGTCGACGTCACCCAGACCAGCGCGCAGCTGCTGGCGCTGCGCCGCAAGTTCGACAGCGGCGCGCTGCAGATGGTGAACGGCAAGGCCGAGGTGAGGATCGTGCTGGAGGACGGCAGCACCTACGAGCATACCGGCACGCTGGAGTTCGTCGGCACCTCGGTGGACACCGGCACCGGCAACGTCACCCTGCGCGCGGTGGTGCCCAACCCGGACGGCCTGCTGCTGCCCGGCGCCTACGTGCGCGCGGTGCTGCCGATGGCGATCGACGAGCACGCGATCCTGGTGCCGCAGAGCGCGGTGACCCGCAATACCAAGGGCGAGGCGGTGGTCAAGCTGGTCGGCGACGACGGCAAGGTGGTCGAGCGGGTGGTGCAGGTCGGCGACGCGATCAAGGACCAGTGGGTGGTCACTTCCGGCCTGAAAGCCGGCGAGAAGCTGATCGTCGACGGCGGCAGCAAGGTCTCGGCCGGGCAAGCGGTCAAGGCCGAACAGGCCGCGGCGACCGACGCCGGCGACAGCGCCGACAGCGGCGCGGCCGGCACCGCCCAGGCCGAATAAGGAACCGCCATGTCGCGCTTCTTCATCGACCGGCCGATCTTCGCCTGGGTCATCGCCATCGTCATCACCCTGGCCGGCGCACTGGCGATCTTCACCCTGCCGGTCGAGCAGTACCCGAACATCGCCCCGCCCAGCGTGTCGATCCGCGCCACCTACACCGGCGCCTCGGCGCAGACCACCGAGAACTCGGTGACCCAGGTGATCGAGCAGGCGATGACCGGCCTGGACAACCTGCTGTACATGTCCTCCAGCAGCTCGTCATCGGGCAGCGCCCAGATCACCCTGACCTTCGCCTCCGGCACCGACCCCGACACCGCCCAGGTGCAGGTGCAGAACAAGCTGCAGCAGGCCGAAACCAAGCTGCCCGACGCGGTGACCAGCACCGGCATCACCGTCACCAAGTCCTCCGGCGGCATCTTCATGGTGGTCGCCTTCACCTCCGACGACGGCAGCCTGAACGGCACCGACATCGCCGACTACATGGTGTCCACGGTGCAGGACCCGCTCAGCCGCGTGTCCGGCGTCGGCAACGTGCAGGTGATGGGCTCGGAATACTCGATGCGCATCTGGCTCGACCCGGACAAGCTGCGTACCTATTCGCTGATGCCCTCGGACGTGACCGACGCGATCGAGGCGCAGAACGCCGACGTCTCCTCCGGCTCCCTGGGCGCGCTGCCGGCGGTGGCCGGGCAGGCGCTGAGCGCCACGGTGACCTCGCGCAGCCGCCTGCAGAGCGTGGACCAGTTCAAGGCGATCGTGGTCAAGTCCGACAGCAGCGGCGCGCTGGTGCGCCTGTCGGACGTGGCGCGGGTGGAGCTGGGCAGCGAGGACTACTCGGTGGCCAGCCAGTTCAACGGCAAGCCGGCCGCCGGCATGGGCATCGAACTGGGCTCGGGCGCCAACGCGATGGACGTGGCCGCGGCGGTCCAGGCCAAGCTGGCCGAACTGGCGCCGTTCTTCCCCACCGGGCTGAGCTACCACGTCGCCTACAGCACCGCGCCGTTCGTGAAGATCTCGATCGAGGAGGTGGTCAAGACACTGATCGAGGCGATCGTGCTGGTGGTGGCGATCATGTATCTGTTCCTGCAGAACTGGCGGGTGACGCTGATCCCGGCGGTGGCGGTGCCGGTGGTGCTGATGGGCACCTTCGGCGTGCTGTCGCTGCTGGGCTACTCGATCAACACCCTGTCGATGTTCGCGATGGTGCTGGCGATCGGCCTGCTGGTGGACGACGCGATCGTGGTGGTGGAGAACGTCGAGCGGGTGATGAGCGAGGAAGGGCTGTCGCCCTACGAGGCCACCCGCAAGTCGATGGGCCAGATCACCGGCGCGCTGGTCGGCATCGCCCTGGTGCTGACCGCGGTGTTCCTGCCGATGGCGTTCTTCGGCGGCTCGACCGGCGCGATCTACCGCCAGTTCTCGGTGACCATCGCCTCGGCGATGATCCTGTCGGTGCTGGTGGCGATGACCCTGACCCCCGCCCTGTGCGCGACCATCCTGACCCCGATTGACAAGGGCGGCCACGTCAGCGGCCGCGGGCCGCTGGGACGCTTCTTCGCCTGGTTCAACGAACGCTTCGAGCGCGCCGGCCACAAGTACCACGGCGGCGTGCAGTACGTGACCGGCCATCGCAAGGTCGGCGTGCTGGCCTACCTGGCGGTGCTGGTGGCGATGGGCCTGCTGTTCTGGCGCCTGCCGACCTCGTTCCTGCCCGAGGAGGACCAGGGCATGCTGATGGTGCAGGTCAAGCTGCCCTCCGGCGCCACCCAGCAGCAGACCCTGAAGGTGATGGACGCGGTCGCCGACTACGTGCGCCAGCAGCCGGAAGTGGATTCGATCATGGCGGTGGCCGGCTTCAGCACCGGCGGCAGCGGCCAGAACTCGGGCATGGGCTTCGTGCGCCTCAAGGACTGGGGCGAGCGCGACGCCGACGCCACCTCGATCGGCATGCGCATCACCCGCGCGCTGGCGCAGAAGTTCAAGGACGCGCAGATCTTCGCGATCGCCCCGTCGGGCATCCCCGGGCTGGGCCAGAGCGCCGGCTTCACCTTCGAATTGCAGGACCTGGGCGGCACCGGGCACGAGGCGCTGGTGTCCGCGCGCGAGCAGCTGCTGGCGCTGGCAACCAAGAACGACAAGCTCTCGTCGGTACGTTACGCCAGCCTGGAGGACGCGCCGACCTTCGACATCAAGATCGACGATGCCAAGGCCGGCGCGCTCGACCTGACCCTGAGCGACATCAACGACACCCTGTCCACCGCGCTGGGCAGCAGCTACGTCAACGACTTCATCAACCGCGGCCGGATCAAGAAAGTCTACGTGCAGGGCGAACCGCAAGCGCGCATGCTGCCGCAGGACGTCGGCCGCTGGTCGGTGCGCAACAGCGACGAGGACATGGTGCCGTTCTCGGCCTTCGCCACCACCGGCTGGAGCTACGCGCCGGCCTCGCTGGCGCGCTTCAACGGCTCGGCCTCGATGGAGATCAGCGGCCAGGCCGCCGACGGCGTCAGCTCGGGCACAGCGATGAGCGAGATGGCCGCGCTGGTCAAGCAGCTGCCGAGCGGCTTCGGCTATTCCTGGTCGGGCCTGTCCTACCAGGAACAGCAGTCCGGCTCGCAGGCGCCGCTGCTGTACGCGGTGTCGCTGCTGTTCGTGTTCCTGTGCCTGGCGGC
>JASGEB010000276.1:0-2846 GCA_047606785.1 Pseudoxanthomonas sp.
CCAGCAGGAAGTTCTCGGTCTGGAAGTAGCGCAGGATCTGGCCCTTGGTCGCGCCCAGGGCGCGGCGGATGCCGATCTGGCGGGTGCGCTGCTGCACCCAGAAGCTGGCCAGGCCGACGATGCCCAGGGCGGTGACCAGCAGCAGCGCGGCGATCACGGTCAGCAGCAGGCCGATCATGTCGCGGTCGTTGCTGAAGTACTCGCGGCGCTGGTCGTCGAAGGTCTTCTTGTCGATGACCAGGCGGCTGCCGTCCACCCGGTCGAGCGCGGCCACCGACTCGCGCAGCACGCGCTGGCGCTGTGCGGGATCGGCCACGCGCAGCACGTAGAGGCCGCCTTCGGTGTAGTTCTGGCGTAGCGGGAGCAGCATCGAGTAGCTGGTATCGCTGTCGCTGCCGTTGGTGTGCGGACGGCGCAGGCGCTGGACCACGCCGACGACGACCAGCGGGATGTCGGCCAGGTAGACGGTGCGGCCCACTGCCGGCTGGCCCGGGAACAGCTTCTCGGCGGCCTCGCGGCTGACGATCAGCGGCAGCGTGCGCGCCGGCGCGCTGTGGTTGCCGCTGAAGATGGCCATCAGCACGGACCAGTTCATGTACTCGTCGGACAGGAAGTCGCGGCCGGCGACGATCTGCAGGCCCAGCGTGCGCACCGTACCCTCGTCGCCGGTATACATCGCCGCGTTGAGCGTGGGCACCGGCTGGTCCGGGGTCACCGACAGGGTGGCGTTGTTCGAGCCGGACTGGAAAGGCAGCTGGCTCAGCATGGCCGCGGCGGTCACACCGGGGACCGCGCGCAGCGCCGCCAGGTCTTCCTGTGCCAGCGCGTCGACGTTGGTCTGCTTGCCCACGCCGCTGAGCTGGATCGTCACCAGCTCGTGCTCGGCGATGCCGCTGGTCTGGTGCAGGCTGTCCCAGCGCTGGGACACGATGAACAGCGCATTGCAGATGATCGCGCAGGCCAGCGCGATCTCGATCACGATCAGCGCGGCGGCGGTCTTGTGGCGCTTGAGGGTGCTGAGGATGGGGCGGATTTCCATGGGGCTTCTCTCGTTTCGTCATTCCCGCGAAGGCGGGAATCGCTCTTCGCTTTTGCCGTTGCATTTGCTGGAAGACAAAAGCAACGGCAAGAGCGATTCCCGCCTTCGCGGGGTTTTCAACGGACGCATGTCCGGTCATGACGAGGTTTGAATGGTTGAGGGAGTGATGGGCATCGGCATCACTGCGTCTTCAACTGCACCGCCGGGGTGATCTGCATCGCCCGCCAGGCCGGCAGCAGGCCGGCCAGCAGGCTGGCGAGCAGGGCCAGGGCGAAGGTCAGCAGCAGCATCGAGCCGTCCAGGTGCGCCAGCGCGGCGTACTCGGTCGGGCGGTGGCGCACCGCCCACAGCCCGAGTTCGGCCAGCCCCAGCCCGAGCACGCCGCCGGCCAGGCCGATCATGCCGGCCTCGACCAGGCACTGCTTGAAGATTTCGATGCGCGAAGCGCCCAGCGCGCGGCGCACGCCGATCTCGCCGCTGCGGCGCAGGAACTTGGCCAGCAGCAGGCCGACGGTGTTGACCAGGCACACCAGCAGGAAGCCCAGCGCCAGCCACAGCTGCAGGCGCACGTCGCCGGGCACGGCGTGGTTGTAGTCCAGCCATTGCATGACGTTGCGCAGGCGGCTGTTGGGCGGCCGCTCGTAGCGCCCGGCGTCGCGCTGCTGCTGCGAATAGCGGTCCAGGTAGGCCTTGAAGTCGCCGGCCTGGGCGGGATCCAGTTCCACCCAGTACTGGATCCAGGCGCAGGGCGCGTCGCGGGCGGTGCCGTCGAGGATGACCGTCTTGCCGTAGCAGTTCATGCTGCCGCTGTGTCCCTGCTTGAGCTCGACGGCGGTCTGGAAGGGCTCGAACACCTGCTCGTCGGTGCCGTAGGTGCTGACGTTGAGATCGTAGAAGTGCGGCTTGGGGCTCCAGTCGTCGACGACGCCGACGATGCGCAGGTCGTGGCCGTCCAGGCGCAGGTTCCTGCCGGTACTGTCGGCGCCGCCGAACAGCTTGTCGTTGAGGGTCCTGGCGATCACCACCAGCCGCGCCTGGCCGGTGTCGTCGGCGGCCGACCAGCCGTGGCCGTACAGGAACGGCACCTCGAACATCGCGAAGAAGTCCGCCGAGGCAAAGCGCGCATCCAGCTTGAACGGCTTCAGCGCGGTGCTGTCCGGTTCGACGGTGACCCGGCCGCCGGTCATCAGCGCCTGCCGCGCCGCCTGCTTCTGGCGCAGCAGCTCCTCGGCGTCGTAGCGGTTGAGGTTGTCCTGCGGCTCGTCGCCGGGGTGGTAGCCGGCGGCCAGTTCCGGATCCAGCTGGACCCGGAACAGGCGCTCGCTCTTGGCCGGGATCGGATCGCCGGCGAGCACGTGGAACACGGTCAGGGTGGTCATCGACGCGCCGATGCCCAGGGCGATGGCCAGCACCATCAGCGCGGTCAGCACCTTGTTGCGGCGGAAGCTGCGCAGGGCCAGGTTGAAGTAGTAGCCGAACATGGGGTCGATCCTGTGCTCAGGGGGCGGGGGCCTTCGGTGGGCGGGTTCAGACGCTGCGCGTGGCCACCGCCGGCGGCACCGCGGCGGCGCGCCGGGCCGGCCACAGCACCGCCAGCTGGCCCAGCAGCCACAGCGCCAGCGCGCCGATCGGCAGGTAGGGCCAGGGCAGGCGCGGCAGTTCGTACTTGCTCATCAGCAACTGGTTCAGGCCGAAGGCCAGGCCCATGCCGATGACGATGCCGAGGGTGGCCAGCAGGAAGTTCTCGGTCTGGAAGTAGCGCAGGATCTGGCCCTTGGTCGCGCCCAGGGCGCGGCGGATGCCGATC
>JASGEB010000277.1:0-3113 GCA_047606785.1 Pseudoxanthomonas sp.
GATCGGCATCCGCCGCGCCCTGGGCGCGACCAAGGGCCAGATCCTGCGCTACTTCCAGACCGAGAACTTCCTGCTGGCCACCCTCGGCATCGTCATCGGCATGGGCCTGGCCTTCGGCCTGAACCAGCTGCTGATGAGCAAGTACGAACTGCCGCGCCTGCCGCTGATCTACCTGCCGATCGGCGCGCTGGCGCTGTGGCTGCTCGGCCAGATCGCCGTGCTGTGGCCGGCGAAGAAAGCGGCGGGCGTGCCGCCGGCGATCGCGACGCGGAGTGCCTAGGACCAGCCCCGACATGACCAGAACCATGCGCAGAACGCAGACCCGCCCACCGAAGACCACACGATGAACTACACGCTGGAACTGGGATTGAAGGGCCTGCGCCGGCATCCACGCACGATGCTGCTGGCGATCGCGACGATGGCGCTGGGACTGGCGGCGACCATGACCATGCTGACCATGCTGGCGATGCTCTCGGCCGATCCGCTGCCGGGCCTGAGCCAGCACCTGTACCTGGGCTGGGTGGATTCGCGGCAGGCGCCGAAGGCCGGGCACAGCGAGGGCGACAACGCCACCGTGGCGCGCACCCTGTGGAAGCTGGCCGACGTGCAGGCACTGCAGGAGGCGCATCCGGATATCCGCCAGAGCGCGCTGGTCTCGACCTCGCTGACGCTGGCGAGCGAGGACGGCGCCCGCAAGCAGAGCGGCCCGGGCGTTCTGGCGTTGGGGCCGATGCCCTCGATGTTCGGCGTGGCGCTGCGCCACGGCCGCTACTGGAACGTGCAGGAGGAGCGCGAGCGCACGCCGGTGGCGATCATCGACCGCGCCACCAGCCTCAAGCTGTTCGGCAGCGAGAATGGAATCGGCCGCAGCGTGCGCATCGGCAAGGGCCTGTTCCGGGTGATCGGCATCAGCGACGGCTGGGCACCACGGCCGGCGGTACATTTCCTGCAGAACGAGAACGGCGCCTGGGACAGCGGCCCCGACATTGCCTTCGTGCCGGCCCTGGCTGCGCTCGACAACCAGGTAGTGCCGATCAGCGCGCAGGAATGCGACGACACCGGCCCGCATGGCATCCGCTTCAACGACCTGGACGTCAAGGCCTGCCGCTGGCTGGCGCTGTGGGCCGAACTGCCCACCTCCACGCGGATGCAGGACTACCAGCGCTACCTGCTCGACTATGCACGCCAGCGCCATGCCGACGGCATGTTCCAGCGGCCGCCCGCCGCCGGCCTATACGGCGTGGCCGAGTGGCTGCGTCTGAACCGGGTGGTGCCCGACAGCGTGCGCCTGAACCTGTGGCTGGCGCTGGGCCTGCTGGCACTGTGCCTAGTCAACGTCGCCGGTCTGCTGGCCGCACGTCTGCTGCGGCGCTCGGGCGAACTAGGCGTGCGCCGGGTACTGGGCGCGCCGCGCCGTTCGGTGACATTGCAATGCCTGGTCGAGTCCGGCGCCGCCGGGCTGCTCGGCGGCCTGCTGGCGCTGCCGCTGACCCTGTTCGGGCTGTGGGTGGTGCGCCTGCAAGACCGCAGCTACACCGACATGGCGCATCTGCACCCCTCGCTGTTCCTCGTCCTGCTCGGCCTGGCGCTGGTCTGTGGCCTGCTGGTCGGCGCGCTGCCGGCCTGGCGCGCGGCGCGGCTGGAGCCAGCGCTGCAGGTCAAGAGTCTGTAGGAGATCCCCGATGCCACTTCGTCTCTTGCTCGTCCCCTTGTACCGCCAGCGCATGATGCCCCTGCTGGTCGTGCTGCAGATCGCCCTGGCCTGCGCGATCCTGGCCAACGTGCTGTTCCTGCTTTACCAGCAGGCCGCGCCGATGCTGATTCCCGACGGCGTGGTCCGCGGCGAATTGCTGCTGGTCGACCAGGTCATCAGCCGCAACGGCAGCTGGAAGGAGTCCGAAATACGCGCCGGCACCGAGGCACTGCGAGCGCTGCCCGGGGTGCGCGTGGCAGCGCCGGCCGTCGGCCTGCCGATGAAGCAGTCGTTGACGATGACCTATTCCCTCAAGAGTCCGGACGGTGCCGTCACTGCCACCGGCTTTTCCGGTGACCACCTCATCGACGCGCTTGGCCTGAAGCTGGTGGCCGGACAGGACTTCTCCGCGGACGACTACCACGCGATGGACCTTGCCAATGCCACCGGCATCGCCGACCAGACCGCCACGCCGGTCATCCTCACCGCCGCCCTGGCCCGCAAGCTGTTCCCCGCAGGCAACCCCATCGGTCAGCTCGTCCGCGATCCGGACGACGCGACGGCGGGCGGATTCCGGGTGGTCGGCGTGGTCGAGCACCTGCTGCGCAACCAGCTCGACGAACTGGGCGACGGCAAGGCCGAGGATTCGATATTGCTGCCCTCGCGCATCACTGGCACGCCGATCCTCACCTATGCGGTGCGCACCGACCCGCAGCGGCGCCAAGCGCTGCGCAAGGAAATCGCCGACACCCTCCAGCGCCAGTTCGGCAGCCTGCAGATGGAGGGCATCCCGATCCAGGTGGACGACTACGAGACCTTGCGCACGGATGCCTTCAAACCCCGCCGCGCCGCGGTGTGGCTGCTCGGCACGGTCAGCGCGGTGGTCACCCTGATCACCTTCGTCGGCATCGCCAGCCTCACCGGCTACTGGATCGAGCAGCGCACCCGCCAGATCGGCATCCGCCGCGCGCTCGGCGCCACCCGCGCGCAGATCCTGCACCACTTCCAGCTGGAGAACCTGCTGGTCGCCGGCGCCGGCGTGCTGCTCGGCCTGCCGCTGGCGCTGGCCGCCAACCAGCTGCTGATGCGCTACTACGAACTGCCGCGCCTGCCCTGGCAATGGCTGCCGGCCGGCGCGCTGGCATTGCTGCTGCTCGGCCAAGTCGCGGTGCTGTGGCCGGCCCGGCGCGCGGCCGGGGTGGCGCCGGCGATCGCCACGCGCAGTGCGTAGAAGCCGCGCCCCATCCCTTCCGAGGACCCCCGCATGCTCGCCTACTACCTCTCCCTCGCCCGCCGCAGCCTGCTGCGCACGCCGGTGGCGACCGCACTGATGGTGCTCGCCATCGGCCTGGGCATCGGCGCCAGCATGACCATGCTCACCGTGCTGCACGTGATGGCGCGCGACCCGCTGCCGCAGCGC
>JASGEB010000278.1:0-2613 GCA_047606785.1 Pseudoxanthomonas sp.
CTAACGCCGGAGATAAGCCGCGTGGCGAAGCCACGTCGGCTTGATGGACTTGTTGGGCGCCAAGATAACGCGAAACGATGCGGGGCAGGACGGACGGGCTGGGAGGTTGCCGAAGCGGCTTGGCCGGTGCGCGCCAAGCGGCCTGTCCGCTGCGGGCCTGACCGATGACGCGAGCCGGTCAGCGGGGGACCTGGCTGCGCGCCACGCGCTGCCACCGAAGGCGGACGATTGCGGCGAACTTGCCGAAGGTAGCTGCCGGTGACCCCTGGGAGCGATCCGATCCATGTGCCCTTCCCACCTCCGTGCTCTTGAGCGCCCAACGCCGGAGATAAGCCGCGTGGCGAAGCCACGTCGGCTTGATTGACTTGTTGGGCGCCAAGATAGCGCGGAAGGCTGCGGGGCAGGACGGACGGACCGGGCGGTTGCCGAAGCGGCTTGGCCGGTGCGCGCCAAGCGGCCTGTCCGCCGCGGGTCTGGCCGACGACGCGAGCCGGTCAGCGGGGAACCTGGCTGCGCGCCACGCACCGCCACCGAAGACGGACGATTGCGGCGACCTTGCCGAAGGTAGCTGCCGGTGACCTTGGCGGACGATCCGATCCACGCGCCCTCCCTAACCCTATGCTCTTGAGCGCCCAACTACCAGTAGACCCCCAACGGGGGTGTAGTGGGGAGTGTGCGGGGTGGGGTGGGGGGGCGTCAATCGGAGAATTCCTAGCGCGATCAGGAGGTTGTCTGGTGCGGGGGAGGTTGGGCTCGAGCAGGATGGAGGGATGGACGGCAAGGAGGCCTTGATATGTCTTATGACGGCGAGCAGGCCGTGATATCCGCGGATGGTCGGGTGTTGCAGGAGCCGCGGTTGTTGGAGCAGGTGCGGGCGCGGATGCGGCTGAAACACTACAGCTTGCGCACCGAGCAGGCGTATCTGTATTGGATTCGCCGGTATATCCGGGCCTACCTGCCGCGCCATCCGCGTGAGCTTGACGGGGCGGCGGTCGAGGCTTTTCTCACCCGTCTGGCCACGCGCGATCATGTGGCGGCCAGCACTCAGAACCAGGCGTTGTCGGCGCTGTTGTTCCTGTATCGGGAGGTGCTGGCGATCGAGTTGGCGTGGATGGAGAACGTGGTGCGGGCCAAGCGTCCGCAGCGGCTGCCGGTGGTGTTGGCGCGGGCGCAGGTGACCCAGTTGCTGGCGCGGCTGGCCGGGCGCGAGGCGCTGATGGCGGGCCTGTTGTACGGCAGCGGTCTGCGCTTGATGGAATGCGTGCGCCTGCGCGTCAAGGACGTGGATCTGCAGCGCAACGAGTTGACCGTGCGCGACGGCAAGGGCGGCAAGGACCGCATGACGGTGCTGCCGGCGGCGTTGAAGGAGGGGCTGGCGCGGCAGATCGTCGAGGCGCTGTTGCTGCATGCGCGCGATCTGGCCTGCGGGTTGGGGCGGGTGCATCTGCCGCATGCCTTGGCGAAGAAGTATCCCAATGCGGCGGCCGAACCGGCCTGGCAGTACGTGTTCCCGGCCACGCGCATCTCGGTCGATCCGCGCGACGGGGTGCGCCGGCGCCACCACATCGACGAGAAGGTGCTGCAGTCGGCGATCCGGCGGGCGGCGCAGTCGCTGGGCCTGACCAAACCGGTATCGCCGCATACCTTGCGCCATTGCTTCGCCACCCATCTGCTCGAATCCGGCGCGGACATCCGCACCGTGCAGGAGCTGCTGGGCCACAAGGACGTGGCCACCACCCAGATCTACACCCACGTGCTCAACCGCGGCGCGCGCGGTGTGCTCAGTCCGTTGGATCGTTGAGGGCGGGGGCGTCAGATCTGCGTGGCCGGAGCGGCCGGTGGCGGGCGCCGCTCCAGCCACCACAGCAGTGCGGCCAGGACGACGAAGGCCAGCCACCCGGGCCAGCGGGGGCCCGGTACCGGGCTGGCCTGGATGGCGGTGGACGATGCGGGGCCGGCGCGGCGCAGGGCGAGGGTGGCCTGGCGCTGCTGGTTGGCGAACAGGACGGGCGCGTCGGCCGGGTCGCGCACCAGCACGCGGCCGTGGCGGTCCTCGCCCTGCCAGGTGTAGAGGCCGGCCTGGCGCGGCCACAGGCCGGCGCAGCCGCTGGCCGGGTCGCGCAGCAGCGGCACGCTGGCGCCGTCCGGCGCGCGGACGCCGGCATGCTCGCCGAGGCCGCACAGGATGAGGCGCTCGTCGCGCCAGCCGGTCTGCGTGTCCGCAGTCGTGGCCGGATGCGGGCGCGCCAGCGGCGTCAGCAGCGCGCTCCACAGCGCCGCGTGGGCGTCGCCGGCGCCGGCCAGCACCAGCCGGTAGCTGTCGGTCAGCGAACTGAAGCCGATCCGGCCGCGGCCGTGCGGGCGCCACCAGGCCCAGGCATGGCCGTCGGCATCGCGCGCCAGCGCGACCGCGTCGTCGGCCGCCAGCGCCAGCGGCAGGCGTTCGAGCACGGGAGCGGCATCGATGTCGGCGTCGGCGCTCGCGCCGGCCGGCGGCGGGGAGGCGAGGTCCGGCCGCACGGCTCGGATGTCGCCGTCGCCGCGCAGCGGCAGGCCGATGTCGGCGAGTGCGGCGCGCTGGCCGGCGTCGAGCGTGCCGCTGGCGCGCACCAG
>JASGEB010000279.1:0-9000 GCA_047606785.1 Pseudoxanthomonas sp.
GGCTGCACATCGGCGCATCATTGCCACTGCCTGCGGCCGAAGCGGCAAGCCATCAAACTCGCGATAGCCGTGCCCTGGCGGCGGGCGGCGCGGCAAGTGCGCCCTGGAGGGCGCACGCCCGAGTCAGGGCAGGATGCCCTGCCGAGGGAAAAGCGGCTCCCGGCGGCAGGGCACGGCGTCTCGCCGAAGCCAGCGCCACAGCGGCGTTCCCTCGGTTGGGAGAAGAACCCAAAAAAAGCCCCGGCGCATGGCCGGGGCTTGCGGGGCGCCCGCCGCAGCGGGCCGGTGCTTACCACTTGTAGTTGATGCGCCCGTACACGTAGGCGCCGTTGAAGCCGAACGGCGAGTAGTTGCTGTAGGGGAAGATGCCGCTGGTCGAGTTGATGTAGGCGACCTCGTCCGGATAGGTGTCGAACACGTTGTCGGCGCCGACCGTGAAGGTCCAGTTCGCATCCGGGCGGTAGGCGACGGAAACGTCGGTCAGCCACTTGGCCGAGAAGGTCTGGTCGCGGCTGGCGTAGGTGGCGTTGCGCACGGTGAAGCTGCCGTAGCGGGTCGCGGTCAGGCTCAGGTCCCAGTGCGTCGTGGACCACTTGCCGCCGAGGATGGCCTTGTCCTTGGGGAAGCTGTCTTCCAGCCGGCCGATCTCGTCGCGCCCCACCAGGTCGGTGGTGATGCCCAGGCTGGTGAGCACGCTGGGCGAGGCGTCCAGATGGGTGATCTCGGTCTTGTTGTAGCTGTAGCTGGCGGTCAGGTCCAGCGAGCCGGACGCGAACGGGATGGTGTAGGTGCCGACCACGTCCACGCCTTCGGTCTTGGTATCGGCGGCGTTGGTGAAGTAGCGGAACGAGGTGACGTTGTCGATGCCCAGCGACGACAGCAGCGCCAGTACGGCGGTGTTGGTGGAGATGTTGGAGGACAGCAGGATGCGGTCGTCGATCTTGATCCGGTAGGCGTCGACGGTGAGGTACAGGCGGTCGGTCGGCTGCAGCACCAGGCCCAGGCTGTAGGAGGTCGAGGTTTCGGCCTTGAGCGGCTTGGCGCCCAGCGCCTGCGCGGCCGCCGAGGTCGTCGGGAAGGTGCCGCTCTGGTAGAACACGCCGCTGGTGATGACGCTGGAGATCGCCTGGTAGCTCTGCTGGGCCAGCGACGGGGCGCGGAAGCCGTTGGACGCGGTGGCGCGCAGGGCCACCTTGTCGGTGAAGGCGTAGCGGCCGGACAGCTTGCCCGAGGTCCTGCTGCCGAAGTCCGAATAGTCCTCGAAGCGGCCGGTCAGGCCGGCGGAGAACTTGTCGGTGAGATCGGCCTCCAGGCCGGCGTAGGCGGCGTAGTCGTGGCGCTTGGCGTGCACCGCGTTGGCGGCGGTGAAGCCGCTGAAGCCCTGCGCGCCGCTGCCGTAGTACGAGTCGGGATCGCCCGGTGACTGGTTCCATTTCTCCTGGCGGTACTCGGCGCCGAAAGACAGCGTCACCGGGTAGGCCAGACCCCAGTCCAGCGCCTGGGTGAAGTCGGCGTTGAGGATGTTCTGGGTGTACTCCAGCGCGCCGTCGTAGAAGCGGGTCGGGCTGGCGGTGCCGAGCGAATAGTTGATCGTGTTGTCGGTGGCGTAGTCGACCTTGTTGTAGCCGTAGTTGTAGCTCACGTCCCAGGTGAAGCCGCCGTCGGTCGAGCCCTTGAGGCCGGCTACCAGGCTGCGGTCCTTGGAATACTGGTTGATCACCGGCACGTAGCCGTCCGGGTAGTACAGCGCCAGCAGCGCGCTCTGGCTGCTGTGGTTCTTGGAGCGGTAGAAGGCGTAGGAATCGATGTCGCGGTTGCTGGCGATCACCGTGGCGTAGCCGGTGACGTTGTCGCTGAAGTCGAAGCTGCCGTTGGCCGAGACCGCGCCCGAGCGC
Source organism: Pseudoxanthomonas sp. (assembly GCA_047606785.1). GTDB lineage: Bacteria > Pseudomonadota > Gammaproteobacteria > Xanthomonadales > Xanthomonadaceae > Pseudoxanthomonas_A. The sequence continues at coordinate 1,896 of JASGEB010000279.1, forward strand.
ACCTTCGGGTCGCCGATGATGAAGGCCTTCTCGCCCACGGAGGGGTAGTTGCCGGTGTTCGGGCTCGTGCCCGAGTAGGCGCCGGAGCGGTTGGTGGCGTCCTGCAGCCCGACCTGGCCGGCCAGGTTGAGGCGGCCGCGGCCGTCGGCGAACTGCACGCCGGTGTTGCCGGACAGCCGGCGGCTCGCCCCGTCGCCGGCCGAATACTTGCCGTAGTCCACGCTCAGGCTGCCGCCCTTGCCGCTGCCCTTGAGCACGATGTTGATCACCCCGGCGATGGCGTCGGAGCCGTACTGGGCCGAGGCGCCGTCGCGCAGCACCTCCACCCGGTCGATGGCGTCGATCGGGATGCTGTTGAGGTCCACCGCCGAGGTGCCGCGGCCGATGCTGCCGTTGAGGTTGAGCGCGGCGGAGATGTGGTAGCGCTTGCCGTTGACCAGCACCAGCACCTGGTCGGGCGAGAGCCCGCGCAGCTGCGCCGGGCGGATGCCGCTGGTGCCGTCGACCAGGGCCGGGCGCGGGAAGTTGAGGGAGGGCAGGGCGCGCGCCAGCGCGGTGGCCAGTTCGGAGGTGCCGGTGGACTGCAGCTGCTCGGGGGAAATGACGTCGATCGGCGACTGCGACTCGGCCACGGTGCGGGTGGACACGTGGGTACCGGTGACGATGACGTTGTCCAGCGTGGTCGGTTCCTGGCTTTCCTGGGCCAGGGCGGACCCGGCCAGGGCGAGGGCCAGGGCGCTGGCGAGGGAGGTGCGGACGTACTTCATGGATGCTCCAGATGAACGGATGGCGTGCGGAAGGCGGGTTGCCGGAGGGGCATTGCCGCGCTGCGTCATGACTAAGTACCCCCCCAGGCCGGGGGTGTCAACGATTTCTTAACAAATCGTTCTCATCACCACATAACCCCCATACACTTGCAAATCCCCGCTTCGCTGCTGGCCATCCCCCGTGATCTCCTTCCGCAACTTCGCCCTGCGCCGGGGCGAGCGCCTGCTGTTGTCCGACCTCGACCTGGCCCTGCATGCCGGCTACCGGGTCGGGGTGGTCGGCCGCAACGGCACCGGCAAGTCCAGCCTGTTCGCGGCGATCCGCGGCGAACTGGAGGCGGACAAGGGCGAGGTCGGCCTGCCGGGGAGGGTGCGGATCGCCTCGGTGGCGCAGGAGACCCCGTCGCTGTCCGACCCGGCCCTGGACTTCGTACTCGGCGGCGACGCGGCGATCGCCCAGGTGCTGCGCGAGGAGGCCGAGGCGAGCGCGCGCGCGGACTGGGAAGCGGTCGCCGCCGCCCACCAGCGGCTGGCCGAACTGAACGGCTACGACGCGCCGGCCCGCGCCGGCAAGCTGTTGCACGGCCTGGGCTTCCCGCCGGAAACCCACCACCGGCCGGTGTCCTCGTTCTCCGGCGGCTGGCGGGTGCGCCTGAACCTGGCGCGCGCGCTGATGATGCCCAGCGACCTGCTGCTGCTGGACGAGCCGACCAACCATCTCGACCTGGACGCGGTGTACTGGCTGGAGCAGTGGCTGCTCAAGTACCCGGGCACCCTGCTGCTGATCAGCCACGACCGCGAGTTCCTCGACAACGTCGCCACCCACACCCTGCACCTGCACGGCGGCGGCGCCAGGCTGTACGTGGGCGGCTACACCGACTTCGAGCGCCAGCGCGCCGAGCAGCTGCGCCAGCAGCAGATCGCCTTCGAGAAGGAACAGGCCGAGCGCGCCCACCTGCAGAGCTTCATCGACCGCTTCAAGGCCAAGGCCAGCAAGGCCAAACAGGCGCAGAGCCGGATGAAGCGGCTGGCCAAGCTGGCCGGCACCGAGGCGGTGCGCGCCGAACGCGAGTTCCGCATCGAGTTCGCGCCGCCGGTCAGGCTGCCGCATTCGTTGATCCGGCTGGATCACGTCGAGGCCGGCTACGGTGCGGACGCGGTGATCCTCCAGGACGTCGGCTTCGGCCTGGAAGCCGGCGACCGCATCGGCCTGCTCGGCCCCAACGGCGCCGGCAAGACCACCCTGGTGCGCACCCTGGTCGGCGAGCTGGCGCCGCTGGCCGGCGAGCGCAGCGCACACCCGGACCTGCGGATCGGCTACTTCGCCCAGCACACGGTCGAGTCGCTGCACGCCGGCCAGTCGCCGATCGACCATTTCCGCGAGCTGGCGCCGGATGCGCCGACCCAGGCCTTCCGTGACTTCCTCGGCAAGTGGAACTTCCCCGGCGAGCGCGCGTTCGAGCCGGTCGACGGCTTCTCCGGCGGCGAGCGCGCGCGCCTGGCGCTGGCGCTGATCGCCTGGCAGCAGCCGAACGTGCTGCTGCTCGACGAGCCGACCAACCACCTGGACCTGGAGATGCGCGAGGCGCTGGCCGAGGCGCTGAGCGATTTCGACGGCGCCATCGTCATGGTCAGCCACGATCGCCACCTGATCGGCCTGGTCTGCGACACGTTCTGGCGCGTGGCCGACGGCGTGGTCGAGCCGTTCGCCGGCGACCTGGACGAATACGCTGCATGGCTGCGCACGCGTCCCGCCGCGCAGGGCACCAAGGCTCGGCTGGCGGAGGCCGCGCCGCCGCCGCCGCAGCCGGCGAAAAAGCCGGCCAACCCGCACAGGCTGGCCGCTGCCGAGCAGAAGGTGGGCGAGCTGGAAGCGCGGCTGGCGGAACTGGATCGCCAGCTTGCCGATCCGGCCCACCATGCCGACGCGGCGAAGCTGGCCGCGCTCGGCCGCGAGCGCAAAACCACCGCCGCGCAATTAGAGCGGGCCGAGGCGACGTGGATGGAGCTGATGTAGGCATCGTCCGCGGGCAATCGTCCGCAACGCGGACCGGATCGGAGGCGCCACGCCTGCCCCGAGTGCCGCAAGCCGCCATGGCGCAGGCTTGCTCCGGTGCGGCGATTGCCGGGAGGATGTGGGTATTCCCCCGGACGCCGTCGCGGATGAATCGAGAACTGGCCTACCTGCTGCTGATCTTCGCCCTGCTGGTGATCCCGCGCGCGCTGCAGCGCTTCAAGATGCCGGCGCCGCTGAGCTGCCTGCTGTTCGGCATCGCCGCGGTGCTGCTGCTGGGCGAGCGCGCGCACGACCAGGTGGTGACGCTGTTGGCCACCCTGGGCATCTCCTCGCTGTTCCTGTTCGCCGGCCTGGAGGTCGAGCCGAAGGATCTGCGGCAGGGGCTGTGGCCGCTGCTGGTCCACCTGCTGCTGCGGGCCGGCGCGCTGGCGCTGGTGGCCTGGCTGGCCTGGCGCTGGTTCGCGCTGCCCTGGCAGGCCGCCGCGCTGCTGGCGCTGGCCATCCTCACCCCGTCCACCGGCTTCATCGTCGACACCCTGGCGCGGCTGGGGCTGGACGACGACGAGCGCTTCTGGGTGACCAGCAAGGCCATCGCCGCCGAACTGCTGGCGCTGGCGGCGCTGTTCGTGGTGCTGCAGTCGGCCAACGCGCCGCTGCAGGTCGTTGGTTCCAGCCTGGCGCTGCTGGCGCTGATGGCGGGCCTGCCGCTGCTGTTCATCGTGCTCGGCCGCTGGGTGGCCCCGCACGCGCCCGGCTCGGAGTTCTCGCTGCTGGTGATGGTGGGCGTGATCGCCGCCTACGTGACCTATTCGCTGGGCGTGTACTACCTGGTCGGCGCGTTCATCGCCGGCCTGGCCGCGCGCCTGCTGCGCCAGCGCATGCCGGCCCTGGCCTCGGGCGAGAACCTGCATGCGGTACGGCTGTTCGCCAGCTTCTTCGTGCCGTTCTACTTCTTCGGCGCCGGCACCCACGTGCCGGCCGGGGCGCTGAACCTGCAGGCACTGGGCATCGGCCTGGCGCTGACCGCGGTGTTCGTGCCGCTGCGGATCGGCTCGGTCTGCCTGCAGCGGGTGGCGGTGCTGCGCAAGCCCCTGCGCTCTGGCTTGCGGGTGGGCACGGCGCTGGCGCCGACCCTGGTGTTCACCCTGGTGCTGGCCGGCATCCTGCGCGAGCGTTTCCACCTGCCCGACGCGCTGTACGGCGGCCTGCTGCTGTACGCCGGCCTCAACACCCTGCTGCCTTCGCTGGTGTTCCGCTCGCCGTTCGACGTCGATCCGGTCGAGAACGAACCGGCCGAACCGCTCGCCCCGGCCGCCGGCGGCGCGGCGGCCACGCTGCTGCCGCCGGGCGCCTCGGAACTGCATGCCGGCGTGCGCGCCTCCTCATCGGCCGAGGACCGCAGCGCCTGACTTGAATCCGATCGCGGCCGGCCCCACACAGCCAGCGCTTTTTTCCCTTGCCCCTCCACCGCCATGCCCATCTACGCCTTCCGCTGCGCCGAGTGCGGCCATAGTTTCGACCGCCTGCAGAAGCTCTCCGACCCCGATCCCGCCACCTGCCCGTCCTGCGCCGCGGCCGCGGTGCGGCGGCAGCTGACCGCGCCGGTCTTCCGCCTGGCCGGCAGCGGCTGGTACGAGACCGACTTCAAGAAGGACGGCGACAAGAAGCACAACCTGGCCGACAAGGGCGACGGCGGTGCCGGCGAGGGCACGTCCAAGCCCGAACCGGCCAAGCCGGAGGCGAGCAAGTCAGAGCCGGCCAAGCCGGAGGCCGCGCCGGCGGGCAAGAGCGAGGCGGCCAAGCCTCAGGCTTGAGCCGGGTTCCCGATCGAGCTCAGCGCGGCCCGAAGCGGCCGCGGCAGCCGTGGTCCACCCACAGTCGGTTGTCGGTCCAGCCCCAGCTTTCGCCGAGCCGGCAGGGGGTGTCGGAGACCTGCTGGATCAGGGTCGGGAAGCCCTGGCGGGTGTCCCAGGGGCAGGTGCGGTAGTGGTTGTTGTCGCTTGCGCAGCTGACCGCGTAGTTGCTGTGGGCTCCCCATTGGCCGGCTTCGCCGAATTCGGCGCGGCAGCCGCGGTCCACCCACAGGGTGCCGCGGCGCTGGCCCCAGGTCTCGCCCTCGCTGCAGCGGGCGTCGGACAGCTGCTGGCGCACCTCGGCGCGGCCGCGGAACGGGCTGGGGCACTCGCGGTAGCGGTTGTTGTCGCTTTCGCAGCGCACGCTGACGGCCGGCCCCGGACCGGGGCCCGGCCGGCCTTCGGCGAAGCTCGCCCGGCAGCCGCGGTCGACCCAGACCATGCCCGGGCGCGAACCCCAGTTGCGGCCCTCGACGCAGGGCGTGCCGGACAGGTTGCGGTACAGCCGGGCCGGTTCGCGGAAGCCGGTGGCGCACTCGCGCTGGCGGTCGTTGCTGCTTTCGCAGGTGACCACGCGCAGGGGCGCCTGGGCGCGCGCATCGCGCATGCCGGCGCCGGGCGACAGGGCGAGGAGGGCGGCCAGGACCGCCAGGATCACGGGCGTACGCTGCATGACCGGTTTTCGCGGAATGGAAGGCGCCCGGACTATAGCCGGCGCGGACGTCGTTTGCCCGTGTAGCCCGTGGACCGCAAAATAGGCGTTTGCCGGCCGCGGGCCGGCCTTGCCGAGATCGTTCCATCACCATGCGTACCCACTTCTGCGGTCTGGTCGACGAGACCCTGATCGGCCAAACCGTCACCCTCGCCGGCTGGACCGACGTCGCCCGCAACCTGGGCGGCGTGTGCTTCATCGACCTGCGCGACCACGAGGGCATCGTCCAGGTGACGGTGGAGCCTGGCTCCGAAGGGAGTGCGGCCGCGGAGGTGTTCGCGGTCGCCGCCTCGCTGGGCTACGAGGACGTGTTGCAGGTGGAGGGCGTGGTGCGTGCCCGCCATGCGGTCAACGACAAGATCAGGACCGGCAAGGTCGAGGTGATCGCCACGAAGATCGTGGTGCTGAACAAGGCCGTGCCGCTGCCGTTCCACGCCCACGAGAACCCGTCCGAGGAAACCCGGTTGCGCTACCGGTATCTGGATCTGCGGCGGCCGGAGATGCAGCGCATGCAGCGCACCCGGATCAAGCTGGTGCAGGCGCTGCGCCGCCACCTCGACGCGCGCGGCTTCCAGGACATCGAAACGCCGATCCTGACCAAGGCGACGCCGGAAGGCGCGCGCGACTTCCTGGTGCCGGCGCGCATGCACGAAGGCGAGTTCTACGCGCTGCCGCAGTCGCCGCAGTTGTTCAAGCAGATCCTGATGATCGCCGGCTTCGACCGCTACTACCAGATCGCCCGCTGCTTCCGCGACGAGGCGCTGCGCGCCGACCGCCAGCTGGAGTTCACCCAGCTCGACATGGAGTTCGCGTTCGTGCGCGAGCGCGACGTGCAGGACTTCGTCGAGGAGATGATCCGCGCGGTGTTCAGGGAAGCGGCCGGCGTCGCGCTGGACGCGCAGTTCCCGCGCATGACCTGGGCCGAGGCGATGCGCCGCTACGGTTCGGACAAGCCGGACCTGCGGATCGGCCTGGAGCTGGTCGACGTCGCCGGGCTGGTCAAGGACAGCGGCTTCAAGGTCTTCGCCGATGCCGCCGCCGACCCGGACGGCCGCGTCGCCGCGCTGCGCGTGCCCGGCGGCGCCGGCCTCAGCCGCAAGCAGATTGACGAATACGCCGCCCACGCCGCCAGGTACGGTGCCAAGGGCCTGGCCTACGTCAAGATCGACGAGGTCGGCGAGATTTCCTCGCCGATCCGCAAGTTCTTCGCCGAGGACGCCTTCGCCGCGCTGCTGGCCGCGGTCGGCGCCGGCCACGGCGACATCGTGTTCTTCGGCGCGGGCGCCTACAACAAGGTGTGCGACTTCATGGGCGCCCTGCGGCTGAAAGCCGGCAAGGACTTCGGCCTCATCGCCGAGGGCTGGCGCCCGCTGTGGGTCACCGACTTCCCGATGTTCGAGTGGGACGAGGAAGCACAGCGCTACGTGGCCCTGCACCATCCGTTCACCGCGCCGGCGGTCGACTCGATCGAGGACCTGCGCACCCACGCCAGGACCGCGGTCTCGCGCAGCTACGACATGGTGCTCAACGGCAACGAGATCGGCGGCGGCTCGATCCGCATCCACCGGCCGGAGCTGCAGAGCGCGGTGTTCGAGCTGCTCGGCATCGGCGCGGAGGAGGCCCGCGCCAAGTTCGGCTTCCTGCTCGACGCGCTGAACTACGGCGCGCCGCCGCACGGCGGCATCGCCTTCGGCATCGACCGCATCGCCGCGCTGATGGCCGGCACCGAGTCGATCCGCGACGTGATCCCGTTCCC
>JASGEB010000280.1:0-3811 GCA_047606785.1 Pseudoxanthomonas sp.
ATCGTCGACGCTCCGCTGTGGAGGCAAAACGACAGCGCGGCCAGCCGCCAGTCTACGCGACAATTAGAAGAGCAATGATTGCTTGCCAGCGTCGATCACGCTGCTAAACTCTCAACTGTCCGCGACACAAAAGTCCCATCCAGATCGCCGCGCTATACCGCACAATCTCGCCTTCGCCGCCTCTGGTTGCTACTACCTGTTAGTGGCGGTCCAAAAGCGCGGATAAATGGCGCCGAGGATTGGTATAGAAGAAAGCGGCAGATGAGGCCGCTTTCAGTTTAGCCGGTGTTGAATGTGACGGGGGATTATTATTCGGCTTGGCTCCCTTTCATTGATCCGGTTGAGCTTTGGATTTGGTTGTCTGGTAGACTTTGCTCTTTGAGGAGATCCTGGATATCGGGAGCGTAATGGTTCCAGATGGCCTCTCGCAGATCATCGAGGAGTTCGAAGACAGCGGCTGCCTGCTCGGGTGTCCATTCGGCGCTGATGAAGAGGGACAGACCGCGATTGAGACCGTGAGGCTGTTTGATATTGCCGGTCATTGTGCGGGGTCCTTTTCGCCGGATTGGTGGGCGTTGCGTTGCTGACGCTGGGCTATGGAGCGCTCGTTGGCTTCCTTGAAGCGGTAGGAATCGCCTTCGATGGCGATGACCTCGCAGTGGTGGACGAGACGATCAACCAGGCTGACAACGCAGGCCGCGTTCGGGAAGACCTCCGACCATTGCGCGAAGGGTTTATTGGTGGTGACGATGGTCGATCGTTTCTCGTATCGGCGACTGATGAGCTCGAACAACAGGTCGGCATGGCGGTTGGAGTAAGAGAGGTAGCCGATCTCATCGATGGCCAAAACATCATGGGAAGCATAATACTGGAGCTTCCGGCGCAGCAGGGAATCGCTGTCGATGGCGGCGAGTTCGCCGAGCAATTCGCTGGCGGTGCGCAAGAGGACCGAATGGCCGCGGATGAGTGCCTGGTAGGCGATATTGAGGGCAAGCGTCGATTTGCCGACGCCGTTTGGACCGATAAAGACGATGTTAGTGGCATCGTTCATAAAAGACAGCGTCATCAGCTCCTCGACGGCGGCGCGGTCGATGCGGCGCGGCCATTTCCAGTCATAATCGGCCAGTTGCTTGAAGTGGCCGAGCCTGGCGCAGCGCATGCGTCGCTGCAGGGAGCGGTCGGAGCGCTCGTCTTCCTCCCACTGGATCACGGCCGGCAGCCAGTCCTGTGTGGCGATTTCATCCCAATGGGCGGTGAGTCCATGAAGGCGCAGTTTTCTGGCGCGATTGAGCAGGGTGTCGATCTTATTCATCGTCGTTACCCGTGAATGTGAGTTGATCGTAGCGGTCGAGCTTGTGGGGCTGTACGACCGCATCCTTTTTGCGGACGTGCTCGGGCAGCCTTGTTTCGACCGGCGGTGGAGCGCCACGCGCGATGCGGCGGCGTTCGAGCGCTGATCGAACCGACCTCGAATGGGAGGCTCCCGCGTGCAAGGCGTCTTCGACGGCCGCCTGGAGTTCCTGGGCGCCGTAACGGTCGAGCAGCGTCAGCATGGCGTTCGTGATTGCGCCGATATTGGCGCCACGTTCGGCAGCCCGGATCATCAGTTTCTGGCACGCCGGCACAGCGCGTGTCAGGTTATTGAGGCCGCGATGCTGGCGTGCCTCGCGTTTGACGGCGACGAGCGCCTTGAGGTGTTGAGTATCCTCGATCTGCTGACCGCGGTCGAAGCTGCGGCGATGGCTGGCGATCATCGTGGCGGCATCGAATATCCGGACCTGAGCGAGATCGGCACGCACGGTGAGCGTGCGCCGGACATGGGTATGGGGAACCGAGTAATCGTTCAGGTCGAAACGCACATAGGGTGTCTTGCCAACCTTCACGGCCACCTGCTCCTCGACGGAGTAAGGATTGGCCGGCAAGGGCAGAAGCATGGGCCGTTCTTTTGAGAATGCCTCACGGACCGTCATCGTCCGGTCCTCCGGGCATGGCCTGTTTGCAGCCTGATTGCGGCACCATTGTTCGGCCTGGGCATTCAGATCGTCGAGGTCCTTGAACTTGCGGGCGATGAAGAAGGCCTCCCGGATGTGGCGAATGGCGCGCTCGACGCGGCCCTTTTCGTTGCCCCGCGCCACGGCGACGGGACGGGGCTCGAAGAGATAATGGCCCGCGAAGGCCAGAAGTGTCGGATGGAAGCGGATGGCATCGCCCTGACGCTCGAGCACAGCGCTCTTAAGGTTGTCGTAGAGCAGAACCCTGGGAAGGCCGTTCCAGGCGTTGAATGCGCCGACATGGCCGCGCAGGAAGTTTTCCATGCGGGCATCAAGAAAGAAGCGCAGATAGATGTCGCGGGACCAGGACAGCACCATGACGAAGGCCATCAGCGGCCGGCGGGCCTTGCCGATTTCGATGTGACCAAAATGCGCCCAGTCGACTTGACCTTGCTCGCCCGGAAGGGTGCGCAGACGCAGGAACGCTTCCGCCGTCTTGCGCGGACGGTGGAGCGCAATCATATGCCGGAAGTGGGAGGGCGAGCCCTTGTAGCCGCGCTCCTGCACCATCCCGTACAGGCGGCTGGCGGTCAGGTCTGGATATTTCGTCAGCGTCTGCTGGATGAACGGCAGGTACAGGTCAATCTGGGCGGGACGGATCACGGGCCTGTGGCGGGGCAAGCCCGCGTCCTTCAGAACCCGCAATACGGTGGTGTGATGGCAGTGCAGTTGCCTGGCGATCGTTCCACAGCGCCACCTTTCAACGTGGTACAGGCGCAGGATCATCGCTTCCTTCTCGGCGGTTATGGTCATCGGTTAGGTCTCCATAGTCGTGTTGACGCACATAAGCCCCTCGGCGGCGCACGAAGCCGCGGCGAAAGAACAACGGCACAGAACTGCCGCAGCGCCGGCAGCACGGTGCCGGCGGGATCGATGGCACCGCTTCGGCGGTGACGTCGTCCAGTGCGATGGTGCCGTCGATCAGGGGCGCGTTCAGTCGTGAACCATCCGGCCGACAAGGTGGAGATTGATGCGTCACGTTTTTGCAGCGCTGACGATATCGGCGGGAGCGGTCGGCGTGGGCAAAGCGGCCCCGGCGGGTGTTCTGGTAGCGCCGACCCGCCGCACGCAGACTGTCACGGCGAGCTTCATGGGCGCATTCAGAACCGCAGAAGCGCTGACCCCGATCGCAATGCCGGCAAAGCAAGACCTGTGAGCGGCACCGTGCGCAGAGAAAGAAACGACCGGTTTGCATCGCGGCGGCGAACCTTTCGGAACGCCGTCGGGATTGCGGGGAAAAGCTCGACGGAATGCGCCAATGCGAGTATCATGGCGCACACCGTGAACCAGTCGGCAGTCCTGCGCGGTGACAGCCAAGTCATCTCACAGCTGCCAGAGGGATTGGACATCGAATTGGCGTGGTAGCTTGGGTCGATGTCTGTTTGCGGCGCTCCGCCAGCCTATCATCTGCGGACGCAGCGCGGGATGTATCTCAGTCGCCCTACGGGCTCCTGTCGACACATCCCGCGCTCACCTCTCACCAAACCCTTTCAAATGACGTCACTGGCACCCCACAAAGCCGAAATTCGCTCTGTTGCCGTCTCGGCGCCGTTTATCCGCGCTTTTGGACCGCCACTGACAAGTTGAGCGTGTCGCCATTGTGGACTGGGATGTTCATCACGGCAACGGCACACAGGCGATCTACTACGAAGATCCCGATACGCTGACGATCTCGCTCCATCAGGACAGGTGCTTTCCACCCGGCTACTCGGGCGCCGAAGATATCGGCACCGGCAGAGGAACGGGCGCGAATATCAACA
>JASGEB010000281.1:0-20985 GCA_047606785.1 Pseudoxanthomonas sp.
AGCGCACCGCAGGGGCGCGATGAGGCTTGCGCGCGCAAGCCTCATCGCGCCCCTGCGGTGCGCTCCTACGAAAAATACGGGGTCGGGATCAATAGTGGGGAGGGAAAGGGAGCGGGGCGCGCGGGCGATCCGGTTGCGGGAGATGGGATAATCGCCCTCATGTCGAACCTGCGCCCCTACCTGGACAAGCGCCCCGTGCTGGGGCAGCGCGTGTACGTTGATCCGGCCTGCACCGTGATCGGCGAGGTCGAACTGGGCGACGACGTGTCGGTGTGGCCCGGCACGGTGATCCGCGGCGACGTCAACTTCGTGCGCATCGGCGCGCGCAGCAACGTGCAGGACGGCAGCATCGTCCACGTCAGCCACCACAGCCCGTACAACAAGGGTGGCTACCCGACCCTGATCGGCGAGGACGTGACCATCGGCCACGGCGCCATCGTCCACGCCTGCACCATCGGCGACGCCTGCCTGATCGGCATGGGCGCGTGCGTGCTGGACGGGGCGGTGGTGGAAAAGCACGCCTTCGTCGCCGCCGGCGCGGTGGTCGGGCCGGGCAAGAAGGTCGGCAGCGGCGAGCTGTGGGTGGGCAATCCGGCGCGGCCGGCGCGGCAGCTGTCCGACAAGGACATCGAAGGCCTGCTGTACTCGGCCCGGCACTATGTGCGCCTGAAGGACCAGTACCTGGCCGGCTGACTTGCCCGCCGGGCGCCGGGGGCCGCTCCGCCGCGGGGACACGCCCGTCAAGGAGAGAGCAGACGCCGCCTCGGCGACACTCCCCGCAGTTGCGCACCGCCAGGCCGAGGTCGGCGGCAGTCGTGGGCTTCGTGCGGGGTCAGGCGCCGTTCTTGCCGTTCGGGGCGGCGGGCGGCACGGTCGGTGTGGCCGGCGGCGGCGGGGGAGTGGGGGCGGCCGCCGGCGCCGCGTTCTGCTGGGTGCAGTAGCGGTTCGACGACACGATTTGCGAGGTGTCCACCGACTCCAGCGACTGGCGGGTCCAGCCCTGGCGCTCGCCCTGCCCGTCCTTGCGGCGGTACAGGCCGTTGAAGTGGCAGACCCCGTCGATCTCCTGGGTGTTGCCGCGCACGCTCACCTTCAGGCCGCCCGGGCTGCCGTCGGCGTGCGGGATCGAGAAGGTGTTGGATTCGCTGTCCAGGCACTTGGCGTCGCTGTTGCCCTGCAGGGTCAGCAGCACGATGTCGCCGTCGGCGCCCGGCGGCGCGGCCGACAGCACGCCCTGGGCGTCGACCCTGGGCGAATACACCGGGATCGGCAGGCGGCCGTCGCCGGCGGCGCAGGCCGGCATGCCGGGCAGCAGGTCGCCGGCCTCGGCCATGGCGGCCACGCCGACCGGGGGCGGCGAGGCGGAGGTGCCCGCGTCGGTGGGCGGCGAGCCGCTGGTATCCGGGGCGTCGGTACTGACCGGGCGGGTGCTGGCCGGCGTGCTGGCCGGCGGCGGGGCGGCCTGCGGCCGGCAGGCCGCGCACAGCAGGACGAGCGGAAACAGCACGCGAATGGACTTCATCGGATTCTCGGGGGGCAAGAGGGGCGCGGGCGCCGCAAGACGACAGGGATAGCCGCTGGCGCATTAAAAACCCGTTACCCGTGCATTCGCGAGCGCTGGAATGGGGCGTTCCGCCCGCCGCCGCCCGCCGCGGGGAAAGCGCGCCCGTTGCAATCGCAAGTGTCGGAAAGCGCCGGCCCGCGTGCTACGTTGTCGCCCCTCTTTCACCCGTCGCGCCAGCCTCCCACGCCACGCGCGCTGCACATGCCCGAATACCGTTCCAGGACTTCCACCGCCGGCCGCAACATGGCCGGCGCCCGCGCCCTCTGGCGCGCCACCGGCATGAAGGACGAGGACTTCCACAAGCCGATCGTCGCCATCGCCAACTCCTTCACCCAGTTCGTGCCCGGCCACGTGCACCTGAAGGACCTCGGCCAGCTGGTCGCGCGCGAGGTCGAGCGGGTCGGCGGCGTCGCCAAGGAGTTCAACACGATCGCGGTGGACGACGGCATCGCGATGGGCCACGACGGCATGCTGTACTCGCTGCCCAGCCGCGAGATCATCGCCGACTCGGTCGAGTACATGGCCAACGCGCACTGCGCCGACGCGCTGGTGTGCATCTCCAACTGCGACAAGATCACCCCCGGCATGCTGATGGCCGCGCTGCGCCTGAACATCCCCACCGTGTTCGTCTCCGGCGGGCCGATGGAAGCCGGCAAGACCAAGCTGGCCGAGCACAAGCTCGACCTGATCGACGCGATGGTGATGGCCGCCGACCCCAACGCCAGCGACGAGACCGTCGCCGCGGTCGAGCGCAGCGCCTGCCCGACCTGCGGCTCCTGCTCGGGCATGTTCACCGCCAACTCGATGAACTGCCTGACCGAGGCGCTGGGCCTGTCGCTGCCCGGCAACGGAACAATCGTAGCCACCCACGCCGACCGCGAGGCGCTGTTCCTGCAGGCCGGCCGCACCGCGGTCGAGCTGTGCCACCGCTGGTACGGCGGCGAGGACCCGCGCGCGCTGCCGCGCGGCATCGCGACATTCGAAGCTTTCGAAAATGCGATGACCCTGGACATCGCCATGGGCGGCTCGACCAACACCATCCTGCACCTGCTGGCCGCCGCGCAGGAGGCCGAAGTGCCGTTCACCCTGCGCGACATCGACGCGCTGAGCCGGCGCGTGCCGCAGCTGTGCAAGGTCGCGCCGAACATCCAGAAGTACCACATCGAGGACGTGCACCGCGCCGGCGGGATCATGGCCATCCTCGCCGAGCTGGCGCGCGGTGGGCTGCTGAACACCCAGGCGGCCACCGTGCACGCCAGGACCCTGGGCGAGGCCCTCGCCAGGTGGGACGTGGCCAGCACCGGCGAGGAGAAGGTGCACACCTTCTACAAGGCCGGCCCGGCCGGCATCCCCACCCAGGTCGCCTTCAGCCAGGCCACGCGCTGGCCGAGCCTGGACCTGGACCGCGCCGAGGGCTGCATCCGCGACGTCGACCATGCCTACTCGCGGGAAGGCGGGCTGGCGATGCTCTACGGCAACATCGCCGTGGACGGCTGCGTGGTCAAGACCGCCGGCGTGGACGAGTCGCTGCACGTGTTCGAGGGCCCGGCGCGGGTGTACGAGAGCCAGGACGCGGCGGTCAAGGGCATCCTTGGCGACGAAGTGCAGCCCGGCGAGGTGGTGGTGATCCGCTACGAGGGCCCCAAGGGCGGGCCGGGCATGCAGGAGATGCTGTACCCGACCTCGTACCTGAAGTCCAAGGGCCTGGGCAAGAAGTGCGCGCTGATCACCGACGGCCGCTTCTCCGGCGGCACCTCCGGCCTGAGCATGGGCCACGCCTCGCCCGAGGCCGCCGCCGGCGGCGCGATCGGCCTGGTGCGCGACGGCGACCGCATCCGCATCGACATCCCGGCGCGCTCGATCCAGCTGCTGGTCGCCGACGAGGAACTGGCCGCGCGCCGCGCCGAGCAGGACGCCAAGGGCTGGAAGCCGGCGCAGCCGCGCGTGCGCAAGGTCAGCCCCGCACTGAAGGCCTACGCCCTGCTGGCCACCAGCGCCGACAAGGGCGCGGTGCGCAACCGCGAATTGCTGGAGAGTTGACTTCCGGCACCTGACGCACGGCCCGCCGGCGGGCACATTGTGCCCAGGTCCGCCCTCCTGCGCGGGCGGGATATCGCGATGCCGCTGTTGCGCAAGCTGATTGTTGCTGTGGCCGCCGTGGTGCTGGTGCACCTGTCGGTGGCCCTGGTGCCGGCGTGGTGGGCGGCCTGGCTGGCGCCGCTGCCGCTGCTGTGGCTGGCGCTGTCCGCTCCGGTGCGGACGGCGCGCTGGTGGCTGCTGGCCGTGCTGCTGGCGGCCACGTCGGCCTACCTGCCGTATTTTCGCCTGGTGATGCCCGTGCCCGCGGCCGTGCTGTCCTGGCTGGGCGTGGCCCTGGTGTGGCTGGCGGTGGTGATGTGCGCCCGGCGCATCGCGCTCACGCGCGGGATCGGCTGGGCAGCGCTGGCCTATCCGGCGGCCTGGGCGGCGGTGGACACGCTGATGGCCGCCTGGCTGCCGGACGGCAACTGGGGCAGCCTGGCGTATTCGCAGGCCGACGTGCTGCCGGTGCTGCAATGGGCCTCGCTGTTCGGCGTGGCCGGGCTGCTGTTCGTGCTGTGCCTGCCGGCCTCGGCCGCCGCGGTCCTGCTGCTGCGCCCCGGCGCGCGCGCGGCCAAGGTCGGCCTGGCCGCCGCGGTGGCGCTGGCGCTGGCGGCGGTGCTCGGCTTCGGCCAGTGGCGCCTGCAGCAGCCGCCGGTCGGCAAGGCGATGCGGGTGGGGCTGGCTTCCGTCGACGACCCGATCGGCGTGCACGCCCGTCCCGGCTACGCGCTCGCCATCCGCGCACGCTACGACGATTGGGTGGCGCGGCTGGCCGGCCAGGGCGCGCAGCTGGTGGTGCTGCCGGAAAAGATCGCGGTGCTGGCCCCGGCGGCGGCGCCGGAATGGCAGCGGCATTTCGCCGCGCTGGCGGCGCAGCATCGGCTGTGGCTGGAGGTGGGCATCGCCATCGACGACGGCCGCCATCCGCGCAACTACGCCTGGCTGTTCGACCCGGTCGGCCGGCGCGTGGAGGACTACCAGAAACACATCATGGCCCCGCCCGAGCGGGCCGAAGGCTATGGCGTCGGCGACGCCTGGAGCGTGCACGCCATCGACGGCGTGCGCTACGGGCTGGCGGTGTGCAAGGACATGCACTTCGCCTCGCTGGGCAGGCAGTACGGCCGGCTGGACGTCGGGGCGATGCTGGTGCCGGCGTGGGACTTCGCCTACGTGGACGGCTGGATGGGCTCGCGCATGACCCTGGTGCGCGGGGTCGAGAACGGCTACGCGGTGGTGCGGGCGGCGCGCGAGGGGCTGTTGATCGTCAGCGACCCCTACGGGCGCGTACTGGCCCAGGCCCGCAGCGCGTCGCTGCCGGGCAGTGCCCTGCTCGCCGACCTGCGCACGGGGCCGCGCCTGCCCACGCTGTACACCCGCATCGGCAACCTGTTCGGCTGGAGCTGCGTGGCGCTGGTGCTGGCCCTGCTGGTGCTGGCCTGGCTGCGACCGACGGCCGCGCCGGCCAGGTAGAGTGGCCGCCGCGGGCGGGTGCCGCAGGCGGAGGGCGGGCGTGGCGGATGCAGCGAGGCGATGGTGGCGTTGCCTGACGGTATCGGCGCTGGCCGCCCTGCTGGGCGCATGCGCCAGCGCGCCGCGGCAGCAGCCGCAGGACGTGCAGGCGCGCATCGCCGCGCTGGTGCCGGCGCGCGTGCCCGACCGCGCCGGCTGGGCACAGGACATCGCGCGCGCCTTCGCCGCGCAGTCGCTGGACCCGGGCGACGCCAACCTGTGCGCGGTGCTGGCGGTGGTCGAGCAGGAGTCCAACTACCAGGCCGACCCGCCGGTGCCGGGGCTGGCGCGCATCGCCCGCGCCGAGATCGACCGCCGCGCCGCCGCCCTGCACGTGCCGGGATTGCTGGTCGATGCGGCGCTGAAGCTGGATTCGCCGGACGGCCGCAGCTACGCGCAGCGGCTGGCGGCGGTGCGCACGGAAGGCCAGCTCAGCCGCATCTTCGAGGACTTCAGCGCCGGCGTGCCGCTGGGCCGGCGCCTGCTGGAAGGCTTCAACCCGGTGCATACCGGCGGCCCGATGCAGGTGTCGGTGGCGTTCGCGCTGGAGCACCAGCGCGGCTATCCCTATCCGGTGGCGGAGAGCATCCGCCGCGAGGTGTTCAGCCGCCGCGGCGGGCTGTACTTCGGCGTCATGCACCTGCTCGGCTACCCGGCCGACTACCCGCAGATGCGCTACCGCTTCGCCGACTTCAACGCCGGCCACTACGCCAGCCGCAACGCGGCCTTCCAGGCGGCGCTGGCGCGCGCGGCCGGGGTGAGCCTGGCGCTGGACGGCGACCTGCTCGCGCCCGGCGCGGCGATGGAGGCGCCCGGCGCCACCGAGGCGGCGGTGCGCGCGCTGGCGCCGAAGCTGGCGATGGACGATGCGCAGATCCGCCATGAATTGCGGCGCGGCGATGAAGCGGACTTCGCCGACAGCCCGCTGTACGCGCGCGTGTTCGCCCTGGCCGAAGCCAGGGCCGGCCAGCCGCTGCCGCGCGCCATCCTGCCGGGCATCACCCTGGAAAGCCCGAAGATCACCCGCCAGCTGACCACCGCCTGGTTCGCCGAGCGGGTGGACGGGCGCTATCGCAGTTGCCTGGCGCGTGCGCCGCGCTGATTCATTCGGCGCGGCTGAGCCTGAGCGCCTTCTCCAGCACCGCGAACAGCCGCCGCACCTCGGCGCTCATCAGTGCGAAGCGGGCGTCGAGCTCGGCGTGGATGTCCTCGCGCTCGTGGCTCTCCAGCTCGTCCACCGCGCCTTCCAGGAACTTGAGCTTGCGCACCACCAGGTCCTCGCCGAGCACGAAGGAGACGTGGTCGTCGAGCACCAGCGCCAGCCTGGTGACCTGCTTGCCGGCTTCCAGGTGCTTGGCGATCTCGTCGCTCTGCAGTTCCTGGTGCTGGCACTTGACCACCGCGCCGCCGTCGATGGGGTCCTTCAGCTCGCACTCCTGGCCCAGCGACAGGCCCTCGGGCAGCGGCTCGCCGGCGATCCAGCCGGTCAGCACCGCGCGCGGTGCCACCTCGGCGTTGAGCGGCAGCGCCGGGAAGCTGCCGATCGCGTTGCGCACTTCCGACACCACGTTCTCGGCGCTCTTGCGGCTGGATGAATCCACCGCGATGTAGCCGTGCTGCAGGTCGAGCATGGCGTCGGTGCGCGACGGCTTGACGAAGGCGCGCGGCAGCAGCTCGTGCAGCAGTTCGTCCTTGAGGCGCTTGCGCGTGCGCCCGCCCGGACGGCGGCCTTCCTTGGCCTCGATCTCGTCGAGCTTGCGCGCCAGCAGGTCGTTGACTACCGCCGCCGGCAGGATGCGGTCCTCGCCGCCGACGCTGATCCAGACCGCCTGGTCGATCCGGTGGGCGTAGTTCTCGCTGCCGCGGCCGAACGGCGGGATGAAGCCACGCGAGTTCATCTCCAGCGGCCCGACCGGCTTGAGCGCCTTGTCCGGCAGCTGGCTATCCAGATTGGATAAGTCCAGCGAGGTGGGGAAGCGGAACAGGGTGAGATTCTTGAAGAACATCAGGGAGCGGGGAATGGGGAGGAGGGAAGGGGGAATGGGAAAGCGCGGGTTCGCTTTTGCCCGTCATGAACGGGCGTGCGTCCGTTGGAAGCCCCGCGGAGGCGGGAATGACGATGCCAAGACATGCAAACGGATCGAACGCGGCGGCCTCAAGCCTCGCCGCCATCCGCCGCCGCGTGCGCCTGGCCGGCCAGCCACGCGTGCGCGTCCGGCAGCGGGCCGTCGCCGCGCCGGCCCAGATTCATGAAGTCGAACAGCTTCGGGTCGGCCAGCTGCGAGGGGCGGACGTCGCCCAGCGCGCGGGCGATCTGCTCGATCCGGCCGGGCTGTTCCTGCTCCCACCGTTGCAGCATCGCCCCGACCTGCCTGCGCTGCAGGTTGTCCTGGCTGCCGCACAGGTTGCAGGGGATGATCGGGAAGCGCCTGGCCGCCGCGTACCGCACGATGTCGGCCTCGCGCACGTAGGCCAGCGGGCGGATCACCACGTGGCGGCCGTCGTCCGAGCGCAGCTTGGGCGGCATGCCGGCCAGCTTGGCGTGGTGGAACAGGTTCATGAAGAAGGTGGCCACCATGTCGTCGCGGTGGTGGCCGAGCGCGATCTTGCTGAAGCCGTGCTCGGCGGCGTACGCGTACAGCGCGCCGCGGCGCAGGCGCGAGCACAGCGAGCACAGGGTCTTGCCTTCCGGCACCACCCGCGTCACCACCGAGTAGGTGTCCTGCTCGATCACGTGGAAGTCCACGCCGAGCGCGCGCAGGTAGTCCGGCAGCACGTGGGCGGGAAAGCCGGGCTGCTTCTGGTCCAGGTTGACCGCGGTGATCGAGAAGTCCACGGGCGCAGCGGCGCGCAACTGCAGCAGCAGGTCGAGCAGGGTGTAGCTGTCCTTGCCGCCGGACAGGCACACCATCACCTTGTCGCCGGCTTCGATCATGCCGTAGTCGGCGATGGCCTGGCCGACCTGGCGGTGCAGGCGCTTGCCCAGCTTGGCCTGTTCGCGCCCGGCCGCGCGCGGGTCGGCGCGGCGCGGGGAGGGATCGGGGAGGGCGACGGCGGCGCTCATGATGCCGCCATTCTACAGGCCGGCGCCGCGGCGCTAAGCTTGGCCCATGCAGCCCGTCGATCTCGCCGACCTCGCCCAGCAACTGAACCGCCTGCGCGGCGAGCACCGCGCGTTGGACCGCGAGATCGCCGCGCGGACGGCGGCGATGGAAGCCGACGAACTGGCGATCAAGCGCCTGAAGAAGCGCAAGCTGTGGCTGAAGGACTGCATCGCCCGGCTGGAGAGCGCGCTGATCCCGGACGAGCCGGCCTGAGCGGCCGTTCAACCCTCGCTGCCAACGGCCAACATTCCGCGCACCGCCTCTTCCAGCGGCTGCAGGTGCCTGTCGATGACATCGGCCACCGTGAGGGAGTCGATCGTCCCGAGATAGTTATGAACCAGGATGTTGCGGAAGGCGCTGATCTCCCGCCACGGGATATGCGGGAAGCCGGCCTTCAACTGCGTTGGCAGCAACTGGGTGGCCTCGGAAAGTGTTTGCAGGTTGCGCAGCGCCGCGTCGTAGAGCACCTCGTCCTGCGCGATGTCCCCGCGCGCCTGGATGCGGTGGATCCTGGCAATGGCGTCAAGGATGTGCCGGGCATAGGGTTGCCAGGGCTTGCCACTCACAGATCGATCGCCTCGTGCAGCACCCGTTCCCGGATATGCCGGTTCAATTCGTGCTCGGGAACCACGTCCACCGGTCGTTGGAACAGGTCCGCCAGGCGATCGGCCAGCGGCAGACGCTGCGAGAACAGGTCGTAGCCGCGAGGGAAATCGACCAGGAAATCGATGTCACTGTCCGGGCCTTCCTCGCCACGCACGACCGAACCGAACACGCGGATGCGCCGAGCGCCGAACTGGCGGCCCAGTTGGGAGACGTCGTCCTTCCTGGCACGCAGTTCATCCAGCAGCATGAGGTTTCCTCGCCCGTGCAGCGGGGAGCAAGGCGATCGTAGCGCCGAGCCTGGACCGCCTCAATCGGTTGTCTTCTCCGGCTCGGCCGCGGCCGCCTCCGGGCTGACCCGCTCGATGGTGTGGCGCAGCTCGCGGCCGAGGATGACCTTGGCGTCCTTGGCCCAGCCGTCCAGGCGCTCGTCGAACAGCAGCTTGCTGTTCTGGTCCGGCCACACCAGCTTCATCTCGCGCAGCTTCTGGATGAAGCCGCGGAACAGGGTCTTGTCGAAGAACTCCGGCGCGGCCGGCGCGTACAGCAGGCTCAGGCGTTGAGCGGCCTGCTGGCACAGGCTTTCCAGCTCGGCCGCGCCGAGCGTGCCGGGGCCGTTCTTCACCAGCACCGAGATGGCGATGTAGTAGCGCTCGAAGGCCTGCTGCAGCGAGTGGCCGATCGCGCGCAGACGGAACACCTCGTCGGTCTGGCCGGCGTTGCGCGCCAGCACGCCGCCGTCGTCCGCGCTGACCAGTTCGAGCAGGCCGGCGCGCACGAACACGTCGATGGTGCGGTCGATGCGCGCGGCGAATTCCTCGGCGCTCCACGGCAGGAACAGCTCGGCCTGCAGGAACGGATACAGCTGCGCGCCCAGTGCGCGCAGGCGCGGGCGCGCCATGCGCCGGTTGTTCTGGAAGCAGCAGGCGATCCAGGCGGCGGCGGTGAACAGGTGCAGGACGTTGTTGCGGTAGTAGCTCAGCAGGACCGCGGTGTCCTCGTCGGCCACGTCGATCACGTCGCCCAGCGGGTGGGCGATCCGGCGCAGCACGCCGATCTCCAGGCCGTGGGCGATGATCCGCTGCGGGCTGTGCGGGCTGACGGTGACCCGGTCCGAGTACGGCATCTCGGCCAGGATCTGCTTGCACAGTTCGATCTGCGCGATCAGGTCGGCCTCGCCCATGGCGTGCTTGGGCGTGGACAGCAGCGCCAGCGCCAGTAGGTTGATCGGGTTGACGTCGGCGGCGGCGTTGACCCGCACGTTGATCGCCAGCGCCAGCGCGTCGACCGTGTCGGACAGCCACTTGGGCTTCTCGTCCTCGGCCAGCGGCCTGCCGTCCCAGTCCGGCGCGTGCCGGGCCAGCATGGTGGTCAGCTCGATCGGCTCGCCGAAGTTGACCACCACCTGGCCGTAGTTGGAGCGCAGCACCTTGGGGATGGACCACAGCAGGCCCCAGATCGACTCCTTCTCCTTGGGCCGGCCGGACAGCTCGTCCAGGTAGCTCTTGCCCTCCATCAGCTTCTCGTAGCCGATGTACACCGGCTGGAACAGCACCGGCTTGCGCGGCTGGCGCAGGTAGGCGCGCACGGTCATCGAGATCACCCCGCCCTTGGGTGGCAGCAGCCGGCCGGTGCGCGAGCGCCCGCCCTCGATGAAGTACTCGATCGAATAGCCGCCGGACACCAGCTGCGCCATGTACTCGGTGAACACCGCCGAGTACAGCGGGTTGCCGCGGAAAGACCGGCGGGCGAAGAACGCCCCGCCCTTGCGCAGCAGCGTGCCGACCACCGGCAGGTTGAGGTTGATGCCGGCGAAGATGTGCGGCGGCACGATCCCGCGTTCGTACAGCAGGTAGGACAGCAGCAGGTAGTCCATGTGGCTGCGGTGGCTGGGCACGTACACCACCTCGTGCCCGGGCGCGGCGTCCTTGAGCTTGTCCAGGTGGTGGACCAGCACGCCGGCGTAGATGCGGTTCCACACGTGGGTCAGCAGGAAGCTGGCCGAGCGCACCACCGGACTGGAGTAGTCGGCGGCGATCTCCCAGGCGTAGGCGTGGGCCTTCTTCCAGGCTTCCTCGGGCTTGCTGCCGTCGCGGCGGGCCTGGTCGGCGATGGCCTCCTTGACCGTCTCGGCCTCCAGCACCTTGTCCACCAGCAGGCGGCGGGTGGACAGGTCCGGGCCGATCACCGCCTCGCGGATGCGACGGAAGTGGGTGCGCAGCACCCGCGCCAGCTTGCGCACGCTGCGCTCGGCGTCCAGGCCCTCGTCCACCGCCGCGCGTACCGACACCGGCGCGGCGAAGCGCACGATGGTGTCGCGGCCGTTGAGCAGGATCGCCAGCAGCCGGCGGAAGCGGCCGACGATGGCCCAGTTCTCCGAGAACAGCACCGCGAACCAGCCGCTCTGCTTGTCCGGGGCGCGGCCGACGAAGATCGACACCGGCACCAGCTGCACGTCCATGCCCGGCTGCGCGCGGTGGGCCTGCAGCAGCCGCGCCAGCGAGCCGGAATGGGTCTTCACCGGCGCCGCCTCGGGCAGCAGCGGCAGGGCGCTGGCGTTGCGCCGCGACAGCGCCAGGTAGGCGCGCCGGCGGCCGAGCGGGTCGCCGCCGGGCACCGGGATCGGCAGCAGCGGCGAGGGCAGGCCGGCCTGGCGGCAGGCCTTGTCCAGGATCAGCGCGTTGGACAGGCCGTAGTCCTCCAGCACGTAGCAGACCGAGCGGCCGTCGTACAGCGCGGCCGGGGCCTCCGGCTCGATGTTCAGGGTCAGCCAGGGCTCGGCCAGGCGGCGCAGCAGGCGCGCCCACAGCGGGATGCGCCCGGCGCCGCTCGGCGGCGGACCGGAAACCGGGGCGCGGGTGGGCGTGGCGCTCGGTGGGCCGTCCGCCGCCGGCGCGGCCGGGCTCTCCGGCACCGCCGGACTCTCCGGCGCGGGCGATTCGGGAAAGGGCAGGGGATTCTGGTCGGGCATCGTGGCCATTATGGGGCAGGTGCCGGAAGCGGTTTCCCGGACTCGGCCGGCGTGGCGGGCGCGGCATCGACAGCGGCCGCCGCGTCGCGGGCGGCGCGCGCGGCCGCCAGGGCCGAAGCCAGGTACCAGCGGCCGTCCTGCCGTTGCAGCCGCACCTCGGTGCGCACCACCCTGCCGGCCAGGGCATAGGCCACCGGCACGCGCGCCTGCTCGCCTTCGATCGTCGCGGTCTCGCTGCGCAGGTCGGCCAGGCTCGCGCGCAGGTCCAGGCCGTAGCCGGCGGCGGCGTCCAGCAGCGCTGCCAGGAACGGGGTCAGCCTGGCCAGGCCGCGGTCCAGGCCCGGTTCGCGCAGGTCGGCCTCGCCGTGCACGCCGCTGGCGCGGGCGGCGGCGACCAGGCCGCGCAGGGCCTGGTGGGCGCGTGCGGCGTCGGCCAGCGGCGCATTGGCCGCCCACTCGGCCAATGCCGGGATCAGCTGGCCGTAATGGGCGCGCTCGGCCGCGTCCAGGTTCGGCTCGTTCTGCACGTACTGGCTGCCGAACTGGGCCAGGGTGCGCACCGACTGGCGGATCTCCGCGCCCTGGCCGGCGAACTGGCTGTCGTAGCTGGCGCCCAGCCGGCGTTCGGCGTCGGGCGCGGCCAGCGCCACGATCATCGGCGCCAGCTTGTCGTCCAGCGGCAGGACGGTCAGCGGCCAGCGGCTGCGGCCCTCGCGCCAGGCCCGGTCGAGCGCCGCGTGGTCCCCGGCCGGCAACGCGTCGCGGGCGAAGCCGGCCAGGTCGGCGCGCGCCAGATCGCCGGCCAGCCGCTGCACGGCCTCCTGCGGGCTGCCGGGCGCGACCGGCGATTGCGGTGGCAGCGGCGGCTTGCAGGCGGCCAGCAGCAGGGCGAGGGCGGCGCAGGCCGGCAGGCGCAGGCGGAGGGCAGGGGGCAAGCGGGGATCTCGAACCGTGGAAGGCCGATGGTGACTGCTGCGCCGCGCCCGCGGCAAGGCGGGCCATGGCCGCGGGCCGAAAAAATGGCCCCGCCGAGGCGGGGCCGAAGGATTCCGGCACGGGGCCGGGACATCAGTTGTGGCGTTTCCCCACCATGGCAGTGGGCGGGACCAGCCTAGCGTGGCCGGGAAATTGAGGCAATGCCTGAAGAGGCATTGCATAAATCATTGATTTGAAATGACCTGTTCGATCTGTCGCTGGATGGCTTCGGCCGCCGCGCGCGGGTCGGGCGCCTGCCGGATCGGCCGGCCGACCACGATGCAGTCGGCGCCGGCGGCAAAGGCGGCGGCCACGCCGGCCACCCGCTTCTGGTCGTCGCCGCCGCCGCCGTCCGGGCGGATGCCGGGGCAGACGATGGCAAACGGCGCGGCGGTGGCCGCGCGCACGAGGGCCGCTTCCTGCGCCGAGCACACCACCCCGTCGATGCCGGCCGCCTGCGCCGCGCGCGCGCGCTGCACCACCACCGCCAGCGGATCGGCGGTGGCGATGCCCATCGCGCGCAGGTCGGCGCCGTCCATCGAGGTCAGCACGGTCACCGCCAGCAGGCGCAGCTCGCCGCCGCGCGCGGCCGCCGCCGCTTCCATCATCGCCGGGTGCCAGCCGTGGACGGTGGCGAAGCTCACCGGCCAGCGCGACAGCCCGCGCACCACCCCCGCCACGGTGGCCGGGATGTCGAAGAACTTCAGGTCGACGAACACCTTCTTGCCGCGCGCGGCCAGCGCGTCGAGCACGCCGAAGTACTCGCCGGAGGCCAGCAGCTCCATGCCGATCTTGTAGAACGACACCGCCTCGCCCAGCCGCTCCACCCAGGCCAGCGCGGCCGCGCCGGAGGGCTCGTCCAGGGCCACGATCAGGCGTTCGTGCGGGCCCAGCCGCAGCGGCGCGGCGGCGTTCAACGCGCGGTCTCCAGCAGCGCCCGCTTGGCGGTGCGGCGCGCCTCGCGCGGCTGGCTCCAGTCGTTGCCGAACAGCGCCGGCTCCCAGCTGCCGTAGGTCGGTCCGGGCAGCATCCACCAGCGCTCGCCGAACCAGTCGTGATACTGCTCCAGCACCTGCCGGCGGCCGTCCACGGTGTTGGCCAGGACCTGCACGAAGTCGCCCAGCTGGTCGCCGAACTGCATCAGCACCCGGTACTTCTGCCCGGCCAGACGGCGCCGGCAGTTCTTCTCGGTGCCGTTCTGCTCGCAGCCTGGCAGCACCGTGCCCAGGCCCAGGAACACGCTGTCGTCGGCCACCGGCAGGCCCACGGCCTTGAGGTTGGCGATGGTGGCGTCCTGCAGGTGCACGGCGCGGTTGGAGATGTACACCAGGGTCACGCCGCGGGCGTTGGCGGCCTTGGCGAAGTCGACCACGCCGGGCACGGCCCTGGCCTTCTTCTCGGCCACCCACGCGTCCCAGCTGACCTCGTCGTATTCCTTGCCGTCCTGGATCAGGCGCGCCTGATAGGGCGAGTTGTCCAGCACGGTCTCGTCCACGTCCAGCACCACCGCCGGCTTCAGGCCCTTGGCGCTGTTGCCGCGCTCCTCGGGGGCCAGCGCGTCCCAGTTCTTCTGTCGCAGCGCCTGCTCCAGGCGGTCGGCGGCGGCGCGGTAGGTCTGCTCGCACAGCGCCTGGTATTCGGCCGAACGCTGCACCCACAGCACCGCGTTGAGGTTGTCGTCGGCGGGCGTGGCCGGAGCCGCGGCGGGCGCCGCGGCGACCGGGGTGGACGCGGCGGTGGCGGCAGGAGAGGCCGGCTCGGTGCGCTTGCAGGCGCCGCCGGCCAGCGCCAGGCAGGCGCACAGGAGGAGAGATGGACGGGTCACGGGAGGCCGGAGTAGAAGCGGACCGCCACAGTCTACCGGTGCCGGATGGCAGGTCGGCTGCGCTGCTCCGGGGCAAGCCTTCAATCGTCGAACAGCGCCTTGATCGCCGCCAGCCCGGCCTGGGCGCGCTCCTGCTTGGCGGCGGCGTCCAGTTCCGGGTCGGCGCCGTCGCGCTGCAGCTCGGCCGCCGGCAGTTCGTCGAGGAAGCGGCTGGGCTGCAGGCGCAGCAGTTCGCGGAAGCGCCGCGCCCTGCGTGCGTGGCTCAGGTACAGGCGCTTGCGCGCGCGGGTGATGCCCACGTACATCAGCCGCCGTTCCTCTTCCAGCGTGCCTTCCTCCAGCGCGGCCTCGTGCGGCAGCGTGCCCTCGTTGCAGCCGACGATGAACACGTGGTCGAACTCCAGCCCCTTGGCCGCGTGCAGGCTCATCAGCCGCACCTGGTTGCCGCCGTCGTCCTTGTCGTTGCGCGACAGCAGCATCAGCTGCGCGGCCAGGTCGCCGGCGCTGGCCCCGCGTGCGCCGCCCTCGAACCAGTCGGCCAGTTCCTCCAGGTTGGCACGGCGGCGCTGGAAGGAGGCCTCGTCCTTGCTCTGCGCGCGCAGCTCGGCCAGCAGGCCGGACTTCTCGGCCAGCGCGCGCACCAGTTCGGCGGCGCTGTGGCTCTGGCTCATTCGGCGCAGCTCGCGCAGCGCGTCGGTGAACTGCGCCAGGCCACTGGCTGCGCGCGCCGGCAGCGCCTTGAGCGCGCCCGGCGACTCGGCCGCGCGCGCCAGCGGCGCGTGGATCTGCGCGGCCAGCTGCGCCAGCTTCTCCAGCGAGGTCGCGCCGACCTCGCGCCTGGGCGCCTGCACCGCGCGCAGGAAGGCCGCGTCGTCGTCCGGATTGGCCGCCAGCCGCAGCCAGGCCAGCGCGTCCTTGACTTCCTGCCGCTCCAGGAAGGCGGTGCCGCCGGTCAGGTGGTAGGGCACGCGCAGCAGCTGCAGCGCCTTCTCCAGCGCGCGCGACTGGTGGTTGCCGCGGAACAGGACGGCGAACTCGTTCCACGGCACGTCCTTGGCGGTGTGCAGGAAGGAAATCTCGGCGGCGACCTTCTCCGCCTCGTGCTCGTCGTCGCGGCATTCCCACACGCGCACGCGCTCGCCGTCGGCCGCATCGCTCCACAGAGTCTTCAGGTGCGTGTGCGGGTTGCGCGCGATCAGCGCGTTGGCCGCGCGCAGCACGCGGTTGGAGCAGCGGTAGTTCTGCTCCAGCTTGATCACTTCCAACTGCGGGTAGTCCTGCGCCATCTGCGCCAGGTTCTCCGGGTTGGCGCCGCGCCAGGCGTAGATGCTCTGGTCGTCGTCGCCCACGCAGGTGAAGTCCCCGCGCGGCCCGGCGATGGCCTTGAGCAGGCGGTACTGGGCGTCGTTGCTGTCCTGGCACTCGTCCACCAGCAGGTAGCCGATGCGCTCGCGCCAGGCGCGAGCGGTGTCGTCGCTGGATTCGAGGATCTGCAGCGGCAGCCGGATCAGGTCGTCGAAGTCGACCGCGTTGAAGCCGGCCAGGCGCGCCTGGTAGCGCGCGTACAGCGCGGCGGCCTCGGCTTCGCGCGGGCTGCGCGCGGCCTGCGCGGCGGCCTCGGGCGACAGCCCGGCGTTCTTGGCGCGCGAGACCAGCGCCTTCATCGCCTCGATCGCGTCGGGTTTGGCGCCCGGCAGCAGGTCCTTGAACTGGGCGTGGCTGTCGTCGCTGTCGAAGATGCTGAAGCCGCGCTTCAGGCCGGCGGCGGCGTGCTCGATCTGCAGGAACTTCAGGCCCAGGGCGTGGAAGGTGCATACGGTCAGGCCGTCGCCGGCGTCGCCGCGCAGGCGCCGGCCGACGCGCTCGCGCATCTCGCGCGCGGACTTGTTGGTGAAGGTGATCGCGGCGATGCGCCGCGCCGGCATGCGCCCGGACTGCACCAGGTGGGCGATCTTCTCCACGATCACGCGGGTCTTGCCGCTGCCGGCGCCGGCCAGCACCAGCAGCGGGCCGTGCACGTGGCGCACCGCGGCGCGCTGCGGGGGGTTGAGGGAATCCATGGGGGCAAGGCTGCGGCTAGGCCGTCAGTTTATAGGCAGCCTGCTCCGGTGCCGCTTAGAATCGACGCGTTACCCCGGCAAGGAAGTGCCGTCATGCGGACCTTGAGGACCCCGTTGCTGCTGCTGGCGCTGGCCGCCGCGCCGCTCCACGCCGCTTCCGCCCCCGGCGGCCAGGACGCGCCGCCCAAGCCGCCGACCTGGACCTTCGACGACATCCCGGCCGACGTGCTCACCGACGGCTTCCTGGAAGGGCATCCGGACCTGTTCTACCGCAAGGCCGGCACCCACGACGACGAAGCCAAGGACTACGCCAAGGCGCGCAAGGACTACCGGCTGGCGGCGCGCTACGGCGACAAGCCCGCGCAGGCGCGGCTGGGCGAGATGTACTGGAACGGCGAGGGCGGGCAGGCCGACCGCGCGCTCGGTTTCCTGTTCATGTCGCTGGCCGCCGAGCGCGGCTACGAGTTGTTCCAGACCTGGAAGATGTACTACTGGCGCCAGCTGACCGACGCCGAGCGGCGGCGCGCGCGCAGCCTGGACCAGACGATGCTGCGCGAATACGGCGACGCGGCCGCCAAGCCACGCCAGGAAAAGGCGATGCGCCGCGAACTGGCGCGCAGCACCGCCAGCAGGCTCGGCTACGACGGCCAGGCGCTGTACATCGACACCCCCGGCCACGGCGCGGTCTCCGCCGAACGCTTCTACGCCCGCGACTTCTGGAACCCGCAGGCTTACTGGCGCCTGCAGGACCGGGTGTGGAGCGGGCAGACCCCGGGCCGGGTGACGGTCGGCGGCGTCGAGGACGTCGGCCATGCCGCGCCGGCCGATGCGAGCGGGGGCAAGACGCAGGACGCATCGTCGTCCAAACCGATGCCTTGAGTTCTCCCGATGGGAGAGGGGCTTGAAGCGCTGCGACGGAGCAGCCCCACCCCCGCCGCTAGAATCGGCCGATGGCCAAGTTCTATTTCTACTACTCGGCGATGAACGCGGGGAAGACCACCACCCTGCTGCAGTCGGCGCACAACTACCGCGAGCGCGGCATGCGCGTGCTGATCCTGACCCCGCGCCTGGACGATCGCGCCGGCAGCGGGGTGGTGGCCTCGCGCATCGGTCTGCGCGCGCAGGGCACCTCCTTCGGCCACGACGACGACCTGCTGGCGCGGGTCGACGCCGACATCGCCGCGCACGGGCCGCTGCACTGCGTGCTGGTCGACGAGGCGCAGTTCCTCAGCCGCGCCCAGGTCTGGCAGCTGTCCGAGGTGGTCGACCAGCGGCGGGTGCCGGTGCTGTGCTACGGGCTGCGCACCGACTTCCGCGGCGAACTGTTCGAGGGCAGCCAGTACCTGCTGGCGTGGGCGGACGTGATCGAGGAGATCAAGACCATCTGCCACAGCGGCGCCAAGGCGACCATGACCGTGCGCCTGGACGCGCAGGGACGGGTGCTGCACGCCGGCCCGCAGGTGGAGATCGGCGGCAACGATCGCTACCTGTCGGTCAGCCGCGCCGAATACAAGCGGCTGATGCGCGGCGAAGGCGGCCCGCCGCCGTAGGAGCGCACCGCAGGGGCGCGATTGGCCTTTCCGGGAAAGCTTCATCGCGCCCGCCTTCGGCGTGCGCTGCTACCGTTGGCAGTGGCCGCACCACACGGTGGTGCGCTGGCCGATGCTGGCCTGCTTCAACGGCCGCCCGCAGCGCGGGCAGGGCTGGCCGCCGCGGCCGTAGGCCGACAGCTCCTGCTCGAAATAGCCCGGCGCGCCGTCGGGGCTGATGAAGTCGCGCAGGGTGGTGCCGCCGCGGGCGATGGCGTGGGCCAGGATCGCCTTCACGGCCTCGGCCAGGGCGGCGTAGCGCTCGCGCGAGACCCTGCCGGCCGCGCGCAGCGGGCTGATGCCGGCGCGGAACAGGCTCTCGGCCGCGTAGATGTTGCCCACCCCGACCACCGTGGCCTGGTCCATCAGGAAGGTCTTCACCGGCGCGCTGCGGCCGCGGCTGAGCGCGAACAGCCAGTCGCCGTCGAACTCCTCCGCCAGCGGCTCCGGGCCGAGGCCGCGCAGCAGCTCGTGGACGCTGCCGGCCGGCTGCCACAGCAGGCAGCCGAACCGGCGCGGGTCGTTGAAGCGCAGTATCCGGCCGTCGTCCAGGCCGATATCGACGTGGTCGTGGGCGCGCGGCGGGGTGTCGCCGGCCAGCACCCGCAGGCTGCCGCTCATGCCCAGGTGCAGCAGCGCGCTGTCGCCGGCGTCGGTGTCCAGCAGCAGGTACTTGGCGCGCCGGCGCACCGCGGCGATGCGCCGGCCGGGCAGCTCGCGCGCCACTTCCGGCGGGATCGGCCAGCGCAGGTCGGGCCGGCGCAGCACGATCCGGGCCACGCGCCGGCCTTCGAGGTGCGGGGCCAGGCCGCGACGGGTGGTTTCGACTTCGGGCAGTTCGGGCATGGCGCGGGAATGGGGCCGGTGCGGCGGCGGGCAAGCCGCGCTCAGGGCATCGGATGGGCGCGGTACACTCCGCCGGCGCGGCCGACCCGCATCGGCAGGCCGTACAGGTCGCTCAGGTGCGCGTCGGTGAGGATCTCGGCGCTGGGCCCGTCGGCGAGCACCCGCCCTTCGCGCAGCACCACCACCCGGCCGATCGCCGGCACGATCTCCTCCAGGTGGTGGGTGACCAGGACCAGGGTCACGCCCTGCGCGGCCAGGTCGGCGATCAGGTCGCGGAACCGGTGCTGGGCGACCACGTCCAGGCCGGTGGTCGGCTCGTCCAGCAGCATCGCCTCGGGCCGGTGCACCAGCGCGCGGGCGATCAGCACCCGGCGCATCTGCCCAGTGGAGAGCGTGTCGACCGGGCGTGCGGCCAGCTCGGCCACGCCCACCCGCGCCAGCGCTTCGTGCGCGTCGGCGCGCATGGCCGGGGTGACGGCCTGGTCGAGCGGCGGCACGAAGCTGGAAAAGAAGCCGGTGACCACCGCGTCGAGCACGCTCAGCTGGTACATCGACTGCAGGTCGCGGGTGAGGTCGCCGGTGACCACGCCCAGGCGGGTGCGCAGCTGCGCCACGTTCCAGCGCGACTGGCCGAACACCTTGACCGGCGTCTGGCCCTCGCGCGCCAGCGGGTACAGCTCGCGGTTGATCAGCTTGATGAAGGTCGACTTGCCGCAGCCGTTGGGGCCGAGGATGGCGGTGTGCTGGCCGAGGTCGATGCGCAGGTCCAGGGCGTCGATGACGGTGGTTTCGCCGCGCACGACGGTGGCGCGGTCCAGTTCGATCAGGGGGTCGTTCGGGGGCATGGTGGCCCGTCGCCTGAACGCCATACGCCGGCGACGGGTGAAGTCGGGGAAGGAAGGCCTCTATTATGGGCGCAAGCGCGGCGGGTCGCCGCGCGTTGCCACGGCCGCCGGGAGCAGGCCGACCCCATGCAAGACGCGATCCTGGACTTCCTTTCCAACGGCCTGCTCGGCCTGAACTGGTGGCAGCTGCTGCTGGCCCTGCTGGTGATGACCCAGCTGACCATCTTCGCGGTGACCCTGTACCTGCACCGCAGCCAGGCCCACCGCGGGGTGGACTTCCACCCCGTGCTCAACCACTTCTTCCGCTTCTGGACGTGGATCACCACCTCGATGATCACCCGCGAGTGGGTGGCCATCCACCGCAAGCACCACGCCAAGGTCGAGACCGAGGAAGATCCGCACAGCCCGCAGACCAAGGGCATCGGCCGGGTGTTCTGGCGCGGGGTGGAGCTGTACCGCGAGGCGCGCGCGCAGCGCGAGGACATGGTCACCTACGGCCGCGGCGCGCCGGAGGACTGGATCGAGCGGCACCTGTACACCCCGCACGCCAACCTCGGCCCGGTGGCGATGCTGTTCGTCGACTTCGCCCTGTTCGGCATCCCCGGCGTGGCGATCTGGGCGATCCAGATGGCCTGGATCCCGTTCTGGGCCGCCGGCGTGGTCAACGGCCTGGGCCACTGGTGGGGCTATCGCAACTTCGAGTCCTCCGACACCTCCACCAATCTGACCCCGTGGGCGTTCTGGATCGGCGGCGAGGAGCTGCACAACAACCACCACGCCTTCCCCAGCTCGGCGCGCTTCGCCATGCGCCGTTGGGAGTTCGACATCGGCTGGGCGGTGATCAAGGGCCTGGAGAAGGTCGGCCTGGCCAAGGTGCTGCGGGTCGCCCCGCGCCTGGACGTGCGCCCCAACATCGCCGTGCCCGACGCCGACACCCTCAAGGCGCTGCTCTCGCACCGCTTCCAGGCCATGACCGACTACCAGCGCAACGTGCTCAAGCCGGCCCTGCGCG
>JASGEB010000282.1:0-4234 GCA_047606785.1 Pseudoxanthomonas sp.
GCGAAGCCGCCGGCCTGGCCGCGCCCGGCCAGCGCGAGGCCGAGCGCAGCCCGCAGGCGCTGCGCGTGCTGCCGCCGGCCGAGCGGGAGGGCAACGTGGCCGGCGCCCCCGCCGACCCGCGCGACCAGGCCGCCAGCCGCGGCCTGCTCGAGCGCGGCGACGACGGCGTGGCCGCACCGGCGCTGGACGACGCCCGCCTCTCGCGCAGCCTGGACGAACTGATCGCCCGCCGCGTCGCCTTCCTCGGCGACTACCAGAACGCCGCCTGGGCCCGCCGCTACGCCGAGTTCGTGCAGCGCGTGCGCAGCGCCGAGCACACCGCCCGCCCCGGCTCGACCGCGCTGGCCGAGGCGGTCGCGCGCGGCCTGTTCAAGCTGATGGCCTACAAGGACGAATACGAAGTGGCGCGGCTGTACGCCGGCGCGGCGTTCAAGCGCCAGCTCGAGCAGCAGTTCGAGGGCGACTACCGCCTGCGCTTCCACCTGGCGCCGCCGCTGTGGTCCAAGCGCAACGCCCAGGGCCAGCTGCTCAAGCGCGAATACGGCGCATGGGTGCTGCCCGCCTTCCGCCTGCTGGCGAAGTTGAAGCGCCTGCGCGGCACCGCCTTCGACCCGTTCGGCCACACCGCCGAGCGCCGCCGCGAACGCCAGTGGATCGGCGACTACCAGCGCGCCGTCGAGGCCCTGCTGCCGCGGCTGGACGCAGCGCGCCTGGACCTGGCCGTGCGCATCGCCGCCCTGCCCGAACGCATCCGCGGCTACGGCCACGTCAAGGAGGCGGCGATGGACCAGGCACAGGCGCGGCTGGCCGAACTGCAGGCGCAATGGGACTCCAGGTAGGAGCGCCGCTTGGGCGCGAGTTGGCTTTCGCGGTAATGCAATCGCGCCCCTGCGGTGCGCTCCTACAGGGAAAGCAATCGCGCCCAGGGGGCGCGCATGCGGCACCGCGCCGACCCCTGACCAATGGCACTGATCGGCCGCGCTCGACGCTGGCGAGAATCGGAATCGAGCGCCCCGCGGGACGCGGTATAACGGGACGCACCATCCACCTCCCGGTCCATGGACCGTCTCTCGGGGAGTACCTGCTGTGCATCGACGCGATTTCCTGGCCCTTGGCGGCCTCACCCTCGGCGGCCTGGCGCTGCCTTCCGTGTTCGGCCGCGCGATCGCCGCCGAGCAGCTGCTGGACGCCATCGATCCGGCGCTGAAGAAGCGCCTGGCCGACGCCGGCCTGGACGCCGCGCGCAAGGCCGGCGCCAGCTACTGCGACGTGCGCATCGGCCGCTACCTGCGCCAGTTCGTGATCACCCGCGAGGACAAGGTCCAGAACATCGTCAACACCGAGTCCACCGGCGCCGGCATCCGGGTGATCGCCGGCGGCGCCTGGGGCTTCGCCGCCACCAACGACCTGAGCGAGGCCGGGCTGGCGCGCGCCGCCCAGCGCGCCACCGCGATCGCCCAGGCCAACGCCAAGACCCAGGCCAGCCCGGTGCAGCTGGCGCCGACTCCGGCGCTGGGCGAGGTGAGCTGGAAGACGCCGATCAAGACCAACGCCATGGCCGTGCCGATCAAGGACAAGGTCGACCTGCTGCTGGGAGTCAACGCCGCCGCTCTGGCCGCCGGCGCCAACTTCGTCAATTCCATGCTGTTCCTGGTCAACGAGCAGAAGTACTTCGCCAGCACCGACGGCTCCTACATCGACCAGGACGTGCACCGGATCTGGGCGCCGTTCACGGTCACCGCAATCGACCAGGCCAGCGGCAAGTTCCGCAGCCGCGAGGGCCTGTCCGCGCCGATGGGGCTGGGCTTCGAGTACCTGGACGGCGCGGCCTCCGGCAAGTTCGTCACCCCCAACGGGGTGGTCAACTACGGCCTGTCCTACGACATGAAGGAGGACGCCATCGCCGCCGCCAAGCAGGCCCAGGAGAAGCTCAAGGCGCCCTCGGTCAAGCCCGGCAAGTACGACCTGGTGCTGGACCCCTCGCACACCTGGCTGACCATCCACGAGTCGATCGGCCATGCCACCGAGCTGGACCGCGTGCTCGGCTACGAGGCCAACTTCGCCGGCACCAGCTTCGCCACCCTGGACAAGCAGAAGGCGCATTTCCAGTACGGCAGCGACAAGGTGACCATCGTCGCCGACAAGACCCAGCCGGGCAGCCTGGGCGCAGTCGGCTACGACGACGAGGGCGTGAAGACCAAGCAGTGGGAGCTGATCAAGGACGGCGTGCTGGTCGACTACCAGGCCATCCGCGACCAGGCCCACATCCTGGGCAAGAGCGCGTCCGACGGCTGCTGCTACGCCGATTCGTGGTCGAGCGTGCAGTTCCAGCGCATGGCCAACGTCTCGCTGCAGCCGGGCAAGGCGCCGCTGTCGGTGGCCGACCTGATCAAGGACGTCGAGGACGGCATCTACATCGTCGGCGACGGCTCGTTCTCGATCGACCAGCAGCGCTATAACGCCCAGTTCGGCGGCCAGCTGTTCTACGAGATCAAGCAGGGCCGGATCACCCACATGCTCGAGGACGTGGCCTACCAGATCCGCACGCCGGAGTTCTGGAACGCCTGCGTGGCGGTGGCCGACGCGCGCGACTACCGCCTGGGCGGCTCGTTCTTCGACGGCAAGGGCCAGCCCGAGCAGATCTCGGCGGTCTCGCACGGCTCGTCGACGGCGCGCTTCAACGGCATCAACGTCATCAACACCGCCCGCTCGCTGGGCTGAGCGCAGGAGAGACCATCCGATGAGCATCCTCAC
Source organism: Pseudoxanthomonas sp. (assembly GCA_047606785.1). Taxonomy (GTDB): domain Bacteria; phylum Pseudomonadota; class Gammaproteobacteria; order Xanthomonadales; family Xanthomonadaceae; genus Pseudoxanthomonas_A. Next base: position 2,755 of record JASGEB010000282.1, read on the forward strand.
CCAAGCGCAGGCCAAGGCGATCCTGGACAAGGTCATCGCCCTGTCCAAGGCCGACGAATGCACCGCCACCCTGTCCGGCTCCAACGCCGGCAACATCCGCTTCGCCCTCAACGGCGTGTCCACCGCCGGCGAAACCGACGACACCGAACTGGCCGTGCAGGTGGCCTTCGGCAAGCGCGTGGGCACGGCCACCATCAACCAGTTCGACGACGCCGCGCTGGAGCGGGTGGTGCGCCGCGCCGAGGACCTGGCGCGGCTGGCGCCGGAGAACCCGGAGTTCGTGCCGGCGGTGCCCCGGCAGAGCTACGCCGCCACGCCCACCTTCAGCCCGTCCACCGCCGCCATCGACCCGGCCTGGCGCGCGCAGGCGGCCGCCGACTCGATCGACCCGTGCAAGCGGGAGGGGCTGGTCGCCGCCGGCTTCCTGGAGGACGCGCGCCGCTTCGAGGCGGTGGCCAACAGCAACGGCAACTTCGGCTACCAGCAGGGCACCTACTTCGACTACACCTGCACGGTGCGCACCGACGACGGCCGCGGCTCGGGCTGGGTGGTGCGCAGCCTCAAGGACGCCGACCAGTTCAAGGCCGGCCAGGACATCGCCATCGCCATGCGCAAGGCCAGCCTGTCGGCCCAGGCCAAGGCGCTGGAGCCGGGCAAGTACACGGTGATCCTGGAGCCGGCCGCGGCCGCCGGCCTGATCTCGTTCATGATGCGGTTCTTCGACGCGCGCATGGCCGACGAGGGCCGCAGCTTCCTGTCCAAGAAGGGCGGCGGCAACAAGCTGGGCGAACAGATCTACGATCCGCGCGTGAGCTTCGTCGCCGACCCCGCCCACCCCGAGGCGCCGGTGATGCCGTGGGACGAGGAAGGCCTGCCGCGCACGCGCCTGCCGATCGTGCAGGACGGCAAGGTGGTCAACCTGGACTACTCGCGCTACTGGGCGCAGAAGCAGGGCAAGACCGCCAACGCGCGGCCGGGCAACCTGCTGATGGCCGGCGGCGACAAGTCCATCGCCGAGCTGGTGCGCACCACCGCCAGGGGCATCCTGGTCACCCGCACCTGGTACATCCGCCTGGTCGACCCACAGACCGTGCTGCTGACCGGCCTGACCCGCGATGGCACCTTCTACATCGAGGACGGCCAGATCAAGTACCCGATCAAGAACTTCCGCTTCAACGAATCGCCGGTGATCATGCTCAACAACATCGACGAGCTGGGCAAGCCGGTGCGGGTGTCCAGCGACGAATCGAGCCTGGTGATGATGATCCCGCCGATGCGGCTGCGCGACTTCACCTTTACCTCGCTGTCGGACGCGGTGTGAGCCGGGACCGGGGACCCGGGACTCGGGACCCGGAGAGCAACGGCCAGGGCCGGGGCGGGGCTCTGTCCATGCGCGAGCTTCGGGACTCGGGACCCGGGACTCGGGACCCGGAGAGCAACGGCCAGGGCCTGGCCGGGGCTCTGTCCATGCGCGAACCCC
>JASGEB010000283.1:0-4945 GCA_047606785.1 Pseudoxanthomonas sp.
GCGCCGGGGCGGCGTCGGCCAGCTGCACGCCGGCCGCGCCGCGCACCTTCGCGACGAAGGCCTGGCCGTCGAAGGCGGGCGCGCCGGCCGACGCCGGCGGCGACTGGATCGACACCCATGGCACGTCCATCGCCGCCACCGGCTGCAGGGCGGTGACGCTGCCGCTGGCGGGGGCCTGCGCGAACAGCCTGCCCTGGCCCTCGCACGGCGGCCGGCCCAGGTCCAGCGACGGCCGGAAATCCAGCGTCAGCGCGCCGGCGAACACCCCCGGCTGCGCCTGCGCCAGCATCGCGTAGGCCACCGCCGCGCCGCCGCCCTGGCCGACCAGCAGCGGCGGCTGGTAGCCGGGCAGCTGCGCATAGCCCTGCAGGTAGTGCGAGAGGTTCTCCAGATCACCGACCGGGAACACGCAGCCGCTGTTCCTGGCCAAGGCCTGGCGCAGTTGGGCCAGGTCGATGCCGGCCACCAGCGCGCCCTGCGCGGCCAGCGCGCGCGCATCGCCATCCAGCTGCGCATCCCAGCCGGCGTCGCCGGACAGCAGCAGCACGGCCATCTTCAGCGGCCCGTGCGGGCGGTACAGCGCCACCTCGCGGAAGCTGCCGTGCGAGACCCGCTCCACGGCCGGGGCCGGGGCTTGGGCGGCGCGGGCCAGGCCGCAGGCGGCCAACAACAACAGCGACAACAACAACTTCTTCGGCATCATTTGGCGATCATCCCCTTGAAGCCGCCGCTGATCAGCGCGGCGACGTCGGCCAGCACCAGCAATGGCGCCACCCCGCCCGGGCAAGCCAGGTAGCGCGCTTCCCATTGCGGGTCGAACTTCTCCTTGAACGCGCGCAGCCCGCGGAAGTTGTAGAAATTCTCGCCGTGGGTGTAGAGCATCCGCCCCAGGCGCTGCCAGGACGGCGCCAGCGCGTGCCCGCCCACCCCCGACAGCGGCGCCATGCCCAGGCCGAAGCGCGCGTAGCCGAGCGCGGCGAAGTGCTGCAGCAGGCGCACGAACAGGAAGTCCATGGTGCCGCCGGGCGCGTCGCCGACATGGCGCATCAGGTCGACGCTGGCCTCGCCGCCGGGCGCACCCAGCAGCACCGTGGCGAAGGCGACGATGCGGCCCTCCCGCCGCACCACCGCCACCGGGTGGCGGCACACGTAGTCCGCGTCGAAGGCGCCCACCGAGAACTTCTTCTCGGCCGTGCGCTGCTCGGCCAGCCAGGCGTCGGACACCTGGCGCAGCTGCGCCAGCACCGCCGGCACATCCGGCGTGTCCACCAGTTCGAACACCAGCCCTTCGCGCTCGCCGCGGTTGACGCCGTTGCGCAGGTTGCTGCGGCGCTTGCCCTGCAGGCTGAAACCGGGCAGCGGCACCCAGGCGTATTCGCCCAGCTTGAACAGGCGCAGGCCCATGTCCAGGTACAGCGGCAGCGCCTCCGGCCGCACCTGGTAGAAGCTGCCGCGCGCGCCGGCCGCGTGGGCGTCGTGCAGGAAGCGGCGCACCAGCCCCTGCCACTGCTCGCGCGCGCCGACCGGGTCGAACAGCACCACCCACGAGCGCCCCTGGCGGCCGAACATCACGAACGCGCGGCCGTCCTCGGAGAACAGCAGGTGCTTGTCGCCGGTCATCGCCAGGCCGGCGTCGGCCGAAGGCTGCGCGCGCACCACCGCCTGCGCCTGCGCCAGTTGCGTCGCGTCCGGCAAGGCCAACGGCGGCCGCGGCGGCTTGAACATCTGTCGCAGCGCCAGCGCCAGTGCCAGCACCGCCACGCCCACCATCGCACGCAGCGAACGCGGCGCGTCGCCGTCGAACTCGAACTGCCACCACAGCTGGTTGCCGTAGTCCACGTCGCGGTAGGCGAAGAACAGCAGCACGGTGATCGCCGCCAGGATCGCCCCCATCGCCCACAGCCAGCCGCCGCTGAAGGGCACCGCCAGCAGCGAGGCGCGGCGGTTGAACTGGCGGCGCGAGACCGCGATGGCCAGCCCCAGGCAACTGCACACCAGCGCCTCGGACACCGCCACGCCCTTGGGCAGGGCCAGCACCACGCTCAGCAGGGCCAGGCCCAGGCCCGCCCACCAGGCCGCGTCCAGCCGTTCCAGCATCGCCCGCGCCACGAACAGCAGCGCCACCCCGGCCACGCTGGACAGGAAGTGCGAGGTCTCCACCATCCACAGCGGCACGTGCAGCGACAACAGGTCGGTGGCCTGGTCGGTGGCCGGGGTGACCCCGGACACCAGCAGCATCACCGCCACCACCAGGGTGAAGGCGGCCAGCAGCCGCGGCGCCATGCTCGCCACCGCCTGCGCCACCGGCGCGGCGGCCGGGTTGCGCGCCAGTTCGTGGCGGACCAGCAGCAACATGGCCACCGCCAGCGGCAGCAGGTAGTAGACCACCCGATACAGCACCAGCGCGCCGGCCAGCGCGTCGGCCGGCACGTGCGGGCCCAGCGCCACCAGCATCACCGCCTCGAACACGCCCAGCCCGCCGGGCACGTGGCTGACCACGCCCAGCACCGTGGCGGCGGCGTAGAAACCGACGAACTGCGGGAAGCCGATCACTCCGGCCGGCAGCAGGCACCACAGCACCGCCGCCGCGGCGGCGATGTCGAGCGTGGACCACAGCAACTGGCGCCAGGCCAGCCCGGCAGCCGGCAGCGGCCAGCGCGCCAGCCGCGCCGGCCGCGCGTGACAAGCCCACAGGAACCCGCCCATCGCCGCCAGCACCAGCACGCCGGCGCCGCGCAGCGCCCACGCCGGCATCCGCAGCAGCGGCGCCAGCACCGCCGCATCCACCACCAGCCCGGCCGCGCCGACGGTGGTGATGCCCAGGCCGAAGGCCAGCGCGTTGAAGGCGATGGCCTTGGACACCGTCGGCGCGTCCACCCCGGCCGCGCCGTACAGGCGCATGCGCACCGCACCGCCGGTGAATACGCCCAGGCCGATGCTGTTGCTCAGCGCATAGGCGATCGTCGAAGCCTGGGCGATGATCCGGCCCGGTACCCGCGCGCCGGCGTAGCGCAGCGAGGAATGGTCGTAGCCGGCCAGCGCGGCGAAGCTGACCGCGGTGGCCAGCAGCGCCAGTGCCAGCCGCGGCCACGGCACCGCCTGCATGGCGGCGACCATCTCGTCGTAGCTGATCTGGTTCCAGAACCCGCGCGCGGCGTGCACCAGCAGCGCCAGGATCAGCGCCACCGCCGCGCCGATCAGCCAAGGTCGCGCGCGCTGCAGCCAGGGCAGCAGGCCGGCGATCCACGCCAGGCGCTTACGGGGATGCAGGAAGCTCATCGGCGAGCCGGCAGCGGACGGCGGGGCGGGAAAGGATGCGCATCATGCGCGAGGGTGGAGGTGCCGACAATCGCCGCGCAGCCCAGCGCAGCGCGGTCGGGCGCGCTCGTCAGCCCGCCAGCACGCCCCTGGCCACTTCCAGTACGTGCTCGGCGGTGAAGCCGAACAACGGGAACAGCTGCTCGGCCGGGGCCGACTCGCCGAAGCGGGTCATGCCCACCACCGCGCCGTCCAGGCCCACGTACTTGCCCCAGAAATCCGCCGTGGCCGCCTCGATCGCCACCCGCGCGCGCACCGCCCGCGGCAGCACCGACTCGCGGTAGTCGGCGTCCTGGCGGTCGAACACGTCGGTCGAGGGCATCGACACCAGCCGGGTCGGCACGCCTTCGGCCTGCAGCAGCGCGCGCGCCTGCGCGGCCAGGCCGACCTCCGAGCCGGTGGCGATCAGGATCAGCCTGGGCGCGCCGCCCTCGGCCTCGGCCAGCACGTAGCCGCCGCGGTAGATCGCCGCGACCTGGGCGTCGCTGCGCGCCTGCGGGGCCAGGTTCTGGCGCGAGAACACCAGGCAGCTGGGGCCGTCCTGGCGGATGATCGCCGCCTTCCACGCCGCCGCCGATTCGGCCGCGTCGCACGGGCGCCAGACGTCGTTGTGCGGGATGTAGCGCAGGCTGGCCAGGTGCTCGACCGGCTGGTGGGTCGGGCCGTCCTCGCCCAGGCCGATCGAGTCGTGGGTGTAGACGTGGATGGCGTGGCAGCCCATCAGCGCGCTCATGCGCACCGCGTTGCGGGCGTAGTCGCTGAAGGTCAGGAAGGTGGCGTCGAACGGTACGAAGCCGCCGTGCCGGGCGATGCCGTTGCTGATCGCGCTCATGCCGAACTCGCGCACGCCGTAGTGGACGTAGTTGGCGTCCGGGTTGTCGCCGACCACCGACACGCTCTGCTTCCACAGGGTCAGGTTGGAATGGGCCAGGTCGGCCGAGCCGCCGATCAGCTCCGGCAGCAGCGGCGCGAACGCCTCGATCGCCTGCTGCGAGGCCTTGCGCGAGGCGATCTCCGGCGCCTTGGCCTGCACCTGCGCGACGTAGGCGTCGGCCTGGGCGGCGAAGTCGGCCGGCAGGCGGCCCTCGAGCCGGCGCAGCAGTTCGCCGGCCAGCTGCGGATGAGCGGCGGTGTAGCGCTGCAGCAGCGCCTCCCAGGCCTGCTGGCGCTGCGCGCCGGCCGCGCGCGCGTCCCAGGCGGCGTAGTAGTCCTGCGGGATCTCGAACGGCCCGTATGGCCAGTCCAGCGCCTGGCGGGTGGCCTCCAGCTCGTCCTTGCCCAGCGCCGCACCGTGGCTGGACTCCTTGCCGGCCTTGTTCGGCGAGCCGTAGCCGATGGTGGTGCGGCAGCAGATCAGGGTGGGCTTGTCGGTGTTCTTCAGCGCCGCCTCGATGGCGACCTTGACCGCCTCGCTGTCGTGGCCGTCGATCGGGCCGATCACGTGCCAGCCGTAGGCCTTGAAGCGCTCGGGCGTGTCGTCGGTGAACCAGCCGTCGGTGTTGCCGTCGATGGAGATGTGGTTGTCGTCCCAGAACGCCACCAGCTTGCCCAGGCCGAAGGTGCCGGCCAGCGAGGCGGCCTCGTGGGAGACGCCCTCCATCAGGCAGCCGTCGCCCAGGAACACCCA
>JASGEB010000284.1:0-17696 GCA_047606785.1 Pseudoxanthomonas sp.
GCCCCGGCGAGAACGCGCTGGTCCCGCGCTCCACCCTGCCCGTCTACCGGCGCCAGCGCTTCCCCGATCCGCTGCTGGGCGAGACGTTCGAGCGCGGCCAGACCGTGTACGAGAACGACGGCGTGCGGCTGTGGAGCGACGGCGACGGCATCGGCGTGGTCGGCTTCAAGACCAAGATGAACACCGTCTCCGACCAGGTGCTGGACGGCCTGCAGGAGGCGATCGGCATCGCCGAGAAGCAGTTCAAGGGCCTGGTGATCTGGCAGGACAAGGAGCCGTTCTCGGCCGGCGCCGACCTGGCCGGCGCGCTCGGGCTGCTGCAGGCCGGCAAGGTCGACCAGTTCGAGGCGATGGTCGCCAACTTCCAGCGCACCAGCCAGCGCATCAAGTATTCGCTGGTGCCGGTGATCGCGGCAGTGCGCGGGTTGGCGCTGGGCGGCGGCTGCGAGTTCCAGATGCACAGCGCCAAGGCGGTGGTCGCACTGGAGAGCTACATCGGCCTGGTCGAGGCCGGCGTGGGCCTGCTGCCGGCTGGCGGCGGCCTGAAGGAACTGGCGGTGCGCGCCTCGCAGGCCGCCGGCGCGGGCGGCGACGTGTTCGCCGAACTGAAGAAGGTGTTCGAGACCATCGCCATGGCCAAGGTCTCCACTTCGGCCGTCGAGGCGCAGGAACTGGGCCTGGTGCGCAAGTCGGACAAGGTGGCCCTCAACGCCTGGGAGACGCTGTACATCGCCAAGGCCGAGGCCGGCGCCCTGGCCGAGGCCGGCTACCGCCCGCCACTGCCGGCCAGGCGCATCCAGGTCGCCGGCGGCGTCGGCATCGCCACCTTCAAGATGCTGCTGGTCAACATGCTGGAGGGCCGCTTCATCAGCCAGTACGACTACGAAATCGCCAGCCGGATCGCCACCGTGCTGTGCGGCGGCGAGGTCGACCGCGGCACCCTGGTGGACGAGGCCTGGCTGCTCGACCTCGAGCGCCGCCACTTCGTCGAACTGGCGCAACAGGAAAAGACCCAGGCGCGCATCGCGCACATGCTCAAGAACGGTAAGCCTTTGAGGAATTGATCGAGAAGCCGGGACCGGGAACCCGGGACCCGGGACCTGCGGAAGCAAAAGCAGCCTGCGCGCGCTTTTGACTTTCCGGATCCCGGGTCCCCGGTCCCGAAAGCCCCTTTCCAGACATCCGAGAATCTCCACCATGACCAGACAGATCCAGGACGCCTACATCGTCGCCGCCACCCGCACCCCGGTCGGTAAGGCGCCCAAGGGCGTGTTCCGCAACACCCGTCCCGACGACATGCTCGCGCACGTGCTCAAGGCCGTGGTCGCGCAGGCGCCGGGCATCGACACCGCGCGCATCGACGACGCCATCATCGGCTGCGCCATGCCCGAGGGCGAGCAAGGCATGAACGTGGCGCGCATCGGCGTGCTGCTGGCCGGGCTGCCCAATAGCGTGGCCGGCCAGACCATCAACCGCTTCTGCTCCTCCGGCCTGCAGGCGGTGGCGCTGGCGGCCAACGAGATCCGCCTGGGCAACGCCGACCTGGTGCTGGCCGGCGGCACCGAGTCGATGTCGATGGTGCCGATGATGGGCAACAAGGTGGCGCTGTCGCCGAGCGTATTCGCCGACGACCACGTCGCCATCGCCTACGGCATGGGCATCACCGCCGAGAAGGTCGCCGAGGAGTGGAAGGTTTCGCGCGAAGACCAGGACGCCTTTGCGCTGGCCTCGCACCAGAAGGCCATCGCCGCGATCCAGGCCGGCGAATTCAAGCAGGAAATCTCGCCGTACGAGGTGCTCTCGCACATCCCGGACCTGGCAGGCAACACGATTCAACTGAAGAAGAAGATCGTCGACACCGACGAGGGCCCGCGCCCGGACACCACCCTGGAGGGCCTGGCCAAGCTGCGCACGGTGTTCCGCAACGGCCAGTTCTGCGGCACCGTCACCGCCGGCAACTCCTCGCAGATGAGCGACGGCGCCGGCGCGGTGCTACTGGCCTCCGAGCAGGCGATCAAGGACTACGGCCTGGTGCCGCTGGCGCGCTTCGCCAGCTTCTCCGTCGCCGGCGTGCGCCCGGAAGTGATGGGCATCGGCCCGATCGCGGCGATCCCCAAGGCGCTCAAGCAGGCCGGCCTGAGCAAGGACCAGCTGGACTGGATCGAACTCAACGAGGCCTTCGCCGCGCAGTCGCTGGCGGTGATCCGCGACAGCCAGCTCGATCCCGCCAAGGTCAACCCGCTCGGCGGAGCGATCGCCCTGGGCCATCCGCTCGGCGCCACCGGCGCGATCCGCACCGCCACCATCGTGCACGGCCTGCGCCGGCACCAGAAGAAGTACGGCATGGTGACCATGTGCATCGGCACCGGCATGGGTGCGGCCGGCATCTTCGAAGCGCTCTGAGCCCGCTGAACCGCCGGCCCGAAGCAAAGGGCGGCCCTGCTGCCGGCCGCCTTTTGCTTTTGTGCCCTGCAGGTGCCCGTCGGCGCCCGCGGGCGCCGACGGCTCACTCGGACGCGCGCTCGCCCAGTTCGCGCAGGGCCGCGCGCATGGCCTCGGCGGCCGCATCGCTGAGCTTCTCGTTGTGCAGGGCGTAGCTGACGGTTGCCTCGATCAGGCCGATCTGGGCGCCGCAATCGAAGCGCGTGCCCTGGAAGCGGTAGGCGTGCACCGGCTTGTCCTGCAGCAGTTGCGCGATCGCGTCGGTCAGCTGGATCTCGCCGCCAGCGCCGGGGCGGGTCCGGCGCAGCAGCTGGAAGATGCCGCCGTCCAGCACGTAGCGGCCGACCACCGCCAGGTTGCTGGGCGCCTGCGCTGGCTTGGGCTTTTCCACGATCGCAGTGATCCGGCCGCTGCGGCCGTTGAACGACTCGGTGGCGACGATGCCGTAGCTGCCGGTGGCCTGCGGGTCCACGTCCTGGACCGCGATGACGCTGGCGCCGCTGGCCTGCGCCGCATCGGCCATCTGCTTGAGCGCGCCGGCGCCGCTGCGGTTCCAGATCAGGTCGTCCGGCAGCATCACCGCGAACGGCTCGTCGCCGACGATGGCCTCGGCGCACAGCACCGCGTGCCCCAGACCCAGCGCTTCGGGCTGGGTGACGAAGATCGCGCGCACGCCCTCGGGCAGCGGATCGCGGATCTTCTCCAGCAGTTCGACCTTGCCGGCCTTGTGCAGCTTGTCCTCCAGCTCGTAGGCCTTGTCGAAGTAATCGGCGACCGCGTGCTTGTAGCGGTTGGTGACGAAGATCAGGGTGTCGCAGCCGGCCTCGATCGCCTCATCGACCGCGTACTGGATCAGCGGCCGGTCGACGATCGGCAACATCTCCTTGGGGACCGTCTTGGTAGCCGGGAGGAAGCGCGTGCCCATGCCGGCCACGGGGAAAACCGCCTTTCGGATGCGTCGATTCATCGTGCGATCTTGGCCTCTTTGCCTGGGAATGGCACGATGATAGCGTCATGGCCGCTCGCCGGCGCCGGCTCGAACTCGGGGATCGCGCCGCGCAGGACCCCGGCCAATGCGGCTTCGTCGTAGGCCAGCGCGCCCTCGCGCAGCTTCGCCAGCACCTCGTCGATCGCGGCGGGCACCACCTGGCGGGCGCGCGCCTGCAGGATCTTCGAGTGCGAGGTCGGGCAGTAGCTTTCGTCGGAATAGAACAGCGTCTCGTGCAGCTTCTCGCCGGGACGCAGGCCAGTGTAGGCGATCGCCACGTCGCGCCCGGGCTGCTTGCCCGCCAGCCGGATCATCTGCTCGGCCAACACCCGGATAGGCACCGGCTCGCCCATGTCGAGAGTATAGATCGATGCGTGCGAGGCGCTCGCCGCCGCCTGCACGATCAACTGGCAGGCCTCGGGGATGGTCATGAAGTAGCGAGTGACCTCCGGGTGGGTCACGGTCACCGGGCCGCCCTGGCGGATCTGCTCGCGGAACAGCGGCACCACGCTGCCGGCCGAGTCGAGCACGTTGCCGAAGCGGACCACGGTGAAGCGGGTGGAATGGCCGTCGTCCATGCGCTGGCAGACCATCTCGGCCAGACGCTTGGTGGCGCCCAGCACGTTGACCGGGTCGACCGCCTTGTCGGTCGAGATCAGCACGAAGGTCCCCACCCCGGCTTCGTGGGCCGCGCGCGCGACCGTCTCGGAGACCAGGACGTTGTTCCTGACCGCTTCGCGCAGCTGCCCTTCGAGCAGGGGCACGTGCTTGTAGGCGGCCGCATGGAACACCGCATCGGGCTGGCCCCGGCGCAGCGCATGGCGGATCAGCGCCGGATCGCCGCAGTTGCCGAGGATCGCGTTGATCTCCAGGTCGGGGAACGAGCGCTTGAGCCCCTCGCGGGTGCGAATCAGCGCCAGCTCGCTGATCTCCACCAGGGTCAGGCTCGTGGCGCCGTGGCGGGCGCACTGGTGGCACAGTTCCGAACCGATCGAGCCGCCGGCGCCGGTCACCATCACCGAGCGCGCGCCCAGCCAGCCGCGGATCAGCTTCCAGTCGGGCATCACCGGCTTGCGGCCCAGCAGGTCCTCGATCGCGACCTCCTTGAGCTCGCCCGGCAGCGAACGCCCTTCGAGCACGTCGATCAGCCTGGGCACCATGCGGAACGGCAGCCCGGTGCTTTCGCAGATCGCCAGCACCCGCTGTATCGCCACCGCGTCGAGCGTGGGGATGGCGATCACCAGCAGCCTGGCGGCGGTCTCGCGGGCGATCCGCGGAGCCTCGGCCAGCGTGCCCAGCACCGGAATGCCGCGGACCTTGGTCCCCTGCAGCCGCGGCGCATCGTCGAGCAGGCCCACCGGCTGCCAGGCGCGGCTGCGCCCGAGGTCACGCAACAGGGTCTCGGCGGCCTGCCCCGCGCCCAGCACCAGCACGCGCTGCGCGGTCCCGCCGTCCTCGCGCCCGGCCTTGTTGTCCTTCCAGGCACGGTAGAGCAGCCGCGGCAGGCCGAGCAGGCCGCACAACGCGAACGGATACAGCACCAGCACCAGCCGTGGTACCGAGCCGAGGCGGTTGTACAGCGCCAGCACCAGGACGATGGCGAGCATGCCGACCAGGCTGGCCTTGATGATGTTGAGCAAGTCCGGGAAGCTGGCGAACCGCCACAGGCCCCGATACAGGCCGACGCGCCAGAACACCAAGCCCTGGGCGACCAGCACCAGCAGCATCTCGACCGACCACAACGGATACTCGGGCGAGCCGGCCCAGACCGCGTAGCGCAAGCGGTGCAGGCCGTACCAGCACAGCCAGACCATCGCCAGGTCGTGGCAGACCACCGCAATGCGCGGCGCGTACGCATTCAAGCGGACATACAGCGATGCCATGGCTCCTTCTCAGCCTCCCCGATTCCCTGCGATCACCCACCAGGCGCAGGCGAGTGGAGCGATGACAACGACCGCCAGCAAAACCCCCAATAGCGGGCGGCCTGCCGGCACGGTGCACGCCAGGATGGTAGCCAGCGAGGACGCCAGCGCACAAGCGCCGGTGACGGCCGCATGACCGTACCGTTGCGCGAGGATCTGATAGGCGTGGGTCACGTGCGGCGTCCACCAGCGTTCGCCCCGCAGTACACGGCGGACCAACGTGAAGGATGCGTCAACGAGGAACAGCAGCAGCGGCGACAAGGCCACAACCGGCGACGATCCGCCGGTGCTCGCGCACACTGCCAGGCCTGCCAGGGTATATCCGAGCGCACCGCTGCCCACGTCGCCCAGGAAAATCCGCGCCCGCGGAAAATTGAAGGGCAAGAACCCCAGGCAGGACGCGGCCAGCACCAATGCCAGCCAGCCCGCGCCGGCCGGCCACAGCAGCCACGCATAGGCGCCGGCGGCGATCAGCGCCTGGCTGGTCGCCAGGCCGTCGATGCCGTCCATGAAGTTCCACACGTTGACCAGCCCCACGGCGAACAGGAACGCCAGCGGCAGCCGCCAGCCGTGCATGCCCTGCAGATGCAAGGCCAGCACCAGGCACGCGGCCGCGGCCAGGTGCGCCAACAGGCGCGGCCAGACCGGCAGTGGCCGGTGGTCGTCCCAGACGCCGACGCCCGCCACCAGCAGCAGGCCGGCGGCGAAAGCGGCCAGCGCGGGCGCCTGGCCTGGCTGGCGCCAGCCCAGCCAGGCAATGGCGAGCACCACCGTCGCCACGATCGCCACGCCGCCACCGCGCGGGGTCGGCAGCGCATGGCTGCGCCGCTCGCTGGGAACGTCGACCAGGCCGCGCCGCCGCGCATAGGTCCGCGCGGCCCAGGCCAGCAGTGCGGTGCCGGTCACGCACAGCCCGGCCCAGCCCAGCCAGCCCGGCATCAGATCACCGCGTAGTTGAGCAGGGGCTTGACCGTGCCCCACTCCTTGCAACTGGGGCATTGCCAGTGGTGGGTACGTGCACCGAAGCCGCAGCGCGTGCAGCGGTAGCTGGGATTGCGCACCAGCAGCTGGTCGGTGATGTGCTTGAGGTCCTGCAGGGTCGCCTGCGGGTCCACGCCCTCGGCCAGGGTCAGGTCGATCAGCGCCGCCTCGCCGCGCACCGACGGCCGATCCTTCAGCTGGCGGGCCAGATAGGCGCGCGCGGCCGGCACGCCGTCCTGCTGCTCCACCAGCTGGGTCAGGGCCAGCACCGGGGCGATGCCGCGGTAGTGCTCGGCCATCTCCGACAGGAACGCGCGCGCGCCGGACAGGTCGCCGGTCTTGCGGTAGGCGTCCAGCAGCCCGGCCAGCACTTCGGGCAGGTAGTCCGGATCGTGGCGTGCGGCGCGCTCGAACGCCTTGATCGCGGCCTCCGGATTGCCGGCGTCGGCTTCCAGCCGGCCCTCGATGATGCCGGCGCGCACGCTCTTGGCGTCGGCCTGGTAGGCGCGGGCGATGGCCGCGCGCGCGGCGGGGATATCGTTGGCGATGCGGTGACGCTCGGCCAGCTCGCATTCGAACTGCGCCACCAGCTTGCCCATCGACTCGCCGGTGACCTGCTCGTAGCGCACCGCGTTGTCGATCGCTTTCTCCCAGTCGCGCTCGGCCTGGTAGATGCCGATCAGGTGCCTGAGCGCCTGCGGCGCGCGCTGATCGATGCGGGCCAGGTCGGTGAACACCGTCTCGGCGCGGTCGAGCAGGCCGGACTTCATGTAGTCCTCGCCCAGTGCCAGCAGGGCCTGCACGCGCTGCGCGTCGGACAGCTCGCCGCGCTGGACCAGACCCTGGTGCAGGCGGATGGCGCGGTCGACCTCGCCGCGGCGGCGGAACAGGTGGCCCAGTGCGACCTGGGTCTCGAAGGTTTCCTTGTCCAGCTCGGCGATGTGCAGGAACAGCTCGATCGCCTTGTCGGGCTGTTCGTTGAGCAAGTAGTTCAGGCCGCGGAAGTAGGTGGTGGACAGACGGCTGACCTGGCCCTCGTTGTGGCGCTGGCCGCCGCGCCGGCCGATCACCCAGCCGGTCAGCGCCGCCAGCGGCACGAACAGGATGAACCAGAACCACTGGTTGAGCAGTTCCATCCGCTCAGGTTCCGGCCGCAGGCGGCACCGGCGGCAGGCCGCCACTCACGTCCACCGGCGCGGCCTTGCCGGCCTTGCGCAGGCGCGCGTACAGCGGCCAGGCGACGGTGGCCAGCACGATCAGACCGCCGGCCAGGAATCCGAGCAGCAGCGCGCAGACGATCGCCATCCCGGAGGTGGTGTCGTAGTGGCCGAACAAGAAGTTGAGCGCGATCGGCTGGCTGTTGACCAGGCCGAGGATCAAGCCGATCGCCAGGCACAGCACGACCAGAATCAGACGCAGGGCATTCATCTCGTTCCTCCACGGCGCAGGATGCGTCTAGCTTAGCCAAACCCCGCCGGCGAACGGGCGGATGGAAGAGAAAGGGGGCCGGCGCGACCACAGCTGGCGCTCAGTCGCCGATCTCCTCGATCGGCGTGACCGGGCTGACGCGCTCGCGCAGCTCCTTGCCCGGCTTGAAATGCGGCACGTGCTTGGCCGGCAGCGCGACCGGATCGCCGGTCTTGGGATTGCGGCCCATGCGCGGCGGGCGGTAATGCAGGGAAAAACTGCCGAAGCCGCGAATCTCGATCCGCTCGCCGCTGGACAGTGCGCCGCCCATCATTTCCAGCAGCGCCTTGACCGCCAGATCGACGTCGTCGAGCTTCAGGTGAGGCTGCCTGCGGCTGAGGATCTCGATCAGTTCGGACTTGGTCATTCAATATGCGGACGTTGGACGCGGACATGGCCGGCCCGGTCAGGGGCCGGCCATGTCGCAGTGCCCGGGTCGGGCCCGGTTTACTCGGACTTGCCGCCGTCCAGCTGCGCGCGCAGCAGGGCGCCCAGGCTGGTGGTGCCGGCGGCGGCTTCGGTCGAGGACTTGTTGTACTCGGCCAGCGCCTCGGCGGTCTCGGCTTCGTCCTTGGCCTTGATCGACAGCTGCAGGGTGCGGCCCTTGCGGTCCATGCCGACGAACTTGGCTTCGACCTTGTCGCCGACCTTCAGCACCTGGCTGGCGTCGTCCACGCGCTCGTGGCTGATGTCGCGCACCGAGACATAGCCCTCGATGCCGTCGGCCAGTTCGACCGTGGCGCCCTTGGCGTCGACTTCCTTGACCGTGCCGGCGACCTTAGTGCCCTTCGGATGGGCGGCCATGTACTGGCCGAACGGATCCTGCTCGAGCTGCTTGACGCCCAGCGAGATGCGCTCGCGCTCCGGATCGACCGCCAGCACCACCGCTTCCAGGTTGTCGCCCTTCTTGAAGTTGCGGACCACGTCCTCGCCGGTGGTGTTCCAGCTGATGTCCGACAGGTGGACCAGGCCGTCGATGCCGCCGTCCAGGCCGATGAAGATGCCAAAGTCGGTGATCGACTTGATCTGGCCGGACACCTTGTCGCCCTTCTTGTGGGTGGCGGCGAAGGTCTCCCACGGGTTGGCGGCGACTTGCTTCATGCCCAGCGAGATGCGGCGGCGCTCCTCGTCCACGTCCAGGACCATGACCTCGACCTCGTCGCCGACCTGCACGATCTTCTGCGGGTTGACGTTCTTGTTGGTCCAGTCCATTTCCGACACGTGCACCAGGCCCTCGACGCCCGGCTCGATCTCGACGAACGCGCCATAGTCGGTGACGTTGGAGACCTTGCCGAACACGCGGCTGTTGGCCGGGTAGCGGCGCGAGATGTTGTCCCACGGATCCTCGCCCAGCTGCTTCAGGCCCAGGCTGACGCGGTTGCGCTCGCGGTCGTACTTGAGCACGCGCACTTCCAGTTCCTGGCCGACTTCGACCACTTCGCTCGGGTGGCGCACGCGCTTCCAGGCCATGTCGGTGATGTGCAGCAGGCCGTCGATGCCGCCCAGGTCGACGAACGCGCCGTAGTCGGTGAGGTTCTTGACCACGCCCTTGAGCACCGCGCCTTCCTGCAGCTTGTCCATGAGCGCCTCGCGCTCCTCGGAGTGCTCGCTCTCGACCACCGCGCGGCGGGAGACGACCACGTTGTTGCGCTTGCGGTCCAGCTTGATGAGCTTGAACTCCAGCTCCTTGCCTTCCAGGTAGCCGGGATCGCGCACCGGACGCACGTCGACCAGCGAGCCGGGCAGGAACGCGCGCACGTCCTTGATGTCGACGGTGAAGCCGCCCTTGACCTTGCCGCTGATGCGGCCGGTGATGGTCTCGTTCTTCTCCAGGGCTTCCTCCAGCTCGTCCCACACCATTGCGCGCTTGGCCTTCTCGCGCGACAGCACGGTCTCGCCGAAGCCGTTCTCGATCGAGTCGAGGGCGACCTTGACCTGGTCGCCGATGCCCACGTCGATCTCGCCGGCGTCGTTGCGGAACTGCTCGATGGGCACGATGCCCTCGGACTTCAGGCCGGCGTTGATCACCACCACGTCGTTGCGCACGTCGACGACGGTGCCGGTGACGATGGCGCCAGGCTTGAGCTTGGCCAGCTGGGTCTGGCTCTGTTCGAACAGTTCGGCGAATGATTCGGTCATTGTTGTTTACTCGGTTGGACACACGGGCCCGGGAACGGCACCTGCGTGGTGCGCGAAACGCCTGGCCCACCCTTTCGTGGCGCTGGCGGGATGCCGGCGCCCTGCTTGAGTCGTGGTTGACGGGATACCGCCCCGGCGGGGTTGCCCGGCGGGACGGAGCGGGCCTGCGGCGCGGGAATTCAGCCGGCGTGCGCGGGCACCAGGGCCAGCACACGCTGCAGGACGTCCTCGATGGCAAGGCCGGTGGTGTCGATGAGGACGGCGTCTTCGGCCGGCCGCAGCGGGGCCACCGTGCGCTGGGCATCGCGGGCGTCGCGCGCCAGGATCTCGCGCAGCAGGTCGGCTATTGTGACCGAAACTCCTTTGTCCTTCAACTGCTTATGACGCCTTTCGGTGCGTTCCTCGGCGCTGGCGGTCAAAAATACCTTGTAGCGGGCGTCGGGGAAGATGACCGTGCCCATGTCGCGGCCGTCGGCCACCAGCCCGGGCGGCTGGCGGAACGCGCGCTGGCGGTCCTTGAGCGCCGCCCGCACCTCGGGGATGGCGGCGATGGCCGAGGCGACCGCACCGGTGGTCTCCAGGCGCAATTCGTCGGTGGCGTCCACACCGTTGACGATCACCCGCGGCTCGCCGCCCCGCTCCGGCGCCCGGAATTCCACCCGGGTGTCGAAGGTGCAGCGCACCAGCGCGGCCGGGTCGGACAGGTCCAGCTCGGCCCAGCTGGCGGCCACGCCGACCGCCCGGTACAGCGCACCGGAATCCAGGTAGTTCCAGCCCAGGCGCGCGGCCGCGAGGCGGCTGATCGTGCCCTTGCCGGCGCCGGAGGGGCCGTCCACGGTCAGCACGGGGGCGGCGGTCGGCACGGTCATGGCGGGTTCCTGTCGAGGCATGGCAGACGCCGGATTATGCCCGCGTCGGCCGTTGCCCCGGCCCCGGCTGCGATTGCCCGGGCGCAACTGCTTGAAATGGTGGGAAATGATCCCGTAGAATGGCCGGCTTTCCACGCTCCACCCATTCCACGCCGAGGTTCCACGTCATGAAGGTCCTGTCCTCCCTGAAGTCGGCGAAGGCCCGTCACCGCGACTGCAAGGTGGTCCGCCGCCGCGGCAAGGTCTTCGTGATCTGCAAGTCGAATCCGCGTTTCAAGGCGCGCCAGCGCTGAGCGGCCGCCGGTCCCCGCCGGGCCTGCGCGAAAACCGCCCTGCCGGGCGGTTTTTTTTGTTTTAAAACCGGGGTCAGAGTGCACTTCTTGTGGCGCCGTCCCTGGCAGCCACCCTGTCGGGCCATCTGCTATAAATGCTCGTCCGCCTTGCACGGAGTTGCCGCCATGAAGCGTAGTGTTCCGGTCCTGTCGCTGTGCCTGCTGCTGGGCGTGTCCGCCGGCGCCGGCGCCGATACCCTGCTGGTCGATCGCGCCCGGCAATCGCAGGCCAGCCTGCCGGTGCGCGGCTGGAGCGCCGCCCAGGTGCAGGCCAGGTACGGCGAGCCGCAGCAGCGCCTGGACCCGCGCGGCGGCCAGAAGCGCCAGTGGCCGGTGATCAACCGCTGGGTGTACCCACAGTTCACCGTGTACTTCGAGAAGAACAAGGTGGTCGACGTGGTGGCCAACAAGGCCAGCGCCGACGAGATCGGCCCCAAGCCGCCGGTGCGCTAGGGCCCGCGCGGGCCGTTTCGCCATTCCCCGCGCGGGACCGCACGGGGATTCCCGATGGAATACCTGGCCGTGGTTTGCCGGCCAGAGGCAGTGACCGATGAGCAACGACTTTCGATTCCCCGCGGAGTGGGAACCCCAGTCCGCAGTGCTGCTGGCGTGGCCGCACGCCGGCACCGACTGGGCCGAGCGCCTGGAGCAGGTCGAGGAGACCTACATCGCCCTGGTCGCCGCCATCACCCGCTTCCAGACCGCGGTGGTGTGCGTGGCCGACGACGACCTGGAGACCTACGCAGGCGCGCGCCTGCGCTCGGCGCGGGTGGACATGCAGCGCGTGCGCTTCGTCGCCGCGCCCTACAACGACACCTGGCTGCGCGACTCCGGCCCGATCAGCCTGGTCGGCGCGGAGGGCTACAAGCTACTGGATTTCCGCTTCACCGGCTGGGGCGGCAAGTTCGAGGCCGGGCTCGACGACGCTCTGATCGGCCAGCTGGTGGGCGCCGGGCTGTTCCGCGACGCCTTCGTGCAGTACGTCAAGTTCGCCCTGGAGGGCGGCGCGATCGAGACCGACGGCGCCGGCACCCTGCTGACTACCTGGCGCTGCCTGCACGAGCGCCATCCGCGCGAACCGCGCGAACGCCTGGACCAGGCCCTGCGCGGCTGGCTGGCGCAGCAGCGGGTGCTGTGGCTGGAGCACGGCTACCTGGAAGGCGACGACACCGACGCCCACATCGACACCCTCGCCCGCTTCGCGCCGGACGATGCCATCGTGTTCCAGGCCTGCGACGACCCGGTCGACAGCCACCATGCCGAACTGGCGGCGATGGCCGCCGAAATCGCCGCGCTGCGCAGCGCCGACGGTCGGCCCTACCGGCTGTTCCCGCTGCCGTGGGCACGGCCGGTGGTCGACGCGGGCCGGCGGCTGGCGGCGTCCTACGCCAACTTCCTGGTCATCGACGGCGCGGTACTGATGCCGGCCTACGACGATCCGGCCGACGACGCGGCACGCGAGGTGCTGGCGCAGGCCTTCCCCGGCCGCGAGATCGTGCCGGTGCCGTGCCGGCCGCTGATCTGGCAGAACGGCTCGCTCCACTGCATCACCATGCAGCTGCCGGCCGGCCTGCTGGCGATCTGAGCCGCGTCGCAACGGTGCGAGCCGCGGCGCGGTGCCCTTCGTCGCCTGCGCCCGCTGCGGTGCAACGGCGGCAAAGCCTGCCGCGTTAACATTCGCCCTTCCTCTTTCTGCTCTCGTCCCATGACCCAGCGCACCCTTCCCGTGGCACTCGTGCAGGAGCGCAACCAGGGCGATGCCGACACCAACCTGGCGCTGATCGAGCAGCGGGTGGCGCAGGCCGCCGCCGCCGGCGCGCGTCTGGTGCTGCTGCAGGAACTGCACAACGGCCCATACTTCTGCCAGCACGAGGCGGTGGACGAGTTCGACCTGGCCGAACCCATCCCCGGCCCCAGCAGCGAGCGCCTGGGCGCGCTGGCGAAGAAGCACGGGGTGGTGATCGTCGGCTCGCTGTTCGAGAAGCGCGCCACCGGCCTGTACCACAACACCGCGGTGGTGCTGGACAGGGACGGCAGCCTGGCCGGCAAGTACCGCAAGATGCACATCCCGGACGACCCGGGCTTCTACGAGAAGTTCTACTTCACCCCCGGCGATCTCGGCTTCGCCCCGATCGACACCTCGGTCGGCCGCCTGGGCGTGCTGGTGTGCTGGGACCAGTGGTATCCCGAGGCCGCACGGCTGATGGCGCTGGCCGGCGCCGAACTGCTGCTCTATCCCACCGCGATCGGCTGGGACCCGGGCGATGCGCAGGCCGAGCAGGACCGCCAGCGCGACGCCTGGGTGCTCAGCCACCGCGGCCACGCAGTCGCCAACGGCCTGCCGGTGCTGTCGTGCAACCGGGTCGGCCACGAGCCTTCGCCGCTGGGCGCCGCGAGCATCGACTTCTGGGGCCATTCGCACGTGCTCGGGCCGCAGGGCGAGTTCGTCGCCCAGGCCGGCGCCGAGCCGACCCTGCTGCTGGCCGAGGTCGACCTGGGCCGCAGCGAGCACGTGCGCCGGATCTGGCCGTTCCTGCGCGACCGCCGCATCGACGCCTACGCCGACCTGCTCAAGCGCTACATCGACTGAACTTGTCCTCCTCTGCCCCGCCCCCGCTGCTGCTGCGCGAAGCCACCGCGGCCGACGTCCCGGCGATCGCCGCGATCTATGCGCTGGAAGTCACCGGCTTCGTCAACACCTACGAGTACGAGGTGCCCGATGAGGCCGAGATGCGCCGGCGCATGCAGGCGGTGCAGGCCGGCGGCTACCCGTACCTGGTGGCCGAGCGCGGCGGCCGCGTGCTCGGCTATGCCTACGCCGCCGGTTACCGCAGCCGCATCGCCTACCGCTGGACGGTGGAGAACTCGGTGTACGTGGCCGCCGATGCGCAGGGCCAGGGCGTCGGCGCGGCCCTGCTGCAGCGGCTGATCGACGACTGCGCCGCGCGCGGCTTCCGGCAGATGGTGGCGGTGATCGGCGAGCCGGCCAACACCGCCTCGATCCGCCTGCACGAGCGCTTCGGCTTCGCCCTGATCGGGGTGTTCCCGACCCTGGCGTGGAAGCACGGGCGCTGGCTGGACACCGTGCAGATGCAGCGCGCGCTCGGCGCGGGCGGCACGCTTCCCCCCGACGACCCATGACGATGACCGAACCGGATTCCCTGCCGCCGCCGGCCACGCCCGCGACCGACGCCGCCGCACCGGCGCAACAGCCCGTGCGCGTGGTCGAGCGCGACGGCGTGCGCTACACCCTGCTGGGCACCGCGCACGTGTCGCGCACCAGTCTGGAGGCCGTACAGCAGGCCATCGCCAGCGGCCGGCACGACGCGGTGGCGGTGGAACTGGACGCGCAGCGCCTGCAGGCGCTGACCGACCCGGACGCGCTGGCGCGGCTGGACCTGGTGCAGGTGATCCGCAACGGCCGGGTGGCGCTGTTCGCCGCCAACCTGGCGCTGGCCGCCTACCAGCGCCGGCTAGCCGAACAGCTGGGCATCGAGCCCGGCGCCGAGCTCAAGACCGCGGTACTGGCCGCGCGCGAGCGCGGCCTGCCGGTGCGCCTGATCGACCGCGAGGTCGGCCTGACCTTCAAGCGCGCCTCGGCGCGGCTGGGCTGGTGGGGACGGATGAAGCTGGGCAGCGGCCTGCTGGCCGGGCTGTTCTCCAGCGACGAGGTCGGCGAGGACGAGATCGAGCAGCTCAAGCAGGGTGACCTGCTGGAAGCCAGCTTCGGCGAGTTCGCCAAGCAGAGCCCGGAGCTGTACCAGACCGTGATCGCCGAGCGCGACCGCTACATGGCCGCGGCGCTGCGCCAGGGCGGCGGCCGTGCGCGCGAGGTGCTGGCGGTGGTCGGCGCCGGCCACCTGCAGGGGCTGGCGCGGCACCTGCAGGAGGATCAGGACGACCCGGCCGCGGTGCGTGCGCAGCTGGAACAGGTGCACACCCGGCGCAAGCTGCCGTGGGTGATGGGCCTGCTGATGGCGCTGGTGCTGGGCGGGGTCGTCTGGGGCTTCTGCAGCGGCGGCTGGCAGGTCGGCTCGCAGTTGCTGCTGCAGTGGGCGATGTTCACCGCCGGCCTGGCAGGGCTGGGCTGCATCGTCGCCGGTGGCCATCCGCTGAGCGTGCTGGCGGCGGCGGTCGCCGCGCCGCTCAAGCCGTTCCGGCCCGGCATCCCCGCCGGCGCCTTCAGCGCGCTGGTCGAAGTGCACCTGCGCAAGCCCGCCTACGCCGACTTCCTGGCCCTGCGCGACGACGCGCAGACGCTCCGGGGCTGGTACCACAACCGCGTGTGCCGGGTGGTACTGAACTTCATGCTCACCAACCTGGGCAGCATGGCCGGCGTATGGCTGGCCGGGCTGCGCATCGCGCACCAGTTGATGGGGTAAGGACCGCAGGCTGTTGCAATGCCGCATGTTTTGCCGGCGGCGCGGCTTGTCGGCGCGCATGAACGGCAGGCTATACTCGCCGCCAGCCAAGCGCCGCGAGGGACGTGGCGCGCGCGAATCCCGGTACACGACATGACGCGACCGCTGTTGCCTGCCGCTGGCCTGGCCCTCGTTTTCCTGCTGCCGGCGACCCTCCAGGCCCGGCAGGACGCCGCCGCTTCCCCCGCACCCGCCGCCACCCCGAGCGCCCCGGCGGCGCCGGGGGGCAAGCCGCAGGCCGGCAAGGAGCTGTCCTACACCTGCCAGGGCTGCCACGGCGTGACCGGCTACAAGAACGCCTACCCGAACTTCCACGTGCCGCGCATCGGCGGGCAGTCCGCGGCCTACCTGTCGCAGGCGCTGCACGAATACCGCGACGGCAAGCGCTCCCACCCGACGATGCAGGCCCAGGCCCAGAGCTTCTCCGACCAGGACATCGCCGACCTCGCCGCCTACCTCGCCACCCTCAAGTAACCGCACATGCGCATCGCCTCTACTGCCACGCGTCTGTCCCTGCTCCTGGCTGCCGCCGTGCTGGCCGCGGCCTGCTCGAAGGTGGAAACCACCGACACCGCCGCCGCCGATCCCGGCCATGCCAGCGGCGAGCACGACAGCAGCTCCTCGGCCGGCCTGCCGGCGGGCGACATCGCCGCCGGCGAGCAGCGCGCCCATGCCAAGGGCAAGGCCACCGGCCAGAGTTGCGTGGACTGCCACGGCGAGGCCGGCAACGCGCCGATCGACGCCACCTACCCCAAGCTGGGCGGCCAGTACGCCGACTACCTCGCGCACGCCCTGCAGCAGTACCGCGCCGGCCAGCGCCAGCACGCGCTGATGACCGCGCAGGCGCAGGAACTGAGCGACCAGGACATCTCCAACCTGGCCGCCTACTTCGGCTCCCGTCCCACCCAGCTGCGCGACCTGCACGGGCTGGACTGATCGCAGGCCACGAACCTCAGCGGGCAAGCCCCAATGCCGTCGTCCCGGCGCCTTGGCCCCATCGGGCCTTCGCCGGCGACCGACGTCCTCTCCAACTGCTCTAACTGTCCGTCGGCAGCGGATTGCGCTTGACCGGGATGTCCGGCGGCGGCCGCGCGCTGGCCGGACGGTCCTGCTTGTTCGGGTCGTACAGGCCGCAGGCACCGCCGGCCTGCAGCACCGAGATCACGCACTTGATCCGCTTGCCGGTGCCCGGCACCGGGATCTCGACCTCGCGGATCGCCTTGTCCACCCATTGCTGCAGCAGCGAGCCGTCCGGCACCCAGTACTTGTCGAAGATGCTCGGCTGGTAGCCGAACGCCGGCCGGTCCAGCCAGTGGCCGGCGCGGTCGGCATCGATCCGCGCCTGCTGGCGCGAACCGGGCACGCCCGAGCGGGCCGTGCCGCCAGCGCCGCTGTCGTTCCGATCAGGCAACTTGGCGCTGCCGTCGCCGTTGAACAGGCCCTGCACGCCCTGGTCCGCCGCGCCGGCATTGCCGGCGGTGGCGGTCTTCGACGCGCCCCAGTCGTCGGCATGCCGGGCGCTGGGCAGGCCGGCGCCCGGCGTGGGCAGCGCGCCGGCGCCCGGCGCATGAGCCACCGCACCGCCGCTGCTGCCGCCGGCGACGGTCGCCGGCGGGCTCTGGGCCTGGCCCTGACTCTGGGCTGCGCTGGCCGCCGTGCCCTCGTTCGCGGCCGGCTGCGCACCCGTCGCCGGCGCAGGAGACGCGGCGATGGCCGGCTGCGCGACCTCGCGTTCCTGCACCCGCCCCGGCGCCGGCACGGCCAGGGTCACCTGCGGCGCGCGCGGGGCCACGCTCGGTGCGCGGATGTCCGGCGCGACCACCGGCTCGGCGATCTCGGGCATGGCCACCTCGCGCGCGTGCAGCGCCGATTCCGGCACCGGCCGCGCCGCCGCCTGCGGCTCGCGCACGCGCAGCTGCGGCAGCGCCGGCGCTTGGACCTGCGGCACCGGCTCGGGCATGGCCACCGCACGCTCGACCACCCGCGGCTGCGGCAACTGTGCCTGCACCTGCGGCGGGGTCGGCGCGGTAAGGACGAAGTCGGTGCTCGGCTGCGGGGTTTCGGTGACCTGCAGCGGCTGGGCGGTGGCGACCGGCGGCGCCGGCGTCGGCGGGGCCGGCGCGGGGGGCGTCGGC
>JASGEB010000285.1:0-22326 GCA_047606785.1 Pseudoxanthomonas sp.
GCTGGGCGACCCAGCCGCTGTCGAAGCCCAGTTGCTCGGCCAGTTCGAACAGTTCCAGCGCGTCGCGGTAGGCCTGCGGGTCGAACTGCGGGCGGTAGACCCGGTTGAGGAAGCCCAGCGAGAACGAACCGACGCTCATGGGGTGGCCCCTGCGGCTGCGCCGGCGCCAGCGAAGAAGACGTTGTCCGGGCGCTTCAATCCCAGGTGTTCGCGCAGGGTATGGCCCTCGTACTCGGTGCGGAACAGGCCGCGCCGCTGCAGTTCAGGCACCACCTGCTCGACGAAGGTCTCCAGGCCGCCGGGGAGGGTCGGGAAGAACACGTTGAAGCCGTCGCTGGCGCGCGACTGGAACCAGTGCTCGAAGATGTCGGCGATGTCGGCAGGCGTGCCGATCGCGGGATTGCCGCCGGCCAGGCGCAGGTACAGCTGGCGGATGCTGAGCCGCTCCCGCTGCGCCAGCGCCAGCACGTGGTCGCGGCGGCTGCCGCGTTGCCCGGGTGCCGTCTCCGGCAAGGGGCCGTCGAGGTCGTGGCCGGACAGGTCGATGTCCTCGCCCAGGGTGTCGGCGAGCAGCCGCAGTCCCACCACCGGATCGATCAACGCCTGCAACTGTTCGAAGTGTTCCTGCGCCTGCGCCCGGCTGGCGGCCACGAACGGAGTGATCCCGGGCAGGATCTTGATGCCCTCCGGGTCGCGCCCGAGCGCGGCGGCGCGCTGCTTGACGTCGGCGTAGAACCCCTGTGCGCCGGCCAGGTCGGTCGGCACGCTGAAGATCACCTCGGCCACGCGCGCGGCCAGCGCGCGTCCGGCCTCCGAGGATCCGGCCTGGACCAGCACCGGATGGCCCTGCGGCGGGCGCGCCACGTTCAGCGGGCCGCGCACCGAGAAGTGCTCGCCCTTGTGGCCGAGTATGTGCAACTTGTCCGGGTCGAAGTACAGGCCGCTGTGCTTGTCGCGCACGAAGGCATCGTCGGCCCACGAGTCCCACAGGCCCTTGACCACGTCGTGGAATTCCTCGGCGCGGCGGTAGCGGTCGGCATGCTCGACGTGCCGCTCGCGGCCGAAGTTCCAGGCCTCGTCGGAGACCACCGAGGTGACCAGGTTCCAGCCGGCGCGGCCGTGCGAGAGGTGGTCCAGCGAGGCGAACTTGCGGGCAATGTGGTAAGGCTCGTTATAGGTGGTGGTGGCGGTGCCGATCAGGCCGATCCGCTCGGTCACCGCCGCCAGCGCCGACAACAGCGTCAGCGGCTCGAAGTGTTCGGCACGCGCGGTGCGGCTGAGCGCATCCAGGTGGTGGCCCCACAGCGCCACCACGTCGGCGACGAACAGCGCATCGAACTTGCCGCGCTCGGCGAACTGGGCCAGCCGCTTGAAATGCTCGAAGTCCTGGCTAGCATCGGCTTGCGCCTGCGGGTGGCGCCAGGCGGCGAGGTGATGGCCGCCGTTGGAGAGGAAGGCGCCGAGCTTGAGCTGGTCGCTGCGTCGGGTCATCAGGCGGTTTCGCTCAGTAGTCGTACTTCACGCGGATGCCGATAGTGCGCGGCTCGCCTGCGGCGGCGATCTGGGTGCCGGTCAGGAAGTAGTTGCGGGTCAGGTCGTACTTCGCGTTCAGCAGGTTGCGCGACCATACCGAGAAGGTCCACGGGCTGCCCGGGCGATTGAACGCGAGGCTGGCGTTGACCAGCCAGTAGGCATCGACGGTGTAGTCCGGGCCGAGCAGCAGCAACTGCTTGTAGGTGTCGTGGTAGCTGTAGTTGGCCTCGGCGCGCCAGTCCAGCCCGGCGCCGCTCCAGCCATAGGCGATCGAACCGCCATAGCTGAGCTTCGGGAAGCTCAACGCGGCCCCCTTGTAGTTGCTGAACACCGTGGTGCCGGCGATCGCCGAGGCGGGCGCGTCGTAGGTGACGAAATCCTTGGTGTACTTGCCCTGCTTGTAGCCCAGGTACTGCTGGATATCCAGGCCCGCCAGCGGCTGCCACTGCAGTTCCAGCTCGCCGCCGTCGATCCGCGAGCGCGGTGCATTGACGAAGGTGCCGACCAGCGATTGCGATTGCTCGTTCCAGACCGCGGCCAATACCTGCTGGTCGTGGTATTCGTAGTGGAACAGTGCGCCGTTGAGCCGCAGCGAAGCGCCGAGATCGCTCTTGAAGCCGACTTCGAAGGCGGTCAGGGTCTCCGGCTTGAACGCCGCCAGCGCGGTGACGTTGGAGGTGTTGTGGGCGGTGTAGCCGCCGGACTTGTAGCCGCGGCTGATGCTGGCATAGAGCAGGCTGTTGTCGCTGAGCTGGTAGTCCAAGGCGAGCTTGCCGGAGGTGCCGGTGTTGGAGAAGTGCTGGTGAGCGGGGAACGCGGCGAACGAAGTGACGGTCCCGTCGTCGGCCAGGTAGCCGGAGACGAAGTCGTCCAGCTCGCGCTTCTCGTATTCCTGGCGTAGTCCGAGCACGCCCTTCAGACGGTCGCTGAACTGCCAGCTGGCCTGGCCGAAGCCGCCCAGGGTCTTCACCGTCTGCACATAGCTGGTGCGCATCGCGAAGCCGAGCCGGTCGCTGAAGTCCGAATAGAATTTTTCGTCCAGCCGATCGTGCGAATAGAACGCGCCGCCGACCCAGGTGAAGCGGCCGTCGCCGGTCGAGGCCAGGCGCAGTTCCTGGGTGAATTCCTTGACCTTGTCGTGGAAGTATTCGTCCGAGTCGTGGTACGAGGTGGCGTCCCAGTCGCTGAATTCGTGGCGCTCCAGGCTGCTGAAGGCGGTGATGCTGCTGAACCGGGCGCGGCCAAGGTCCCAGTCCACGTGCAAGGCGGCGCTGTCGTTGCTGTTGTCGCGATAGGGCTTGTCGCCGGTGATCCCGGCGGCGCTGGCGAACCCGGAGCGCAGGCTCCAGCCGGTGGCGTCGCGATCGCGATCGGCGGCGATGACCTCGCCGGTGCTGGTGGAGGTGTAGTCGCCGAACAGGTACAGGCCCTGGCCGTCGGACTTGTCGTAGGCGTGCTGCAGGACCAGCCGCGCATCGAGCGCATCGCTCGGGGTCCATTCGAGCTGGCCGCGCACGGCCAGGGTGTTCTTGTCGCCGAGCTTCTCGCCGGTATCGCGGTTCTTCTGCCAGGCGCCGCCCTGCTGGGAGGCGATCGACAGGCGGCCCTTCAGGGTCGAGGTCAGCGGGCCGGACAGGTAGCCTTCGCCGCTCCAGGCGTTGTACGAGCCGTAGTCGGTGGTGAAGCCGGCCTGGAAGGTATCGGTCGGGCGGCGGGTGATGAAGTTGACCGTGCCGCCGGTGGTGTTGCGCCCGTACAGCGTGCCCTGCGGACCGCGCAGGATCTCGACCCGGTCGAGGTCGAACAGCAGACCCTGGGTCTGGATCGGCAGCGCGAAGGCGACGCCGTCCACGTTGATGCCGACCGTGGAGGCGTTGTTGGAGGTGTAGTCGATGAAGCCGACGCCGCGCAGGCGGAACTGCGGCTGGCCGCTGCCGAAGGCCGGTTCCACTTCCAGGCTGGGCGTGGCGTGCTGCAGGTCGTTGACGGTGTCGATGCTCTTTTCCTTGAGCTGCTCGCCGCCGATCACCGAAATCGACGCGCCGATCTTCTGCGCCGACTCGGCGCGGTGCTCGGCGGTGACCACGACCGCGGGCAATGCGGTCGTGGCGGGATCATCCACGGCAGCGCCCGCGTCGGCCGCGATCGCCGGACAGGCCTGCGCCGCCAGGGTCAGCATGATGGCGCGGGACAGGAGCCGGGGGCGGGTGGGGGCGGTCATGTGGGAGTTCCAGGGCGGGGAGGGAGAGGGACGGGCCGACACGCGGACCGCGGTGCCTCTCACGCAATGACCATGCCAACCTGCGGATGGCCGTAAACCGGGAGGAGCACGCTGTCGCGCACGCCGGCTGCTGGTTTGCCGACAGTCGCGGCGGCAGCCTGCTGCAAAGCCCGCAGCGGGTACTTGCCGGGAAAACGCACGTCCGTCGTCCGCGCCTGCGCGGGGGCGACGTCGATCAGGCAATGCCGGCCCGCGCCGCGGCGCGCGCGGCTTCCTGGTCGATGCCCAGCGCCGTGTACACGCGCGCCAGCGCGCGGTTGGCGGGCACGTCGAGCGGGTCGTAGCGCCGGCGCAGTTCGAGCAACTGCTGCGCGCTGCTCCAGTGTCCGGCGCGCAGGTGCGCGTCCTGGTTCACCAGCGCGAACAGGTCGCGCTGGGCGTGGCTGCCGCCGACCTGGACCAGCCGCGGCAAGGACTGGTCCAGCCGCTCGGCGGCCAGCTCGTAGCGACCCTGCGCATGCGCGTACAGGCCTTCGGCGGCGGGCAGGGTGATCTGCTTCCATACCGGACGCAGGAAGTCGTCGGCCTGTTCGGCGCGCGCGTGCAGGGCCTGCAACAGCTGTCCGGCCTCGGCCGCGCCGATCCGCGTCAGCCCGTACAGGTACTGCAGGCTGAGGAAGGGCTGCACGGTGTCGTTGGCGCGTGTGCGCAGGTACGGCGCCAGCTGCTGCCAGCGCTCGCCGACGTCGATGCCGGCCAGTTCCAGCCGCGCCAGCAACGAGACCGCGCCGACCTGGTCCTGCGAATACTCCGGGAAGATCCCCCACACATGCCGGTCGTAGATCTCCAGCACCCGCGCATCGTGGCCGCGCGCCAGGTGGAACAGCGCCAGGTGCCACCAGTTGTGGGTGTACATGAAGGAATTTAGGCCCTGCCAATGGCCGCTGGCCTCCTCCAGGAAGGCGGTGCCTTCCTCGATCCTGCCTTCGGTCAGCAATACGTGCGCCAGCGCGTGCTGCGCCCAGGGCTCGCGCGGTTGCAGCGCCAATGCCTGCCGGGCCGCGGCCTCGGCCTGCTCCAGCAGGTGGCACTGTTCGTAGGCGAAGGCGAGCATGCCGTGCACATAGGGAATCTCGCGCGTGTGCGGCAGCGCTTTCAGGGCCACCCGCAGCATGCCGGCGAAGTCGCCGAGGTTGAAGCGCAGGTAGTGGTTGAACTTGAGCGCGAACAGGTCGCGCGGGAACTGCTCCAGCAGCGCCTCGCTCGACGCCAG
Organism: Pseudoxanthomonas sp.; assembly: GCA_047606785.1. GTDB lineage: Bacteria > Pseudomonadota > Gammaproteobacteria > Xanthomonadales > Xanthomonadaceae > Pseudoxanthomonas_A. The sequence goes on from JASGEB010000285.1 coordinate 5,028, forward strand.
CGCGGCAGGCAGGTCGTCGTCGATCCAGTGCCGCAGCAGCCGCACGATCGCGTGTTCGCGCGGCAGCTGGCCGGGACCGAGCGCGTACTGCGCGCGCTGCAGGTAGCGCGAGGCCAGCGCTGGGGCTTGCGGAGATTCCAGGAACATCGTCAGGAAGCCGGCGTAGGCGTTGGTCAGCGGGTCGTCGCTGCGCTCGGCGGCCGCCACGATGCGTTCGGCGCGGGTCTCGTAGGCGAGGGTGCCGTGGATGAAGTCGTCGATCGCCGCGCGCGCGTCCGCGTCGCGGGTGGAAATCGGATTGCCGAGGTAATCCTGGGGCATGGAGGTGCAATCGTGGCGTGCGTGTGTCGCGTTCGCCGCAATTCCCATGCCAGCGCTCGGGCGTCGCCGCCGCGCGCGGAGCGCCGGGCGATGTGCGACGGGCCTGCCGGGAATCCAGCAGTCTGTCCCGGGAATGCTGGATTTCCAGCGCCAGCACGAATCGGCATTCAACCACTTGCCATGGTCGGGCGGCCAGGCGAGACCCTTCCCCCGCGTACGGGGAAGGTGCCCGAAGGGTGGATGGGGGGGGAACAGCGCAAGCGCACAAAGCGCCCAACACTGCGCGCCAGCTTCGCTTGAATGTCGATTCGCCCGCGCACCAGGGTTGGCATATGCCTTGCTACCCATCACCAGAGGTTCTTTTTCGCAACGAGGTCGTATGCGCATGCCCGGTGACTTCCCGCAGCCCCTGCCGCGCGCCGTCCGGCGCGTGCGTCCCTGGCGGACCGCCGCGGCCCTGCTGCTGACCGCGCTGGCAGCCTGTTCCGGCCCGGGTTCAGGCCCTCCGCCGGCCACGACGGAGCAGGCGGACGCACCACGTCGCGGCGGCACCTTGTACCTGCTCGCACAGCCGGAGCCGCCGGCGCTGGTGCATGCGCTGGTGCCGCACGTCGCCACCCAGTACGTCAGCGGCAAGATCCTGCAGAGCCTGCTGGCCTTCGACCACGATCTGAAGCCGGTCCCGGTGCTGGCGCGAAGCTGGCAGGTGTCCGCGGATGGGCTGACCTGGACCTTCGACCTGCAGCCGAACGTGCTCTGGCACGACGGCCAGCCGTTCACCGCCGACGACGTGGTGTTCTCCTTCGACGATTTCTACCCGGCGACCGAGCCGCGCCAGGACGCGATCAAGCGCGAGTATTTTCAACGGGTGGAAGCTATCGGCCCGACCCAGGTGCGCTTCGTGCTGAAGAAGCCGTTCGCGCCGCTGCTGGACATGCTCGGCAGCGGGATCCAGCCGGTGGTCGCCAAGCACGTCTATGCCGGCCACGGCGACTACCGCGGCAATCCCGCCAACCTGCATCCGATCGGCACCGGCCCGTTCGTGTTCAAGGAATGGAAGCGCGGCGCCTACATCCGCCTGGAGCGCAATCCGCACTACTGGAAGCCGGGGCTGCCGTACCTAGACGCGGTGGTGTTCCAGGTGATCCCGGACGCGGCCTCGCGCGCGGCCGCGTTCGAACGCGGCGACGTGCAGGTGCTGCGCAGCGGCGATGCCGACTACGCCGACCTGGAACGGCTGGCGGCGCTGCCCGGCGTGGTGCGCAGCGAGCAGGGATGGGAGCTGGCCCGCGGCCATGCCTTCCTGCAGGTCAATACCCGGCGCCCACCGCTGGACGACGCGCGGGTGCGGCAGGCGATCGCGTATGCGCTGGACCGCAGGTTCATCGTCGACAACATCTTCTTCGGTGCCGGCACGCCGGCGCAGGGCGTGTTCGCCACCGGTACGCCCGAGCACGATCCGGCGCTGCCGCAATACTCGTACGATCCGGCCAAGGCCGCCGAGCTGATCCGGGCCGCCGGGGTGAAGCCGGGCACGGTCCACCTGCGTTTGCTCAACGGCGAGAAGGGCGGGGCCTGGGAGCGGCTGGCCGAATACACCCGCCAGGCATTGCAGCCGCTGGGGCTGGACGTGCAGGTGGTGACCTCGGACGCGGCCACTTGGTACCAGCGTGTCAGCGACTGGGATTTCGACCTGACCTACAACTTCACCTTCCAGATCGGCGACCCGGCCCTGTCACTGGCCTACCTGTACCGCGCCGACAGCATCCGCAAGGGCTCGCCGTTCAACAACGTCACCGGTTATGCCAATCCCGAGGCCGATGCTCTTTGGCAGGAGGCTGCCGACAGCGCCGATCCGCAACGACGTGACGCGAGCTACCACCGCCTGGAGGCGCTGCTGAACCGCGATCTGCCGATCGTGTCGATCTACGAGATGCGCTATCCGACGCTCTACCATGGCGAGGTGCACAACCTGCTGCGCACCGCGACCAGCCTCAACGAGAGCGACGAGGACGTCTATCTGGCCGGGCGCCGATGAGGGTTGCGGTGGTCGATACGCTGGGCTGGGCCGGGCGCCGTCTGTTGCGCACGCTGGCGCTGATCGTGGCGGTGCTGCTGGGTTCGTTCCTGCTGTTGCGGCTGGCACCGGGCGATCCGGCGCTGAGCATGGCCAGCGCGCAGGGCATCGACGATCCGGCCCTGGTGCAGTCGCTGCGGCGGCAGATGGGGCTGGACCAGCCCTTGCCGCGGCAGCTGGCGCACTACCTGCATGGGCTGGCGCGGCTGGACCTGGGCTATTCGTACCGCAACCAGTCCGCGGTCTGGCCACTGATCGCCGAGCGCCTGCCGGCCTCGCTGCTGCTCGGCCTGAGCGCGCTGCTGGCCTCGGCGCTGGGCGGGATCGCGCTGGGCGCGCTGGCGGCCTGGAGCCACCAGCACGGCGGGCGCCTGGACCGGCTGATCCGCGCCGCGGTGCTGCTGCTGTACGCGCTGCCCGCGTTCTGGCTGGGGCTGCTGCTGGTGCTGCTGTTCTCGGTGCGCTGGGCGCTGTTGCCGGCCTACGGCATGGAGAGCGTCGGCGCCGGGCTGGACGGCTGGGCGCGCGCGGCCGACGTCGCCCGCCACCTGGTGCTGCCGTGCGCCTCGCTGAGCTTCATCTTCCTGGCGATCTACGTGCAGCTGACCCGCGCCTCGATGCTGGAGGCCTACGCGCAGGACTACGTACGCGGCGCGCGCGCCAAGGGCGCAGGGCCGGGCCGGGTGCTGCTGCGGCACGTGCTGCGCAACGCGCTGGCGCCGGTGGCGACCTATACCGGGCTGCAACTCGGCCAGCTCGCCAGCGTCGGCCTGCTGGTCGAGGTGGTCTACGCCTGGCCGGGGATCGGCCGGCTGATGTACGAATCGATCGAGGCGCGCGACTACCCGCTGCTGCTCGGCGTGTTCGCGGTGGTATCGGTGCTGGTGCTGCTGGGCAACCTGCTGGGCGAGCTGGGCTGCTGGCTGCTGGACCCGCGCCTGCGCGGCGGAGCGCGGCGATGAGGCCGGTACGATGACGGCCGGCGCGCTGCGCGGCTTCGCGCGCCAGCCCGGCGCGGTGGTCGCGGCGGGGTTCCTGCTGTTGCTGGCGCTGCTGGCGATCGCCGCGCCCTGGCTCTATCCGGTCTCGCCGTGGGCGATGGTAGCGCGGCCGCTGACGCCGCCGTTCGGCAGCCTGCAGGTGCCGCTGGGCAGCGACCTGCTCGGCCGCGACGTGCTGGCCGGGCTGATCCACGGCGCGCGCACCTCGCTGGGCATCGGTGCGGCGAGCACGCTGGCGACGCTGCTGGCGGGGGTCGCGGCCGGCGCGCTGGCCGGCTATTTCGGTGGCTGGGTCGATCACGTGCTGATGTGGATCAGCGACGCCTTCCAGGTGCTGCCGGGACTGTTCCTGGCGGTGATCCTGGTGGCGGTGCTGGCACCCTCGACCGGCTCGGTGGTGCTGGCGATCAGCCTGTCGTCGTGGCCGCCGGTGGCGCGGATCGTGCGCAGCGAGTTCGCCGGCCTGCGCGAGCGCGAGTTCGTGCTGGCCGCGCGCGTGGCCGGGCTGCCGCCGCTGCGGATCGTGTTCATCGAGATCCTGCCCAACGCGCTGGCGCCGATCCTGGTGCTGGCGAGCTTCGTGCTGGCGGCAACGATCCTGTCCGAGTCGGCGTTGTCGTTCCTCGGGCTGGGCGACCCGGCGTCGGTCAGCTGGGGCTACATGATCGATGCGGCGCGCAATCTCGCCCGCCAGGCCTGGTGGCTGGGGGTGTGGCCGGGACTGGCGATCATGGCGACGGTGCTGGCTGCCAACCGGGTCGGCGAGGGCCTGCGCCGGGCCTTGCAGTTGGATGAGTACCTGCCGGGGCAGGCGCGATGAGCGCGCCGCTGCTGCGGGTGCGGGAATTGCGGCTGGCGTTGCCGGCCGGCGCCGAGCGCAGCCACGCGCTGCACGCGCTGGACCTGGAGCTGGCCGAGGGCCAGCTGCTGGGCGTGGTCGGCGAGTCGGGCTCGGGCAAGTCGATGCTCGCGCAGGCGCTGACCGGACTGCTGCCGGCGGGCGTGCAGGTCGAGCAGGGCCGGATCGAGTTCGCCGGTCGCGAGCTGCTGGAACTGGACGAGGCGCAATGGCGCCGGCTGCGCGGACGCGAGATCGGGCTGGTGCTGCAGGAGGCCGCCGCCGCGCTTAACCCGGTGCTGCGGATCGGCGCGCAGATCGGCGAGGGCCTGCGCATCCATCGCCGTGGCGACGCGGCGCAGCGCCGGCGGCGGGTGCTGGAGTTGCTCGACTACGTGGACCTGCCCGATCCGGCCGCGATCGCGCACGCCTATCCGTTCCAGCTCTCCGGCGGCCAGCGCCAGCGCGTGCTGATCGCCCAGGCGCTGGCCTGCGCGCCGCGCCTGCTGATCGCCGACGAGCCGACCTCGGCGCTGGATGCCGGCACGCGCGGGCATATCCTGCGGCTGCTGCAACGCATCCGCCGCGACACCGGCATGGCGGTGCTGCTGATCAGTCACGACCTGGCGGCGGTGCGCGCGCATGCCGACCAGGTGCTGGTGCTGCGGCAGGGCCACGTGCTGGAGGAGGGCCAGGCCGCGCAGGTGCTGGGCGCGCCGCGCGCGGACTACACCCGGCAGCTGCTGACCGCCGCGCAGCTGCCGGCGCGCACGCCGCGCGCGGCACAGCAGGATGCCGCCGCGCCGTTGACCGCGCATGGCCTGCACAAGCGCTATGCCGGCGGCCCGCCGTGGCGCCGGCGCCGGGTGGATGCGCTGGTCGATGCCAGCCTGTCGCTGCGGCGCGGCGAGGCGGTCGGGATCGTCGGCCATTCCGGTTCGGGCAAGTCCACGCTGGCACGGGCGCTGGTGCGCCTGCTGCGGGTCGATGCCGGCGAACTGCGCCTGCACGGCCACGACATCACCGACCTGCGCGAGGTGCGGCTGCGGCCGCTGCGGCGGCATGTGCAGATGGTGTTCCAGGACCCGGTCGCCGCGCTCAACCCGCGCCACAGCATCGGCCGCGCGCTGCTGGCCGGGCCACTCGCACAGGGCGTGGCGCGGGCCGAGGCCGAGCGCCGCGCGCGCGAGCTGCTAGCCCTGGTCGGGCTGCCGGACTCGGCGTTCGCGCGGCTGCCGCAGGCGTTCTCCGGCGGCCAGCGCCAGCGCATCTGCATCGCCCGCGCGCTGGCGATGCAGCCGGACGTGCTGGTGGCCGACGAGTGCGTCTCGGCGCTGGATGCGCTGATCCAGGCGCAGATCCTCGACCTGCTGGAACAGCTGCAGGACCGGCTCGGGCTGGCGCTGGTGTTCATCACCCACGACCTGCGCGCGGCGGCACGCCTGTGCGACCGCATCCTGGTCATGCAGCACGGGCGGATCGTCGAACAGGGCGGGACGCAACGGCTGCTGGCCGCGCCGGAACATCCCTACACCCGCAGCTTGCTGCAAGCCGATGCCAGCCTGCGCGTGGATGATTCCCTGCCGGAGCCGGGCGCATGAGTGCGTCGCACGGTAGGCCGCTGTACCTCAACGCGTTCCTGATGGCGACCGGGCACCACGTCGCCGGCTGGCGCCATCCGCAGGCGCAGGCCGACGGCGGGCTGGACCTGGCGCACTACCAGCGGCTGGCGCGGCTGGCCGAGCGCGGCGGCTTCGATGCGATCTTCCTGTCCGACACTCTGGCGATGCTGCCGGGCGGGCTCGACGCGCTGAGCCGGATGGCACGCACCGAGCACTTCGAGCCGTTGACGCTGCTGGCGGCGCTGGCGGCCACGACCGAGCGGATCGGCCTGATCGCCACCGCGACCACCAGCTACAACGACCCGCAGGCGCTGGCTGCGGCCTTCGCCACGCTGGAGCGGATCAGCGGCGGCCGCGCCGGCTGGAACCTGGTGACCTCCAGCAACGCCCAGGAAGCCTGGAACTTCGGCCACGAGCGCCACCCCGCGCACGCCGATCGCTACCAGCTCGCCGAGCGCTTCGGCGAAAGCGTCGAGCGCGCCTGGCAGGCGCGCGGGCTGGCGCCGCTGCGGGTGCTGGCCGGCGCATCGGAGGCGGGCAAAGCCTTCGCCGCGAGCTGGGGCGAGATCGTGTTCACCGCGCAGCCGGAGCTGGCGACGGCGCAGGCGTTCTATCGCGACCTCAAGCAGCGCCTGGCCGGTCACGGTCGCGGCGAGGACGAGCTGAAGGTCATGCCGGGGGTGATGGCGTTCGTCGGGCGCAGCCGCGCCGAGGCCGAGGAGCGCCGGCAGCAGCTGCGCGAACTGCTGTCGCCGGTGGTCGGGCTCGCGCTGCTGTCCGACGTCGCCGGCGGCGTGGACCTGTCGGCGTATCCGCTGGACGGCCCGCTGCCGGAACTGCCGCCGACCGAATCCGGGCTGAGCCGGCAGCAGTTGCTGGTCGAGCTGGCGCGCAAGCAGGGCCTGAGCATCCGCCAGCTCTACCAGCACATCGCCGACGCGCGCGGCCACCTGGTACTGACCGGCACCGGCGCCGACATCGCCGATGTGCTGGAGCACTGGCTGCTGCACGCCGCCGCCGACGGCTTCAACGTGATGCCACCGTACCTGCCCGGCGGGTTGGAGGCGTTCGCCGAGCACGTATTGCCCGAACTGCGCCGCCGCGGCCTGCTGGAACGGCCCGGTGGCGTCCGCACCCTGCGCGCGCGGCTGGGCCTGCGCGCACCTGCCATGAGGAATCCGCACGATGACTGAGCCAACACCAACCGCCGCCGACCACAGCCTGGACGCCACCGCACTGATCCACGGGCAGCGCCTGGAGATCCGTCCGGGGCGGCAGATCAGCCTGGCGTTCCTGCCGCCGCGCTCGCCGCAGCACCGCGTGGTGTTCTTCGTCCACGGCGGCGGCGGCAACAAGGACCAGTGGCGCTACCAGTGGCAGGCGCTCGCCGCGCAAGGCCATGGACTGGTGGCCTGGGACCTGCTCGGGCATGGTGACAGCGACAAGCCGCGCACGCCGGCCGCCTACGCCTGGGACGAACTGGTGGCCGACCTGCTCGCGGTGTTCGCCCGCTTCGGCGGCACCGGCAACACCTTGGTGGCGCATTCGTACGGCACCGCGCTGGGCCTGGATGCGCTGGTGCGGCTGGCCGCGGCCGGGCGTCTGGAGACGTTCCGCAATGTGCTGCTGTTGGGCACGCAACTGCAGTCCACGGCCCGCACCGGCGGCCTGCTGCGCCTGCCGGTCTGGGCGCTGGAATTGCTGCGGCCGCTGCTGGCGCGCGGCTTCCGCGAGCGCGCCTGGCACCCGCATGCGGCGCCGGCGCTGGTGGCCTACGAGGAAGCGCTGACCCGCAACAACCCGCTCTACGTGTTCAAGGCGCTGCTCACCCAGGCGCGCTGGATACCGCAGGCGCAGCTGGGGGTGTTGTCGCTGCCGATCCATATCCTCGCCGGCGATAGCGATGGGCTGACGCCGCAGGCAGGCGCGGCCGCCTTGGCGCAGGCCTTGCCCGATGGGGTGTTGGAAGTGCTGCCAGAATGCGGGCACCAGTTGATGCTCGAACGGCCCGCCCTGGTCAATCGGGCGCTGGCGCGGCTGCTGGCCTGAGTCACCGCACGCGCTTGTTCACCACCAGTTCGCCCAGTTCGATCAGGCGTGCACGCACGATGTTGCGGCTCAGGCCGAGCAGGGACGCGGTCCTGACGGCGAGCCGCAGGTCGCGGTGGACGGCGTCGACTTCGCGCTGCAGGCCGGGCGCACGTTGGGCATCGTCGGCGAATCCGGCTCGGGCAAGAGCAGCGTCGCGCGGCTGGTGCTGGGCCTGGCCGAGCCCGACGCCGGCGAGGTCCGGCTGGACGGACGCCGTTGGGCCGGCGCCGGCCCGGCGCGGGTGGCCGAGGCGCAGCGGAGGCCCTGGCGGCGCACGCTCAGCGCCGTCTACCAGGATCCGCTGAGCTCGTTCGATCCGCGCTGGAACGTCGCTCGGATCCTCGGCGACGCCCTCGACACCACCGGCCTGGCGCGAGCCGAGCAGCCGGCCCGCATCGCCGAATTGCTCGAGCAGGTGCGGCTGGGACCGGCGCTGGCCAGCCGCTTCCCGCTGCAAATGTCCGGCGGGCAACGCCAACGGGTGGCAATCGCGCGCGCTATCGCCACCCAGCCGCGCTTGATCGTGCTGGACGAACCGACCTCGGCTCTGGACGTGTCGGTACAAGCGCAGGTCCTGGCGCTACTGGCTGAATTGCAGGCGCAGCTTGGTCTGGCCTACTTGTTCATTTCGCACGACCTGGGCGTCATCCGCCAGGTAAGTCACGAGGTGCTGGTGATGCAGTGCGGACGGATAGTGGAGCAGGGCGCGGCTGCGCAGCTGTTCGAGCATCCGGGCCACGCCTACACTCGTCAACTGCTGGCAGCGGTGCCGACCCTGCGCATCGGATCTGCCTGCAGTGGAGAGCAACTTTTATTCGACCATCGTTGATGAATCGATGTTGTCTGGGAGACAGACACGCTATGATTTGCGACGCCAAATCATCTTCGTAATCCTGTTGCCGGAGGTGTGCTTGCAGCGTTGCGCGAGCCAACCGCCGAGCACGCCAGCAGGCGTCGCGCACGCCTCTCAATCGCCCCGCGGCAGCCGGTCCGGCGCACCTTCGCGACCTGCCACCTGCACGATCCGCAGTTCGTCGTTGTCCAGCTGCAGGGCGGTCAGCTTGCCGCCCCAGACCGCGCCGGTGTCGATGGCATACACGCCCTGGCTGAGGGTCAGGCCCAGCGCCGACCAGTGACCGCATACGATCTTCAGTTCGCGCGGGGCGTGGCCGGGCACCTCGTACCACGGGTACAGGCCCGGGGCCTGGGTGCCGGGCGGGCCCTTCTCCTCGATGGCGATGCGCCCACGCGGGGTGCAGTAGCGCATGCGGGTGAGCACGTTGATGGCCGCGCGCCAGCGGTCCATGCCGCGCAGGCCGCTGGACCAGTTCGGCTTGTCGCCGTACATGCCGCGCATCAGCTTGGCGAAGTCCGCGCCGCGCAGCTGCGCCTCGATCTCGCGGGCGATCTTTTCGGCGGCGACGCAGTCCCAGCCCGGCGCCAGGCCGGCGTGCACCATCATCCAGCCGAGCCGGCGGTCGGCATGGATCAGTTCGCAGCGGCGCAGCCAGTCCAGTAGTTCCTCGCGGTCGGGCGCGGTGACGATCCGGCGCAGGTCCTCGTTGACCTTGCGCTTCTCGCCCTCGCTGCGCGCGCCGATGGCCAGCAGCGACAGGTCGTGGTTGCCCAGTACCACCACGCTGTGCTCGCGCAGCGAATGCACCAGCCGCAGGGTTTCCAGCGATTGCCCGCCGCGGTTGACCAGGTCGCCGCAGAACCACAGGGTATCGCGCGCCGGGTCGAACGCGATGCGTTCGAGCAGTCGCTGGGTGGCGTCGTAGCAACCCTGCAGGTCGCCGATGGCCCAGACCGACATCGCTCGGCCTTCAGTGCAGCGTGCGCGGCATGCGCAGGGCGAACGGCGCGACCGGCGCCTGGAAACGGGTGCCGTCGTCGGCGAGCATTTCGTATTCGCCGCGCATGGTGCCCTGGTCGGTGGCCAGCACCGCACCGGAGGTGTACTGGAAGGCTTCGCCCGGGCGCAGCCACGGCTGCTCGCCGACCACGCCCTCGCCGCGCACCTCCTGCACCTGGCCGTTGGCGTCGGTGATGATCCAGTGGCGCGCGATCAGGCGCGCGGCCACCGCGCCGCGGTTGCGGATCTGGATGGTGTAGGCGAACACGTACTGGTCGTTGCTCGGTTCGGAGCGGTCTTCCAGGAAGCGCGTGGCCACGTCGACGTCGATAGCGTAGTCGTGGTTGTCCATGGCGGCAGTGTAGGAGACTTTGGCGGTGCGGTCGCGCTGCGGCGCGTGAATGCCGCGCCAGCGGGCCTCAATGCTGCTTCGCGGCGAGGTTGGCCAGGCGCACGAAGCCGGCCACTTCGATCTGCTCGGCGCGTGCGTCCGGGCGCAGTTGCGCCGCCTCGATCAGCGCCGCGTCGCACACCCCGGACAGGGCGTTGCGCAGGGTCTTGCGGCGCTGGCCGAAGGCGGCGCGCACCACCTCGGCGAACACCGCCTGATCGTCCACGTCGACCCGCGCCGGCGCGCGCGGCAGCAGCCGCACCACCGCCGAGTCCACCTTCGGCGGCGGCCGGAACGCGCCCGGCGGCACCACGAACAGCGGCTGCACTTCGCAGCAGGCCTGCAGCATCACGCTCAGGCGGCCGTACACCTTGCTGCCGGGGCCGGCGGCCATGCGGTCGACCACTTCCTTCTGCAGCATGAACACCATGTCGGCGATCGCCGCGGCGTGGTCGAGCGCATGGAACAGGATCGGCGAGGACAGGTTGTAGGGCAGGTTGCCGACCAGCCGGATCCGGCCTTCGCCGGCCAGCGCGGTGAAGTCGACCCGCAGCACGTCCTTGTGGATGATCTCCAGCCGGCCGTAGGCGCGCGCCGCTTCGGACAGCGGGAAGATCAGGTCGCGGTCGTACTCGATGACGGTCAGCTCGCCGTGCTTCTTCAGCAGCGGGAAGGTGATCGCGCCCTGACCGGGGCCGATCTCGACCAGCTGTTCGCCCGGCTGCGGGTTCACCGCTTGCACGATGCGGTCGATGTAGGCGCGCTCGTGCAGGAAGTGCTGGCCGAGCTGTTTCTTGGCGTGGCCGAATTCAGTGGCGGCCGGCTGCGGGTTCATGGCCGTGGGTCGCCGGAAACCGGCTTGGCAGGCGGGGGCGGCATGGTATCGATTCGGTCAGGCGGAAGCCAACAGCGGATTGCGCAGCTTCAATGCCGGAAAGCGGCTGAAATCGCGATCCGTGCTCCACAGCTCGCGCACGCCGTGGGCCAGGCACAACGCGGCGATGCGGGCGTCGTGGACCATCGCGCCTTGTATTTCTCCGTTGCTCAGTAGCTCACGCAGGGTCGACCAGTGTGTAGGCGTTTCCGACAGCAGATGCAGGCCGGGCGATTCCAGCCAGATTTCGATCTGTGTCATGGCCTGGTCCGGCGTACTTGCTGGAGAAAAGTTGCGTGGCTTGGTGACGGCGCCATAAAACTCGTGCAGGCAGGGCCACGGGATCGCCCAAGCGGTTTTTCCTTCGGCCAGTTGCTGCACGAGCGGCGCGACGATGGCATGGAAGGGGTTGTCTCTGCGGTGCGCGTAAACCAATAGGTTGGTGTCAACCGCGATCATCAGGCACGGTCGCCGTACATGACCTCGAGTTTTTCTTCCCAGGTCATGTTCTGGAACTCGGCGGTCATCCCGTTACCGCTCACGCTGCCGTCGCGCAGCTTGAACGGCTTTGCTTCCGGTTCTTCCGCCAGCGCCTTGCGCAGGGCATCGGTGATCAGCGCCTTCATGGTCGTATTGCTCGCCTTGGCTCGCTGCTGCATCTGGGCGAACAAGGCGTCGGGCAGTTCGATGGTGGTTTTCATATGGGCGCCCGTATTCCGGGAATATGGGTGCCCATATTGGTGCTCGGTGGGGAGCGAGTCAAACCGCCGCGCGGACGGCGGCGAAGCGGGCGCAGGTGGCGAACGCGGCGAACAGGCTGGACGGATCGGCCTGGCCGCTGCCGGCCAGGGCCAGGGCGGTGCCGTGGTCGACCGCCACCCGCGGGTAGGGCAGGCCCAGGGTGATGTTCACCGCCTGCTCGAAGCCGCTGTACTTGAGCACCGGCAGGCCCTGGTCGTGGTACATCGCCAGCACCGTGTCGAAGCCCGCGAGCTTGCCGGGCAGGAACGCGGTGTCGGCCGGCAGCGGCCCGGCCAGGCGCAGGCCTTCGCCGCGCAGCACGGCCAGCACCGGCTCGATCACCTCGATCTCCTCGCGGCCCAGGTGTCCGCTCTCGCCGGCGTGCGGATTGAGGCCGAGCACGGCGATGACCGGCTCGGCGATGCCGAAGTCCCGGCGCAGCGCGGCCTCGGTGATGCGCAGTACCCGGGCGAGGGTGGCGGCGGTGATCGCATCGGGCACCGCCCGCAGCGGCAGGTGGGTGGTGGCCAGGGCGACGCGAACGATCGGGTTGGCCAGCATCATCACCACCTCGCAGCCGGCCTGGCGGGCGAGCAGTTCGGTGGTGCCGGTGAAGGCGATGCCGGCGTCGTTGATCGACGCCTTGTGCACGGGCCCGGTCACCAGCCCGGCGAATTCGCCGGCCCGGCAGGCGCACGCGGCGGCGACCAGGGTGGCGTGCACCACCGCGCCGTTGGCCGGATCGGCGAGGCCGAAGCGGGCCGGTACGGCATTGGGCAACGGCCGCAGCGGCAGGTCGCCGGGGCGGCGGGTCGGCGCGTCGGCGTCGAGCAGGCGCAGCGGCAGGCCCAGGGCGGCGGCGGCCTGACGCAGGCTGTCCGGATCGGCGAAAGCGGTGGTGCGCGAGCCTGGCGGCAGGCGCTGGGCCAGCCGCACGGCCAGTTCAGGGCCGACGCCGCCCGGCTCGCCGGGCACCAGCGCCAGCGGCGGCGACTCAGCCGCCGGCGGGGTTGCCGTCGGCGTCGAGGAAGCTGACATAGGCCTCGCCGCGCATTTCCATCAGGAAGCGGTTGTATTCCTCTTCGAGCTTGCGCCGGCCGATGGTCTCGCGCACTTGCGCGCGGCGGTTCTGCTCGGAGACGTCGACCTGGCGGCTGCCTTCGCGCTGGACGATGTGCCAGCCGGCCTCGCTGCGGAACGGCTCGCTGACCGCACCGTCGGCCAGCCCGGCCAGCTTGGCGCCGAAGTCCGGGCCGTAGGCGTCGGCCTGGAACCAGCCCAGGTCGCCGCCCTGGCCGCGGGTGTTGTTGTCCTCGGAGTTGTCCTTGGCGAGCTCGGCGAAGTCGGCGCCGCCGGCGATGCGGGCGCGCAGGGTGTCGATCTTGGCGCGCGCGGCGTCGGCGTCCTGGGTCGGAGTGACCCGGATCAGGATGTGGCGGGCGTGGTACTCGGTAGCCATCTGCGGCGTGGCCTGCGAGGCGTCGCGCACTTCCACCAGCTTGAGCAGCTGGAAGCCGCTGGGCCCGCGGATCGGCCCGATCACCTGGCCGGCGCTCATGCCCTTGAGGGTGTCGACGAAGGCGGTGGGGATCTCGTCGGTGCTGCGCCAGCCCAGGTCGCCGCCCTCCAGCGCGTTGGGGCTGTCCGAATAGCGCACCGCGGCGGCCGAGAAGTCCATCTCGTTGCGGTCGATCAGGCCCTTGATGCCCTCGATCTTCTTCTGCCCGGTGGCGATCTGGTCGGCGCTGGCGCCGTCGGGCAGGGCCACCAGGATGTGCGCCAGGTGGTACTGCACGCCGTTGGCCTGCTGGGCCAGGGCGGTGTCGACCTCGCCCTCGCTGACGCGGATGCGGCTCTGGGCGAAGTTCTGCTTCAGGCGCTGGACGGTGATCTCGTCGCGCAGCGAGTCCTTGAAGTCGTCGAAGGACAGGTGCTCGGCTGCCAGCCGCTGGCGCAGGCCGGCCACGTCGGTGCCGTTCTGCTGGGCCACGCTGGCCACCGCGCTGTTGACCTCCTCGTCGCTGACGTGGATGCCGCTGTCGTTGGCGCGCGCCACCTGCAGCTTGACCAGCACCAGGCGCTCGAGCACCTGTCGGCGCAGCACGTCCGGCGGCGGCAGCTGCTCGGGATGGCTGGCGTACTGGGCGCTGACGTTGGCCACGGCGCGGTCCAGTTCGCTCTGCAGGACCACGTTCTCGTCGACCACCGCGGCGATGCGGTCCAGCGGCTGCACGGTCTGGGCCTGCAGGGGGGCGACAACGAGGGGGGCCACCAGCAGGCCGGCCAATAGGAGTAGTTGCTTCATCGTGACCTTCAGAACGGAACGGAGTCGGAAGTGGTGTCGTCCTCGTCCTCGTCCTGAGTGGCGACACTGGGGGGGACCAGATAAAGGTCGTCGCGGTAATAGCCGAGAATACCACGGCGCAGGGTGCGGTCCGTGCTCTGGCCCATCGAGGCCAGGCCCTTGAGCAGGAATTCGACCTGGACCGCGTTGTCCAGTTCGCCCTGCTTGTTGTGGACGTAGCGGCGCGCGACGATGCGCACCGCCAGGCAGCAGCTGTCCCATTGCACGCCGCCGATGGCCTCCAGGAGCTGGCGGTCCTGGAATGACCAGTAGTAGCGCCCGACCACGCTCCAGCTGGGCGTGAGCGGGTACAGGAACGAGAAGTCGGCCTGCTTGAGCTTGTCGCGGCGGTAGCGGTAGCTGAGGTTGATCACGCCGTCGCTGCCGATCAGGTAGCGCGAGCGCAGGCTGACCAGGTCGGCCTGCCCCTTCTTGGCGTCGTACTGGTAGGAGGCGCCCAGCGTCCAGCGGTCGTTGGGCATGTAGTTGGTGTCCATCACCCACGCCGACTTGCCTTTGTACACCGGCGATTCGCTGGAGGTGCGGGTCACCAGCTGGTCGTCGAAGTAGACGATCTGGCCGACGCTGACGTTGAATTTCTCCACCCCGTCGGTCTGGCGGATCGAGCGCGAGCTCAGGGCCAGGGTGAGCTGGTTGGCGTCGGTCTGGCGGTCGGCGCTCGAGAAGCGGTTGTCGCGGAACAGCTGGGCCCAGCTGAAGGTCATCGTGCCGGTGTCGAACAGCGGCAGGTCGTCCTGGTTGCGGTAGGGCACGTACAGGTAGTACAGGCGCGGTTCCAGCGTCTGCAGGAAGGGTATGCCCCCCCAGCTGGTGTCGCGGTCGAAGAACAGGCCGGTGTCGATCGAGAAGATCGGCAGCGAGCGGGTCGGGGTGCGGTCGCCGGCAAGGCTGTCGGCCAGGTCCTTATCCAGCTGGTAGGCGGTGTAGCGGTAGGCCAGGGTCGGGGTGAAGAACCAGGCCGCGCCGCGCAGCGGCATGGACACGAACGGCTTCAGGTCCAGGCGCGAGCCGCCGTCCTTGGTGGGATGCTGGAAGCGGGCGACTTCGCCGTTCATGCCCACTTCCAGCCAGTCCAGCAGCGGCCGGTCGTAGTTGAAGTAGACCCGCGGCAGCGCGTTGTAGGGCAGGCTGCTCTTGCTGAGGGTGTAGTCGGCCAGTTCGTAGTAGCGGGACTCGGCGCCGGCGGTCCAGAACTGCGAGGTGCCGTACACGCCGACGGTGCTGGTCAGCACCGTATAGGCGTAGCCGGTGCCGTTGGAGAAGCCGCCGTTGTCCTCCAGGTAGCGCGAGTCGCTGATCCAGGCCAGGTTGGCGCGCGCCTGCCAGGTGGCATTGAGGTTGTGGTGGCCGATGAAGCGCAGGAAGCCGCGGTTCTTGGCCTGCAGCGGGTCGTAGTATTCGTCCGAATCGTCTTCGGCGTAGCTGCGTTCGCGGTCGGCGATCAGGCTGTCGTGCGGCATCCAGGCGCCCAGCAGCTTGCCCGCGCCGCCGTGGTAGAGGTAGCGGAACTCGCCGCCCAAGACGATGCCGCGGTTGGTCATGATGCGCGGTTCGAGGGTGGCGTCGTAGTTCGGCGCCAGGTTCAGGTAGATCGGCTGGCGCCAGCTCAGGCCGTTCTTGCTGGAGTAGCCGATGCTCGGATACAGCAGGCCGGTCTGGCGGCGGTCGTCGATCGGGAACTTGAACCAGGGCGCGTACAGGATCGGGATCCCGCCCATCCGGATCGTCGCGTGGTGGGCGACGGCGAAGCCCTCGTCGGTGTCGGCGTCGATGCGCGTGGCGTTCAGCTGCCAGCGCTTCCAGGCCGGGTCCTGCGGATTGCAGGTGGTGTAGGTGGAGGCGAACAGCTGGCCCTTGGGGCCGACCATGTGGGCGCTGTCGGCGCTGCCGTTGCCGCGGCGGTCGACCAGCTGGTACTGGATGCCGGTGATGGTGTGGGTGTCGGTGTCCTGGTTGCCCTCGGCGCGCTTGGCCAGGATGCGGATGCCCGAGTCGGAATAGCGCACGTTGCCGTCGGCCACGTAGCTGGTCTGGTCCTGGTCGGTGTAGCGGAAGTTGTCGGCGTTGAGGAATTGGTCGCCGTGGTGCATGACCACGTTGCCCTGGTAGAGCATCGATTCCTGGGTGCCCTGCTGGCTGTCGCCGCTGATCAGGGTGTCGGCCTGCGCCCGCTCGGCGCGCTGCTTGGCCTGCTGCTTGGGCGGCAGGGGATCGGGGGCGCCCGGGAACGGCGGGATCGCGTCCTCGACCGGGCACAGCGCCCAGCTGACGGGTTTCTCGTCGGCGGCCCAGGCGGGCAGGGCCACGGCCAGGGCGAAGGGCAGGGGCAGCAGGCGGAGGGCGGATCGCACGCGCTGGCGGAGTCCATGGGGCAAACGGCGGCCAGAATGCCGCAAGCCCGGGTGAGGGGCAATGAACATGCCGGGCCGGCGTCGGGACGGGTTCATCGGGTCTGGCGTCGACAGGCCTAGCGCAGGGCCGCCACGTGGGCGCTGGCGCATTCGGCCAGCGCCTCCAGGTCGTAGCCGCCTTCGAGCATCGACACCAGCCGGCCGCCGGCGTGGCGGTCGGCGACCTGGCGCAGGCGCCCGCTCAGCCAGGCGAAGTCCGCGGTCTCCACCATCAGGTCGGCCAGCGGGTCGCGCATGTGCGCGTCGAAGCCGGCCGACACCAGCAGCAGCTGCGGGCCGAACCGCTCCAGCACCGGCAGCACCTCGTCCTCCCACACGTTGCAGAAGCGGAAGCCGCCGCTGCCGGGCGGCAGCAGCACGTTCATGACGTTGCCCACGCCGCGCTCGGACGGCTTGCCGCTGTAGGGATACAGGCCCGACTCGTGGGTGCTGAAGTAGGCCACCTTCGGGTCCTCGAAGAAGATGTCCTGGGTGCCGTTGCCGTGGTGGACGTCGAAATCGATCACCGCCACCCGCTCCAGGTGGTGGGCCTCGCAGGCGTAGGCGGCGGCGATGGCGATGTTGTTGAGCAGGCAGAAGCCCATGGCCGCGCTGCGGGTGGCGTGGTGGCCGGGCGGACGCACCGCGCAGAACGCGCGCCTGTCCGGGCCGGCCATCACCGCGTCCACCGCGGCCACGCCGGCGCCGGCCATGGGCTTCTGCCTGCTCAACA